>CAMDUB010000066.1 GCA_945878575.1 Phycisphaera mikurensis NBRC 102666 | reverse complement strand
GATCGGGATCGATGGATGCCGCGGCCGATGGCATGATGAGGCAGGGATTCATGGGCGGGGGGAACGGTGGCGGAGCGGGTGATTTGCACCGCAACTTTCCGCTACCGTGCAATGATGTTCCAAGCGAAACCAGTACTCGTGGTCATCTCCGCCCTCTTGCTCGTTGGCTGTTTGGGCCGGACAAAGGTGGAGGAGCCAGATGCAGCAGTCGTGGGCGACTGGCGTGCTGCCGCGAACGGAACGACGATCACCTTCTCGCGCAGTGGTTTGTATTCGATCGTCATCAAGGAGCAGCCGCGCCCGGTGATGGGATCCTTTACGTTTGACCCGGAGCAAGGAACCTTGGTTATGCAGACGCGTCGCGAGTCACCCATGTGCGCTGATGACATTGGTCAGTACAAGGTGCGCATCGGCAGCATGACCATGGACGTTGAGTTGGTTCGTGACACCTGTGCTCCGCGATCCAAGTTGATGGTGACATCCTTTGAGCGGGTCAAGGGCGCGGGTTCCAGTCAGGCGGCGGTGCAGCCATGAGATTGCTGCATTTGCTGTGGATGCGTGTTCGGTTGATCGCCATGGCATGTGGTGCTTGCCTTTGTATGCCGGCAGCTGCGCAATCTTCATGGCCGCAAACCGTCAGTGCTGGGGATCGTAGTTTTGTTGTTTACGCTCCCCAATTCAATTCGTACGGTGGCGACATGGTTGGTCTGACTCATGCAGTCACGCGTATCCGTAACGGCGCGGCCAGTATTTCTCCCGCGGATATTGGCGTTATGACGGTGTCAGCACAGGCCGTATCAGCGGCTGACGATGGTGAATTAGAGATTGGGTCATTTCAAGTTGATTCGCTTGCATTTGCTGGGGTAATTGCGGCGCAGGACGACATTAATGCCATCCAGCAAGCAATAGCGTCCCGTGCCTTTTGCATCACCCGGCGCGCGTTGGTGCACGACATGCAGATTGAGAATTCACGAGCGTCGGGTACGCCTGGCCTTGGTGATTTTGTCCCAAACTTTCGCGTGGAGCGCCAGCGCGCCATGCTCATCACCATTGACGGTGATCCGCAGTTCCAAAACTTGGCCGATACCAATTGGCGACAGGTGATCAATACCCCGTTCCTTGTGCTGCAAGCGCAGGACGGATCGTTTGTGGTTCGACTTGGCGATGGTCACTGGATGGGAAGCATGCAACTTGCGCAGGGCTACAGTCCCGTTGCTGCGCCGCCCGCCGCAGTCATAGCTGCCATCGGAACTGCGCCGAAGCCGCCCGCTGGAGTGACCGCCGCCGCGCCTGCGCCGGGCGCCATGCCTCCGGCACTTCCTGCAGTCATCGTGGTCACCGAGCCAACAGTGTTGATCGCCATGAACGGCGAGCCACTCCTGGCTGAGGTTGCCCCCGGCGTGCAGTGGGTGGCGAATTCGCGCGCGGTGCTCCTGCGTACCGCGGGCCCCGTGTCATGGTGGACGTTGGCATCCGGGCGCTGGTTCTCTGCGCCCACTCTGGACGGCGCGTGGACCCGCGTCGCGCCTGCGGACGTTCCAGCCGCATTTCGTTTACTGCCGGGCGGCCGGGTGTTTGATCATGTGAAGGCGAGTGTTCCGCAGACGCCGGAGTCAGTAGCGGCGGTCGCGGCGGCGCAGGAGGCTCGCACCGTGCAGATCGTCCGTGCCGCAGCGCGGTGCAGCGTGACGTGGCGCGGCACTCCTCTCTGGCAGGGCATTCCTGGCACCCTGCTTCGCGGTTCGGTGAACGCTTCGCAGCCAGTGATTGAATGCGATCGGTACTACTACTGCTGCGACAACGCTGTGTGGTTTAGCGCGGCCGCGCCACAGGGACCGTGGCAAGTGTGTGATGATCTGCCAGATGCCATTTCGCAGATCCAAGCATTTTCGCCGCTCTATGCAGCCACTGCTGTTGACATTGTTGGGTCGACCACTGACAGCGTGACGTTCTCCTATGTGCCCGCATACTTGGGAACGTTTGTCGATGACGGCACCGTGGTCTATGGGAACGGCTACGACCAGCCAGGCATAGCGCTCGCTGACAACGGATGGATGCCGCAGCCGCAGACGTTCGATCTTCCGCTGACCTTCGATATGAACACCGGCACGTTTGCGCCGCCTACTGAGGACGCTGATCAGGACACACAGCCGGCGCTTGATCCGGATGTCCTTGTGGGCGGATGGATCGGATGGGGTTGGTGCCCGGGCTGGACCAGTGCATGCGGTTGGGGTTGGCGCAATCCATCATGGTGGTCAGATTGGCGATCGTGGTGGCGCCACTGGAATCCGTACTGGAATCAATGGGCAAATGCGCGAACGGCCGCGCAGCTCGCTCGTGATAACGCGGCAACCGCCGAGCGCAATGCCCGCGAACAGTCCGACGCAGCACGGCAGCAGGGTGCCGCCGATCAGCGCCGCATTGATTCGCAAGAAGCAGAATGGCGTGCACGCCAAGCAGCGGCGCGGTCCAGCGCGGATGAAGCCCGCCGCGCCGAACGCGCGGAGGAAGCGCGCCTCCGTGACGCGCGCGATGCAAACCGGCGTGCGCAAGATGAGCGCACGCGCGCGGCAGCGGCATCCAATGGCCCAACCGCACCGCGCGGAAGTATGGCGTGGTGGTATCAGTATGCCAATGACTACTCAAGCGGATACTTGAGCCGCGCTACGGGATATCGGGATCCGCGTTACGGCGTAGCGGTTGGTCGCGGCGGCAACTTATAGCCAAGGAGCCGCAGGCTATTCAGCACAACCGACACGGTCGATCCCTCATGCATGATGACGGCAAGCCAGATAGGAATGATTCCTAGGATTGCTAAGGGGATCAACGTAAAGACCATTCCCATGGAGATGAAGACATTCTGGCGGACAATGGATCGCGATGCTCGGCTGATCCCAACAGCAAACGGCAGGCGCATGAGATCGTCAGACATCAGTGCAATATCGGCAGCTTCGAGTGCAACATCGGTGCCCGATTTCCCCATGGCAATTCCAACGGTAGCAGCCGCCAGTGCCGGGGCATCATTGACGCCATCGCCCACCATGGCAAGTGCGCCGTACCGGGATTGCAGTTCGCGCACGGCGTCAATTTTGTTCTCTGGCATGAGTGCCGCGCGCACTTCATCAATGCCCACCAATCGAGCCACTGCTTGGGCCACCGCCTCGTTGTCGCCAGTGAGCATCACCACTGGCTTGACTCCCAGCACGTGAAGTTCAGCGATCGCCTCGGCAGCTTCTGGGCGCGGTCCATCAATCAACCCGATGGCGCCAAGGAACTTGCCATCCGCGGCAACCAACATGACCGTGCACGCTTCTGCCTCCAACGAGGCAATCGCCGACGATGCTTCGGCGGTCGCGCGCGGTGGTGCACTGGCGTCACGTCCGGCCTCGTCGCCAGTAAAGAGTCGGAGCGCCCCCAGATGAATGCGCTCGCCATCCACCATGCCCGTCATGCCCTTGCCGCGGATCGCCTGCGCGTCGGTAGCCGCCGCAAAGGTGATACCGCGCGACCGCGCTGCGCCAACAATCGCGCTCGCTAGCGGATGCGTGGAATGATCTTCAATGGCGGCGGCGGTACGCAGGACGCGTGCTTCGTCGGCTCCTGTAAAGGTAATCACCCGGCGCAGCGCGGGGCGTCCCACGGTCAACGTTCCGGTCTTGTCCATAGCAAAGCAATTGATGGCGCCGAGTGATTCAAGATGCGCGCCACCCTTGATCAAGATGCCGTGTCGGGCTGCACGAGCGACGCCGGCGAGCACTGCAGCGGGAGTGCTGATGGCGAGTGCGCAGGGAGAGGCTCCAACTAAGAGCGTCATCGCTCGCAGGAACGCATCGCTCCATGGAAGCCATCCGACGACGGGCGGCAGAATGGCCATCACCACCGTTGAACCAATCACGGCCGGAACATAGACACGGGTAAATCGCTCTGCATACCGCTGCGTGGTGGACTTCTGACCTTGCGCTTCTTCCACCATGCGGATCATGCGAGTAACGGTGGAATCGGCAGCAATACGCGTGACTTTCACTTCCAGCAAGCCATCGCCATTCAGCGTGCCGGCAAATACATCGTCGCCGGTTCCCTTTTCAACTGGAATACTCTCGCCGGTAATCGGGCTTTGGTCAATACTGCTTGCACCGGCAGCGACCGTTCCATCCATCGCTACACGCTCTGCGGGTCGAACCCGCACCAGATCTCCCAGCGCAATGCTTGCGACGGCTACTTCAGTGAATTCATTTCCTCTGCGGACCCATGCGGTCTTGGGCGTGAGTCGTCCGAGCGACCGTATCGCCTTGCGCGCCTGGCCCATGGCGTAGTGCTCCAGCCCGTGCCCGAGTGAAAAGAGCACCAGGAGCATGGCGCCTTCGGCGTACTCACCGATTGCGGCAGCACCCAAGGCGGCCACCGCCATGAGGAAGTCCACATCAAGATGCCCGCGGCGTAGTTCGCGCAATCCCTCAGCAAACGCCGACCAGCCAGCCACGATGTAACTGATGGCATAGAGCATGCCCCATGCGGCCAGCGGCGCTTCGTTTCGCTGTAGCAACCATCCCGCGAGCAGGGCGGTCGCCGCCACCGCCGGCTCCAGGAGTTCGCGGTTGCGGCGCCACCATGGCGCGTCATCGGGGAGTTCATCAGGGGTAGTGTCGCTCACGGGAGTACCAAGGATATCGGGGTATTCGGCTAGGATTGGTGAGCCATGTCAGAAGAAGGATTTCAATTTCCTGCCCCCACTCCGAGCGATCTTGGAGATCACGAAGTTCGCCGCGAGGGTAGTTCCCTTGAAGGCGCTCGCGTGGCGCTCTTGGTGACCGGGGGCATCGCGGCAATGAAGGCTCCGCTGCTGGCTCGAGCCTTGCGCCGTCAAGGTGCTGAGGTCACCGCATTCGCAACCACCGAGGCGCTTCGCTACGTTGCGCGCGAAGCCCTTGAGTGGTCATGCACGCGGCCGGTCGTTGTAGAACTCACCGCGGACGCGGAACATCTTTCGGATGCTGCGCCGTTTGACTTGTATCTGATTGCCCCCGCCACTTACAGCGTGATCGGCAAATGCGCTCACGGAATTGCCGACACGCCAGTCACTGCAGCATTGGCAAGTGCGATTGGTCGCATGGAGCGCGGCAGCGCGGCGGTGCTCTTTGCGCCCACCATGCACGGATCAATGCACAACTCAATTCTGGTGGCCAACCTCCAGTCATTGCACGCTATTGGCTGCACGATTATTTCTCCGCGCGACGAAGGTGGCAAGCACAATCTCCCCAGCGAGCAAGTTCTCGTCGAGGCATGCGCACATGCGTTCTGTGGACTACGGGTGCCGGGTCGCCCGCACGCTCGTCACTCTTAAACCCCTTGATTCGATGGATCATCCAATGAATATTGTCGTGATTGCAGCGTGCGCATCGTCCATGGTTGTCCTGCCCGCGTACGGAATGCAGGGTGTTTCTGGGCAACCGGCACCTCCGCTACTTGCCCCGACCACCAGTGACGCGCCGCGGTTGGTTTCCGCACCTGCCGCTAATTCCAGTCCTGGGTCCGCGCTGGTTGCACTGGCGCCGCTCACCGAGACCGCCGTACTCAGTGCGCCGGTCCCGACCATCTCCCCGACCTGGGGATATCGCGTGGCGGTCATCGGTACTCGGGTCTTTGCAACGGGACCAGAGCGTGCCATGTCGGCTGGATCGTTCGGACAGATTTGCATGTGGGACCGTGCGCCGGACGGAGCATGGAAAGCAAACCTGACTCTTTCACAATTGTCGGATGCCATGCCCGGGGACTACGGATTTCAACGCCTCGAGCGCGGCGGTCCGTTCCTCTTCACCGCGGTGAATCGCAATGGACTTGGTACTTCGCTGCGCGTGCTGACGCCGCGTGATGGGCAAGTGACAGAAGTGGCCACCGTCGCGTTACCAGCGGGTGCGGACCTCGCTACCTTCGGCTCATGGTTTGCAAGCGACGGCGCAACCTTGGCGATCAGTGCCACCGACATGCGCTTCAACCTCGAAGCCGTAGGCGCCAATCGCGAGGGTGATCCGAAGACATTCATCTATTCGAATCGGCAGGGCATTTGGAATCTTGATGGATTTGTGCGGGCGCCGAGTGGTGCGAATGGCGTACCCACAGAGGCAATGTGGTTTGGTTCGTCGCTTGATGTTGACGGCGATGTCCTAGCAATCGGTCGACCAGCCACCATTCCACCGCGCCAGTCAGCCGTCATGCCGATCTCCGGAACCGCGCGCGTTCATGTGTACCGTCGTATATCCGGGCAGTGGATGCCGGAAGCGGAAATCTTGGGTGCATCGGTGACGGATATGCAGTGCTTTGGTCTGGGTGTCGCGGTGGAAGGTGATCTGCTCATTGTGCGTGGCATGGCACCCAATGACTGGCAGGCTTCATCGCGCGTTTGGCTCTTTGCACGAATCGATGGCGCATGGACGCTGCGGCAAGAGCTCGTTCCGCAGACCGGAATTGTTCCCGGCCGTGCCTATGGGTTCTCCATGGCAATTTCCAAGGGTCACATCGTGCTTGGCGATACCAGCGCGCGAGGAGTTGATGAAATTGGTGATGCCACCCCAGGCATGGCGTTGGTGTTTGAAGAGCGCAATGGCCAATGGGTCAACAGCAAGCGTCTGATGCCCGCAGCGCCGTGTGCGCAACGAACTTTCGGCAACGATGTTGCGGTCGATTGGCCGATCGTTGTGGTCGGCCGTACCAAGAACACCAACCTCGGCCTTGAGCCGGGTGGCGCGTACGTCTTTGATCTAGCCGGTGACGGTCAGGCCGTCTCGCCGCGGCCCCAGTAACGGACCACGAAGGCACCAGCGGTGGCGCCACAGAGAAGTGACATGGCGGTTGCCCACTTGTCCCATGGCAGCGGCTGATGCCAAGCGCTCAACTTCACCCATGGGTTCCAGCCGATGGCGAGCGCCGCAAAGATCGCAGCCCACAAGGCGTTGCCAGCGCGGACGCTAACACCGGACCCGATGAGGAAGATCCCAAACAGCGCGGCTTGCGACCACACTACGAACGGTCCATCGTTGATGATTCCCGCTCCGCGCAGAAGCAGGTAGATCGCGGCGAACATGACAGCGAAGAGGGCACCCTTTGGCATACCCCCTTCTTCGGCATGGCTGCCGTCGGATCCTTACAGTTCCATGACGGCACTCGACTCCGGGCGTGGCCTTGTCCCAATAACACCGCAGACGGCTGTTTTCGCCGTACACTTGGGTGCAGATGAACGCAGACCGAGCCCGGATCGCGGAACTTGCCGAGGCGGCGCGGCGCTTGCCAACGGCAGAGCGGCGTGCGTTCTTGGATGGATTCCGGCTTGATCCAGAAACGCGGCGAGCGGTTGACAACGCGTTGGCATCGGACCCGACGCGTGCATGGACGCCTTCCAAGATTGAGCCAGCGGCGGATGAGATTCCGCCCGCGGGCGTCACCATTGCCATGGCGAAGGAAGATCTTGCCGCTTTGAATGTCGGCGGCGACGGTGTTGGCGGGGCGCTGCCGATCGATGCGGCGCGCGATATGGACCCATACATTGGGAAAGAACTGGGCGGCGTCAAAATTGAACGCGTGATTGGTTCGGGCGGTATGGGTCGTGTCTACCTGGGTACCGATGTCACGTCCGGAACACGAGTGGCGCTGAAAGTATTGCTGCGCACGCTTCGCGATGAAGATGTCCGTAAGCGATTTGACCGCGAGGGACGCATGATGGAAAAGCTGCGTCATCCCGGCATCGCGACAGTGTTTCGCACTGGAATTGAGCAGGATGCAGATGTCGATATCCCTTACATCGTGATGGAGTATGTCGAAGGGGTTCAGACTATTTCCGATTACGTATTCCTTGAGCGACTTGGAACACGCGAAACGGTTGACGCGTTTCTACAAGCGTGCGATGCCGTTGCATTTGCGCATCGCGAGGGGTATGTCCATCGTGATATCAAGCCGCCGAATATTCTTGTTGATCGCCATGGACGTGTGAAAGTCATTGACTTTGGCGTGGCGCGCGCCATCGCTGTTGATAATGCAGCGGTGACTATTCGTACTGAAACTGGGCAATTGGTGGGCACCATGCAATACATGAGCCCAGAGCAATTCATTGCTGATCCGCGCGGCATTGATGCGCGCACCGATGTGTATGCCCTGTGTGCCGTGTTGTATGAGTTACTCACAGGTGTGCAGCCGCATGATTTGCGCGGCTTGCCAGTGCATGAGGCCGCGCGACTGGTGTGCGAGACGGAGCCGGCGGATGTGCGCGAATGCAATCCGCGCCTTGACGATCAATTGGCCGCGATTGTCATGGATGGGCTGAGCCGAAAAAAATCGCAGCGCCCTGATGACGCGCGTGCCTTAGTGCTGCGCCTTCGTGGTTGGGTGGTGAATGGGTCGCGTGCTTCCGCTGTTGCTCCAGTAGGCACCGACAGTACCCGCAGTCGTCACGTTGGTTTGCAGCCGGAAGCAGAGCGCCCGCGTATCGCGGTTGGTGCTGGTGGGGTGGTGCGCATTGATGGAAGTGATGTCAAGACGTCGCGGTCGGCACGCGCGCCGCGCCGCGGTGCGTGGATCGGTGGATTTCTGCTCGTGTGCGCGGTTTGTCTCGCCCTCGCTATGTCGTTTGGGTTGATCGATGTGCGCGCCTTGGTGACGCGCGCTCGCACATGGATTGAAATGGTGAGTGGCATGGCATCTGGAAACAGTGCGGCGAACACTGCTCCTCCACCTCCAGGAAGTCTCGGAGCGGACGGGTCGCCGGGGGCATCCGGATCATCCGGGGTGTCCGGATCATCATCAAACGCTCCCGCGCCCAGCGCTCGCATGTCGCAGTTTCAAGTGATCAGCGCGCCACTTGGCGCATCGGTCACTGTCGATGGAATTGCGCGTGGTCGTACCCCTGCGGTCATCCTGATACCGGCAACAGACGCTCCGCACGCTGTGGAGGTGACCTTGGAAGGGTGGCAGACCGCGCGCGCCTCATGGGTGGGTGCAGACACGCCCATTGTGGCCATCAACATGGAGCCAGCTGCAGCGGTCGAAAGCCTGCCGCGGCTCTTCACGTTGGACGTTGGAGCATTGCCGCGTGGCGCAACGCTTCGGATGAGTGTGCCCAATGATCAGCAATTTACGGGCGGTACGTGGTACGTAGCGTTGCCCTTCGTCAAGAGCGCCGGGGCGTGGCAAGCGAAGGACATTGTTCTGGTGGCCAGTGATGCTGCCGGAAAGCCATTATTGATTGAGCACGGAACACGACAGTCCACCGGTGAGGCGCGCTTGACGGTACTGCCTGACGATGCGAAGACTCGCATTCGTATTCGCGTGCACTGAGCGTGCTTGCGGTGAGTGGATGGCTTTGAAAGCGCAGATTCAGTGGCCGGGGCGCATGTTCTTCGACATATTGAAGATCGGTAGCAGCATCGCCGAAGCAATTCCGCCAACCACCAAACCCATGCCGACAATCATGATCGGCTCCACCATGCTGGTGGTTGATTTGACCGCGATATCCAGATCGTCTTCGGCAGCAGTTGCAGCGTGTTCCAGCACCTCAGAAAGTCGACCAGATTTCTCTCCGCTGGCAATCATTGCCACGACATTGCGCGGGACGAAGTCGAACTCACGGAAGGTAGGCGCAATCTCTTGCCCTTTACTGATGCGATCCTCAAGAAGAATCCACAACTTGGTGTAGTGCACATTGCCGGTTACTTCCCGGCAGATCCGCACTACATCAATAAGTGAAACGCCAGCCGAAAGTAGGGTGGCCATGGTGCTTGAGAAACGTACCAAGTACAGGCATCGGAACATATGCCCCAAGACCGGCATCCGGAGCTTGAGCGTATCAAGAGTGATACGACCCGCTTCAGTGCGCGCGTACCACCACGTGCCGCCGACGAT
>CAMDUB010000065.1 GCA_945878575.1 Phycisphaera mikurensis NBRC 102666 | reverse complement strand
CCCACACCAAGGACCACCAACGGAATCACGATCGCTAAGGCCAGCACCACCAGCACGACCCGAAACACCAGTCGCACCAGCCCTGCCAGGGGATTGCGGCCGCCGCCGCCACCGCCCGTGCCGCCTCCCGTCCCCGCGCCGGAGCCAGGTCCGATTTCAATGTTTTTCACAACGATCGTGCGAGTTTCCATGTCGGCGGGGAATCGTATCGCAGTGCCATCTACGATGCACATCCTCAGACAGGAAGTCGATGACAGACGTACGCGCCAATTCCGGCATGGAAGCCACTCGAACCGCATCTACGGATGACGGTTCGCCAAAGTTTGTGCACTTGCATTTGCACAGTGAGTACTCCCTGCTTGACGGCGGTAATCGCATCAAGAAGCTGGTTGCTCGCGTCAAAGCGCTGGGTATGGATTCCGTTGCGGTGACGGATCACGGCAATCTGTTTGGTGCGCTGGAGTTTTATCTTGAGGCCCGCGAGCAAGGCATCAAGCCGATCCTTGGTATCGAGGCATACGTGGCGCCAGGCGATCGCCGCGACCGCACCCATACGGGCGTTGTTGATGGTGGCTTTCATCTGGTACTGCTTGCGCAAGACCTTGATGGCTGGCGCAATCTCCTGAAACTTTCCAGCGACGCATTTCTGAACGGCTTTTATTACAAGCCGCGAATGGATAAATCGACGCTTGCAGAATTCAATCGCGGGCTGATTGCCATCAATGGCCACCTTGGGTCAAGCATCGCGTTTCACCTTGATCAATTCGTCAAGAGCAACCAGTCCAAGCACTGGGAGGCAGCGTTAGACGAAGCGCGCTGGCACGCAGAGAACTTCGGGCCAGACGCGAACGGCGAGCCGCGCTTCTACATTGAGTTGCAGCGCCACGTTGAGGATCAAGAGCGCATCAATCCGCTGCTGAAGAAAATTGCCAAGAAGTTGGGTCTTCCACTGGTGTGTGACAACGACGCGCACTTTCTGCGCAAGGAAGATCACGACGCGCATGACACCCTGTGCTGCATCTCCATGGCTCGCACCAAGGATGCGCCGGATCGATTGCGCTACCCAGAAGAGCTCTATGTCAAGAGTCCAGCGGAAATGCATGCACTCTTTGCAGAGGACGATGCAGAGCGTGAAGCACTTGCCAACACCATTCGCATTGCGGATCGATGCAATGTCACGCTGCCCAAGGACATGAAGTACGCGCCGGTGGTGCGCATTCGTCATGGCGGCAAGAAGCCCACGTACGACCCGGCGAAAGATGGCGATCTCACTGAGTGGTTCAAGGGGTATTGCCAGACCATCGAACTGTTTCCGTTTGACAGCACCAAAGATGCCGACGTCACCGAAGCAACCCTGCGCGCCGACTGCGACCGTGCGCTGCGTGATCTTGCCGAAGCTGGCCTGATTTGGCGCTACGGTGTTGATGGCATCACGCCGGTCGTTCGCGCACGTTGCGAGCGTGAGCTGAAGGTGCTTTCTGATAAAGCAATCAGCGCGTACTTCCTGATTGTGTGGGACTTTGTCAACTGGGCTCGTCAGCATGGCATTCCAGCGACGGCGCGCGGTTCGGGCGTGGGCACCATGGTTGGCTACGTGCTGGGACTTTCCAACGCGTGTCCGGTTCGTTACGGTCTTCTGTTTGAGCGCTTCACTGATCCGGATCGCAGTGAACTTCCCGATATTGATATTGACCTATGCCAGAATGGTCGCGCGGCGGTCATTCAGCATGTGCGGCAGAAGTATGGGCACGTTGCGCAGATCGCTACGTTTGGTCGACTGAAGGCTAAGAATGCCATCAAGGACGTGGCGCGTGTGTTTGGTTTGCTGCCCGCGGAAGGGCAGCGCATCGCCAATCTGGTGCCCGAAGCGCCGGACA
The DNA here is from genome assembly GCA_945878575.1 of Phycisphaera mikurensis NBRC 102666. Classification (GTDB taxonomy): domain Bacteria; phylum Planctomycetota; class Phycisphaerae; order Phycisphaerales; family SM1A02; genus UBA966. The sequence goes on along the minus strand of CAMDUB010000065.1, from coordinate 8,033 downwards.
TGACCTTTGACAAGGCCTTTGCCTTGAGCCCGCAGTTCAAAGAAGCGTACGACGCCGATGAGCAGGTACGGCGCGTGGTGGACGCGGCCAAAGAGCTTGAAAACCACGCGCGAACGCAGGGGATTCACGCAGCGGGCGTGGTCATCGCTACGCAACCGCTCGACACCATTGTGCCGTTGTGCCGACCAACCGGCGGCGGTGAAGAAGTAGTGACACAATGGGAAGGCCCATTGTGTGAGAAGGCCGGTCTGCTGAAGATGGACTTCCTGGGTTTGCGCACGCTGTCAACTATTGAGCTGGCGAAGAAGTTGATTCGTGACTCCATGTCTGACGATGCAATTTGGCATGCCACCGGACGTGCACGCAGCGATGGCGGTCCGCATCCCTTGGATCTCGATCGTATTCAGCTTGATGACCAGCGCGTCCTTGGACTGTTCCGCCGTGCAGAAACTGGTGGCGTATTCCAGTTTGAATCGGGCGGCATGCGTCGACTGCTTGCAGACATGCAGCCCGACCGGCTCGAGGACTTGATTGCTGCCAATGCACTGTTCCGCCCGGGTCCGATGAGTTTGATTCCGGATTACAACGCGCGCAAGCACGGCCGACATATTGTCCCGCTGGTGCACGAGGCGGTCGATCCGCTCTTGGCGGAGACGTATGGAATCATGGTCTATCAGGAGCAGGTGATGCAGGTGGTGCATCTACTTGGAGGTATTCCACTCCGTCAGGCGTACGCGCTGATTAAGGCGATCAGCAAGAAGAATGAGAAGATGATCTCTGCCACGCGCACGGAGTTTGTGCATGGTTCCGCGGAACGCGGACTGACTGAAACGCGCGCCAATGAGCTCTTTGATCTCATCGTGAAATTCGCTGGATACGGCTTTAATAAGAGCCATTCCACGGGTTACGCCATTGTTGCCTACCAAACCGCGTATCTCAAGACGTGGTTCCCAAATCACTTCATGGCTGCGGTGCTGACCTTTGAAAGCCAGGCACAGAAGGTGGAAGATTGGGCGGTCTATCTGGACGAATGCAGGCGCACGGTATTCCCGGATAGCACCGATTCGTGTCCGCACGTTGGGGTTGAGGTTCGTCCGCCCGATGTCAATCTTTCCGACGCGGACTTCTCGGTGGTCTACGTGGATCAAGAGCCCCACGACAACTGTCATGGACACGTGCGCTTTGGTCTCAAGGCCATCAAGGGTTCCGGCGAGAGTGCCATTGTGGCCATCATTGCGGAACGCAAGAAGGGCGGTCGCTTCAAGGACCTCTTTGAGTTTTGCGATCGCGTCGACCTGCGCTCCGTGAATCGCGCCACCATTGAAGCGCTGATCAAGGGCGGTGCATTCGATGGGTTGCACGGCGTGGAATCACGCGCGGCGTTGGTTGCAACCATTGAGGACGCCATTCGCAGCGGACAGACCAAGAACGAAGATCGCCGCGTTGGGCAGATGACTTTCTTTGGCGACTTTGAAGTTGGCGCGCCGGCTGGTGCCGCTGGTGCAGCGGTGGTGACCACGCTTCGCAAGACCGCTCCGTGGGAACGGATGCAAGCACTTGCCTATGAGAAAGAGGCGCTGGGCTTCCATGTCAGTGGGCACCCACTTGATCAATACAAGGATGAAATTGCCACATTCTGCTCGGGATCTGTAGAGAAGATTTCGCAGATGGGTCAAGATGCATCCGTCGTGGTGGGTGGCATGTTGACGCGCGTGCGCGCGGTGGTTGCCAAGTCTGGCAAGAGCGCTGGACAGCGCATGGCGATGTTCACCATTGCCGATCAAGCAACGGCGATTGAGGGCGTGTTGTTTGCGCAGACCTTCGCTACGTTCGGTGAGCAAATGCAACAGGATGGCGTGGTGCTGATGGTGGCCCGGCTTGATCACTCGCGCGGTTCGCCGCAGTTGGTGGTTGATCGAGTCATTCCCATGGAAGACGCCGCACAACATCTGGCAACACGCATTGAAATCACTGTCGATGGTGATAATCCGGAGTCACGGCAAGTGACTTCGGCATTGCAGATGGTGAGCGGAATTCTGCGGCAAGCATCGGGCACGATTGTTGCGCTGCACGGCAGGCCGGTGGACGTCAATATTCGCGTGCAAGTGAACGGACGCAATGTATTGATGCACTCCAACTCACTGCATGTGGTGCCAGAGCGAGCGCTGCTCTCTAAGTTGGCAACCACACTCGAGGGCGTTGGTCGCGTGCGCGTTCTTGGTGGATTTGTCCCGCAGCGCGAACGTCCAAAGTGGCAGCAGCGGCGCCCGGCACACGCTGACAGCGGCGAATAGCAGCGAATTTCAGTAGGGATGAATAACGGATCTTGCTCCTACGGGCGCAAGCGGCTGTTATTTCCGGACACAGGAAACAGTGCTCAAGGCATGGGCGCGGCGAGCCGATGTTGGTGGGGCATGAAGTCAGCAACCACTCGGATCGAACGCGCGCTGTGGGCGTTAGCGCTGGTCATCGCAGCCATCGCGATTGGAGTTTTTGCGTGGCGACGTGAACCAGCGGTTCGAATACTTGCCGATGGGTTCATTCGGCGCGCCACTGCAGCGCAGACTTGCGCTCCTGTTGGCATTCCACCACCGAGTGGACCAGTACGACTTCCAACGTGCCGTGGAAACATCAATGAGCGTGATGCATGGTTGGTGCCCGGCGCGCACGGACCTGACTTGGGAGCGCTCGCGTCGCTCTCTGCCGACGTTGAACAACGGCGTTGGACATGGGAGGACGTCAATACTGTTCCGATCGTCCGCTGGGATGGTGATACGCGCGTAGTGAAACCTGGATCAAAGGGACGCGTACTCGCCGTGCGCGGTGACATTGACGTCACTCGTGCGCTCGCTATGGAGCGTGCATTTGGCTATGAGATCGATCATGCAGTGATTCGCTACGGCGACGATGCTGAACTCATCAGTAAGCGCGCTTCGCTTGACGGCGTACTTGCGTTGCACGGAGTGCAGCGTCGGCGCACACAAGAAGGCGATGTACTTTCGCCGAATTATGAATGGATGGTGTCTGCAAGCCTGGATGATGTTCGCCCGCTGGCCCGGTCGATTCTTGCCGAGGCACGCCGCCGCGGCGCGAGTGGTTTGCGCGATGAATTTGGTGCGTTTGTGAGTTTCATCCAGCAATTGAAATACGGCAACGCGCCCGATCCCGGTGACACCAAGCACCGCTTTGGGCTTTCCATGCCGCTGTGGTGCCTGGCAACGGCCACTGGCGACTGTGACACGCGTGCAGTGCTGTTAGTGGCGCTGACGCGCAGTGTTGGATTGTGCGAAGTTCACTTGGTGCGCGACGCCGATCATCAGCACATGCTTGCCGCAGCTGCCATTCCCGTGCGCGAGGGTGACCGCTTGGTGCGACCGAACGGTCGGTCATTCGTCTTGGTGGAGACGACCGACGATTGGCCGATTGGGCACGTTGCAGTACGAACCCGCGGTGAACGACTACAGACGCTCTTCCTTGCGGACGCTGGTGGTTCGCTCAACGGATCGAAATCAGGAGCGCAACAGCAGCCGTCAACGCCGCAGCCCATTTCCATGCGCGCGCAGCGGACGGCACCGGCACCAAGTACGTCGGGACGATCCACGCCAGCACGATCACGTCAGTGACAGCCCAACGAATGGCCGGCCACGGTGAGTTACCCGACTTGGGCGCCTCCCAAATGATCCAGATCATGACGCCAAGGGTTCCCAGAATCCATCCGAGTGGTCGACCGCCTAGCTGAAGACCTTCGGCAAAGGTGACGTGATGACCCGGCTCATCGCCGTGGTTGATCTGATCAGGGGTTTGCTGCGAGTCCGACATGGGTGGAATAGTAGGCGCAGGAAAGCGGCGTGTGTTTCAGTCCTTGGTCAATGGACCTGTGCTCAATTCACGCGTCAAACGCCTGCTGCGTGAGATTTGGGTGCGGATGCATCCATCGCATCCACAGGCATTCCAAGTTCTGGCCTCGCTTTGTATTCACGTTCATGGTGAGCACCCCGTGCGGCCCAATGACGCGCACGCGCGAGTTCAGCCAACCGTCGGCGAAGATGACAGAATCCTCAACTGTCCAGCGCACCACGCCATGCTGGATCCATCCTTGCCCAACCATCACCGGTGTAAACAGCGCGCGCCTTCGGATCAGGCGGATCAAGAGCAATATGGCGCCAATGCCGAAGCCGATCATGATCGGGCTGAAAGGTCCGAAGCGCCACACGGCAAACCCACAAATGATGGCATAGATGACTAACCGACGGCCGCCACTTGCCATGCCGCTATCAATCTGTTCAGGTTCAAGCGGTCGATCGGTGCGCTCAAATTGTGCCACGCGATCGGCAATCCGTGGCGATAGATAGGCGCGTGTATCACTTCCACTGCGCACTTTCCTGATCCATCGTTGGGTCTTTGCTTTCGTCCAGTTATCGCGGGGCGGACCTGATTCCTGCAGTTCAGCGACCATGAATCCCCGTGCAGGTTCTGAAGCGGGAATGTTTGCTTCAAAGCTGCGCGCAGCCATGGCGGCAGCCCTTCGAAGCAAGGGCGCCGCAAGACCGAAGCCACCAGCGGCAATGGCCAGATCGGTGACAATGATGGTCACCTGTTGGCCAGTGCTCCACTGAGAAATGGAAGCGTTTGGTGCCGCGATGAAACTGACCGCGACACACGCACCAACTACCACCGCAGCCAGAATGCCGAGAACAACTAGGGTGAATATCCCAGCCATCCATGACGCTGGATGCACCCAGACGCGCCATCTCCAGCGTGGCACCGTCACGCATGCGGGCATCACTGCCTCGGTGGAGTGCGGCGTCTGTCCGGCAGCACTTGCGTGCGCATCACTGGCCCCCGCATCATCAGTGTTCAGTGGATTCATGGGCAAAGTCGCGTGGTCACATACGAACCATCTTCTTGCCGGAGGTAGATCATCCGGTCATGCAGCCGATGTTTGTGACCTTGCCAGAATTCGATGCGTTCTGGCGCAATTCGGAATCCACCCCAATGTGCTGGCCGTGGAATGTCTTGACCAGCAAAGCGCGTTTCGAATTCCTGCACCGCTGCCTCAAGCGCGGCGCGCGTCCCGATCGGGCGACTCTGCTGACTGGCACACGCATTGACGCGATTCTCGCGCGGGCGACTATTCCAATACGCGTCGCTTTCGGCTTCGGTGGTGTGCGCTACCGATCCTTCAATGCGGACTTGCCGATCAAGTTGATCCCAATGAAAGTTCACGCACGCGCGTGGGTGTGCGCGTAACGCTTCACCTTTGCGGCTATCGCGGTTGGTATAGAAGACGACGCCGCGCGCGTCGAACCCGCGGCACAACACCACGCGCACGCTCGGCTTGCCATCCGGGTCAATGGTTGCAAGACTCATCGCGTTTGGATTTGGAACGGTGGTGGCCTCGTGCGCTGCTTCGTACCAACGCGTGAAGGCACCCATAGGCGCTTGTGGCGGATGGTCAAAGTTCAGTGCACTTGCAGGGTGTTCAATCGGTGGATGTTTCATCATGACTCATTACTCCGTTGGATCGATGCCAAAGTAGCGCAACCACGCGTCGACCTGTTTCCCGGTCAAGGGCCCATGCTCGCGCTTGGCAAGGCTGCGTTTGCTGCGCGGGGCGCGAGCGGCGTCGGTGGCTAATTGTCGCAGGAATTCATCGGCGCCCAATATCTTGGCACCGCGTCGCTTGCCGGAGCGTTGCACGGCGCGATCGTTGGAGACCACGGTGATGCGGCGCGGGTGGGAACTCTCATTCACCATCGCTTCAATCGCCGCGTCCGCGCTTCGTCCGCCGCCTGCGTAGGTCACGCGGACCAGGCCGCGTTCCACGGAGCGCATCTCCTTGGGGCGCGTTCCATCGCACAGAATGACCGCCTGGTGGCGCCCCCAGCGGCTAGCAGCCACTAAGTCGGCAAGGTCTGGAGCATCCAAACCAGCCAATTCCGGCGGCAAAATGCCGGTGACATGCAGAACGTTGTAGGCATCGACGATGAGCATGAGCGCAGCGGGGCGGTGGTGATCGGTGCCCCTTATCGGACATCCTATGTTCTGATGGAAGGGGGGATTGTGTTTCCTAGCGAAAACGGGTCTAATGCCCCGTTCCCCAGTGCGGACGCGATGTCCGACGCGCGGGGTACGAACAGAACGAAAGGCTTTCTCGATATGGCAATTAAGGTCAAGGCGCGTGGAGGCGAAACCGTCGAGCAGATGGTCCGCCGCTTCAAGAAGCTCTGTGAAAAAGACGGGCTGACGAAAGAAGTGAAGCGCCGCCAGTATTACGAGAAGCCTTCCGAGATCAAGCGTCGCGCAGCGATTCGTCGCGCTGGTCCGCGTCCGTTGCTCGGTCGTCCCGGCTCCCGTCCAGGTTCGCCTTCTGCAGCACCAGCTGCGCGCACGAGTGGCGGCCGTTCAGGTGCCGGCTCACGTTCCGGTGGCAGCCGTGAAGGCGGCAGCGGCGGCGGCGGTGGTCGCAGCGGCGGTCGCGGCGCGTGAGCGTTGCCACTGGCGAACATGTTGGCGAGCAGTGTGGCCAGCACTTTGGCGAGCATTCATCATGATTAGAACCAAGTCCAAGGGTGACCCGGCTGCGGTCCGCGCATTCGCCATCGATTTGGCGCGCGCGTGCATCCTGGACAAGTGCACCAACGTCACGGTCTCAGACCTGCGCGGCATCAGCCAAGTCTGTGATTACATCATCATTGCCAGCGGTACTTCCGATCGGCAGATGAAGAGTGTGGCGCAGGCACTTGAAGATCTGGGCAAGGCAACCAATCAGCCGCCGTTCCGTTCGGACCGCGACACCGGTACCACGTGGATCGTGGTGGACTTTGTTGATGTGGTGGTCCACCTCTTTGAGCCTGATCAGCGCGCGTACTACGACCTGGAATCACTCTGGGCCGATGGCATTGCAGTGGATGTTCCTGCGCCTGTTCGGGCGTGAGCGCCACAGCGTCACCGTTCAACTTCAGCAGCATCAGCAGCACTTGAGGGCATAGCCATGCAACAGACGTTGATTTTTCGACTGACGGCGGTCTGCGTTACCGCAACGTTCGTTCTCGGGGAGCCGGCAGTACACGCTTCGCACTCGCTGCTCCAGGCTGCCCCGTCAGCCGCCAGCGCCAATGCCTTTGATGGACTGTGGATGGGTTCCACGACCGGTGCACGACCCGTCGACGTGGTGCTTGGCGTGGAAACCAGCAATGGGAAGCTCACCGCGCAGGGCGCACTGCCAGCGTTTGGATCGCTTGGCGAATCAATCAATGGCCTTGCTGAGAAGGATGGACATCTCACTGGAAGTTTCAGCGCCATGGTCGGCAGCATTCGCTTTGACGTGACGCGCGCGGGCGATGCACTTGATGGGGTTCTCATTGCCACGCCACCCGGGTCGCCGCAGGCAATCGAAATGCCCTTGCATCTTGAGCGAACCATCGAGGCGGTGGGTGCGAAGGATGCCCGTACTTGGGCGGGACAGTTGGAGGCGGGCGGGCAGACGCTGGTGATGGGACTCACCATCGCGCCCAACGGCGCAGACCGATGGGCCGGAGCAATCGATATTCCCGCGCAGAAGATCGCGGCGCTTTCACTCTTCGTGACGCGCAGCGTTGATGGAGTGTTCACCATCCGGCTACCTGTTCCGGGAAACGCCACGATCAACCTTCGTGAAGAGGGCGCGGATTTGCGCGGCGAGTTCAGCCAAGCCGCATTCAAGGGTCCGCTGGTGTTCCGGCCGCACACCGCCGGCACGCCGCTTCCTGCGCCCGGAGCGGTCGTTCGTCCGCAGGAGCCCAAGCCGCCGTTCCCATACGCCGTGCTTTCACAACGCGTCAAGCACCCGCTGGGCCACACCTTGGAGGGAACGCTGTTTCTTCCGGATGGTGCGTCCAAGGATCATCCCGTGCCAGCGGTACTGCTTGTTTCGGGCAGCGGTCCGCAAGATCGCGACGAGTCACTCATGGGACACAAGCCGTTCTTGGTTCTGGCCGACGCGCTGGCGCGGCGCGGCATCGCCGTACTTCGTTGTGATGATCGTGGCGTTG
>CAMDUB010000064.1 GCA_945878575.1 Phycisphaera mikurensis NBRC 102666 | reverse complement strand
ATGCTGGAGAAGTGGGCGGTGCGGTGCGGTGGCGGAACCAACCATCGCATTGGGCTCTTTGACGCCATGCTCATCAAGGACAATCATGTGGCCGGACTCAGCCCCATCGATATGGCCACGCGCGTGGCTAGCGCGGCAGCCGCAGCGCGTTCCCGCACGCCACTGCGCTTTGTTGAGGTGGAGTGTGACACGCTCGAGCAGTTGCAAGCCATGCTGAGTCTCCCCAAGAACACGGTCGACATGGTGCTCTTGGACAACATGACGCTCGGGCAACTGGCGGAAGCAGTCGGCATGCGTGATGCCGCGGCTCCGGGTGTGCTCCTCGAAGCGTCAGGTGGCGTGCATCTTGAAAGCGTTGCCGCCATCGCAGCAACAGGTGTTGACCGAATTTCGATCGGGGCATTGACGCACTCTGCCGCTTGTCTTGATGTTGGCCTGGATATCGCGCAGTAAACGAGCATCATTTGTTTAGTCCATGGGGAATGCATCAAGAATGACTCATTCGCGGACCGTAGCCCCGGGGCGGTTGCCGCTGCGCGGCTGACCAATCGTGAAAGTCAGGTGCTGGAGGGGTTGATGAAGGGTCAGTCCTTGGCAGCCATCGGTACATCCCTCAAAATCAGCCGCGCCACGGTTGCCACGCTTGCGTCGCATTGCTACAAGAAGTTCGGCGTTTCTGGTCGGCAGCAGCTTGCAGCCGTGGTTATGGGGGGGCAATCCAGCCAGTGACCAGGCAGCCTCGCAGCCACGTCCGTACGGGGTAAAGGGGAGGCTGTTGAATCTCGGACTACAAGGTTTTGTTGGTGATTCTCACGATTTGGGAACTTGACGCGAACGGGCAGGCTCTTATTCTTCGTATACCTGTAGCGGTCGGAGCAGTACCGAATCGCTTGGTCCCCATGTCAATCATTTCGAAGGAGCCCGTATGCGTCTTGATCGAACCCTGCTGTGCGTCGTTTGTGCGGTTGTGTCTGTAAATCCCTGCTACGCCGAGCGTCGGAACGATGATGGCAACGACGGCACCCGTGATGATTCTCTTTGGTCTGAGACGGAGTCCCGCACATATTCGGGATCAGGAAAGTCGAAGTGCGGCATTTCCGAGAGTGCCGGGAAGATTCGTATCGACAGCAAGAAGGGCAAGGGCGGCTCGGCTGCGTACCAATCGACGTGGTCCGTGGATTGGACGGACAGCTTTGTCATGGAGTTTGAGCATGAACTCAAGAGCAGTCGCCCGAAAAAGACTTCGCAGAGCGCCACCAGTGGCATGGCTCTCGGCTTCGGAACATTCAATATGGCGTCGGGCTGGACCGATGGCGTGAACTTGGTGGTGACGCAGACCAAGACGGAGCGCACCCTGACTGCTTCAGTTCGAGTGGCTGGCTTAGTAGTGGAGACCGACACGGCGACCCTCGCGACCGGCGTGCACGACTTCAAACTTGTTTGGACGAGTTTCGGCGGCGCTGTGTCGCTTGACGTGCAGCTCGACGGATCCACGACGCCACTGGTGTCACTGACTGGTCTGGAAACCCGCTTCGCCGGGCATGAAGCTGAAGGCATGGGCGTGTCGCTCTTCGGCACATCTCTTGGCAATTTCAAGTTTGAAGCAAGTTTCGATGACGTTTCCTTCTCTGGCGACGACTACAACGACTCTGACGACAGCAGCTTCGATGACGACGATGGATCAGATGATGCCGACGAGGACGGAGATAGCAACGGCGATGACTCCGCCACAGCCGCGACGTTCAACTCCGCGTTGGATGCCATCGTCGCCTCAAACAGTCTTCCTCTTCTTGAAGCCGAGTCTGACTTCGAGTCAGGAATTTCGGTTGTCAAAGGACTGCAGTGGAACGCCGCGGACGACAAACTGGTGGAAGTGGTTGTGAATGCCACGACCGGGGTCATCGTAGGTACACCCCGCAGTTGGACTCCCACCGCTGGTCAGCGGGACAAGTATGAAGATTCCATTTCCGTCATTGGCTTGGTCGAGATGAGTGCCACCCTTGCCGTTTCACAGGCCGTTGCCAGTAATCCAGGCTCGACCGTTCACGCGGTCGAACTGGAGGAAGAGAGCGGAAGGCCAATGTGGCAAGTTGAACTCGTCTCCGCTTCAGGCCTTGAGCTTGAAGTACGTATTTGGGCGGATTGAATCGAAGCACCGCTCTACTTGCCCACATTCTTGATTGAATTGGGCTACGCTTTCTAAACTCCACGGTCTCGGTGTCGAAGGTCGACACCGAGACCGTGGTCTTTCCGAAAGCATCTCTCTTATGAAACGCGCTATTCTCAATTCGTTTGTCGTGGCAAGCTTGTCTATGGCCTTCCTCGCATGTGAAGCAGCTGGTCCCAAGCGGATCGACACCGCGACCGCCAGCATGTCGGACACCAAGGACATGCTGACGCGCGGCAGTACCGAGGTCACCGGGGCATTGGCCGCCGCCGAGGCGATCGGTGCCACCCCCGACTTGAAGGCAAGTTATGAATCGTTCTCCAAGTCACTCAGCACGCTCGAAAAGACGGCAGACCAGGTGCGCGATCGTTGGGCATCGCTGACAGCCAAGGCACAGACGTACACCGATACATGGCAGAAGGAAGCGGATCTTCTGAAGAGTGAAGCAGCGCGTACGGCTGCCGCAGCCCGCCGCGATTCGTTCACGGCCCGTATCACCGCGATCCGCACTTCGATGGGTGAAGTCAAGACCTCCTACGAGGCCTTTGTGGCTGACATGTCCGACATCCATGTGTTGCTTGCCAACGACCTCACTGCTGATGGAATCAAGTCGGTGAAGCCACTGCTTGCCAAGGCAAAGAAGGACGCAGATACAGTCCAAACCAAGGCGACCGCAGCAACCAAACTGCTTGAAGATGCCATCGCCGGTGCAGCAACCACATTGCCAACGCCGCCTGCTGCCCCAGCCGCTGCTAAGTAATTAAGTACTGCTTGAATGCAATTGGGTAATGCGCGGCGTGACCGTGATGAACTCGTTCATCACAGTCACGCCGCGATCTTTATTTTTGGACCGGCTATTGCGCACGCTGGCACGTTGCAGTTAGCTGACCAATTCTCGCACGGAGCGCTTCATCAGCGCGCGCACGGCGGGCATGGCGCTGGCAATGGTCATCACTAGCAGAACCGCCCAGCCGATGGCTAGCGGAGTGAGCGGCGGTTCAAAGGCAATTTCCTGCCCGCCAAGTTCTTTGTGCCAGAAGACGCCCATGCGCGCTAAATGGAGTCCAAGCGCCGTTCCGATACCTGCACCAGCAATCGTGAGGAGCAGCACTTCGCCGAGTACTAGTCGTGCCAAGAGTCCAGGAGTTGCGCCGGTGGCACGCAATACCCCAAATTCAAAGGTGCGCGCACCGATGTTGGCGGCAACCACATTTCCAACACCAAAGCACGCAAGTGCCAGCGCGGCAAACGCGATGGAACTGGTGATCATCAGGATGCGATCGCCCACTTGCAGAATGGTCTTGCGGATCGCTCTGCCGCTTGCAAATACTGCCCCCGGTACACGATCCGTCACCGCGTCACCAAGTTGCGCGTCCAGTTCGGGTGGGCTGGCATCATCAATATCAACTTGCAGGATGAATGCTTCGCGGCTGCCGAAACTGCGCGCCACTTCGTCAAAGTCCATGAAGACGCAACTCACCGCGTTCTCTGTGTAGACGCTGCGAATGCCAAAGAACTGCACTGCTACATCAAGGCCGGCTGCGCCAACCACGCCAACAATTTCGTAATCCTTCTCAGTCTTGCCGCCACCAAGGCGAATGTGGTCGCCTGGTTTCTTGCCACGCGCTACCAAGAACTCCTTCGCCACCAGAATTCCGGCGCCGGTCTTGAGTTTCGGTAGCGCGCTATCCGGGGAGCCTTGAATCCAATCAAGTCGATTCAGTGCCAGGAATTCCTCAGGCGGGAACCCAATACACACCACGTTTGGAGTGCCAATGCCCTCCACTCCAAACACGGTTTCGCCGATCACTTTGAGCGGTAGATAGCCAATCGGTACGGTTCCTTGCACGCCCGGTATCGCCTTGATTCGATCTTGCTCAGCGACGGTCATGCCGTTCGCTTTGAAGACAAAGCCATCGGAGATGCGCACGCGTTCACTGATGTCGCGTACTACCGCGGTGCCGTTGGTCCAGGTACTCGTCAGGATGGAGACGCCCACCATGAGTGCACCTGCGGTGAATCCCAATCGATACGGGGCCTGCTGCACGGCGCCGGACAGCAATCCGCGCGGAACGCGCAGAGCGCGCTCGATGCCGCCACTGAGCACAGTGGCCACCACCCAAAGTGCTGGCACTGAAAGCATGAACCATCCCGCGTGCAGTAGCGGGATCCCTAGCAATGAGTACGTCCAGAACCGCGCGGTTCCTTCCGGCACAAGTAAGAGCGCCACTTGCGCCGCAAGGCAAGCGAGACCCACAACGCCAAGCCACACAATGCCGGCGCGTCGTGGGGCGCGTACTCGTGGCGCCAGCGCTGCCAGTGGGCTGGTACTTGATGCTTGCCATGCGGGCCACAACGATCCGCCAATGCCGGCGATGAGGCTGCCGCTAATCGCCAGTCCAACGCCAGCCCAACTCATGAAGAATCCGTCGGAAAGCCACTCGCGGAACCACCAACAGAGCAGGGCGGACAGTGCCACGCCCAGCGGAACGCCAGCAATTCCCCCCGCGCCGCACAGCGCTGCACCCGCCCACACTTGGCTCATGAAGACCTGTCGGCGGCTGGCGCCAACGCAGCGTGCAATCGCCAGCTCTTTCTGCTGCTCCGCCACGGCGGTGGTCATGCCGGTGCCAACAATGAACGCGCAACTCATAAATGCAATCGCGCTGATCAGTACAAATCCCAGCCGCAACGCCAGCATTTGCTTGTCGAAGCCGCTGGTGTACAGCTCGCTTGGCTCCAGGGACAACGGCTCCTTAAATTCCGGCGCATGCAGCGCTACCCACGCGCTGACATCGGTTCCGGGCTTGAGCGCCACCATGACCGTGGTTACTTGATCACTGCCATTTGCATCAACCAGCGTGGCGCGATCAACCACTACGTAGGGTCGCTGCAACGCCCCCAGTGCGGCGCGGTCAATGATGCCAGTCACGGTCAGTGCAATCGGGTCACCGAAGCGCTGCACTTGTAATTGATCGCCGACTGCACATGCCAGCGCCTTGGCAGTGAGCGGATCAACCGCAATCTCACCGGCCTGCGTGGGTAAGCGTCCAACCCGCATCTCTTGCATCCGGAAGCGAGCATCGGTTCCTGCCTCAAGACCGCGCGTTTGTGCAACGACGCGGCGTGGTTTGCCGTCCTCGTCGCGCCCGCCATCGGAGCGAATCAGTGACAGCGAGCCCCCAAGGCTCGTTGCCACGGCATCAATCTCTGGAAGCGCACGAACCCGCTCAGCTTCAGTGGCGTCGAACGCGGCGCCGAAACGATTGACGAGGCGCGCGTCGGTAGCGCCGATCGAACGCCGCAGGCTTGCTTCTGCATTGCCACGTGCCGATTCCAGCCCACAGGCAACCGCAGCCACGAGTGCGCTCGCAAGCAGAACGGCAATGGCCAGGAGCGCGGTTCTACCGCGTCTCGCTGCCAAGCCCTGACGCGCGAACCACCAGGTCGCTCGCATGCATGCCTTTCGTGTCGAAGCCGCCGGCGACCACACCGTCGCGAATGACAAACACATGTTTGCAGTGCGCTGCCGCGGCGGGCTCGTGCGTCACCATCAGTACCACCATCTGTCGTTCATGCGCAAGCGCATCCAACATCTTCCACATGCGTTCGCTATTGGCACTATCAAGCGCGCCGGTTGGTTCATCAGCAAACAAGACTGATGGTTCAAAGAGCAACGCACGCGCAATCGCAACGCGCTGTTGCTCGCCACCGGAAAGCGCTTCGGGTCGATGCGTGGCACGGTCCGCAAGGCCGAGCGTTCCCAGTAGTTCGCGTGCACGCTTCTCCAGCGGGCCGCGCGCTGCGCCGTCCAGGATTCCCGGAAGCATGACATTGTCAATGGCGTTCAGCGTCGGAAGAAGGTTGTACTGCTGAAACACCACACCGATGCGCTTGCGGCGGTGCAGGGTGAGTTCTCGCTCACTCATCTGATCGATGCGCGCGCCGGCAACTTCAATCTCGCCGGAATCGGGGCGATCAAGCCCTGCCAATAGGTAAAGAAGCGTGCTCTTGCCGCTTCCTGACGAGCCCATGATTCCATAGAAACCTGGTTCGCGGATCTCCAGACTGGCGCCGCGCAGCGCTTCCACCGGGCGCTCGCCGGTTCGATAGGTCTTCCGTACCGCGCGGGCGCACAGAAATGCTTCGCCCGCTGTATTCAGCGGCGGAGTACCAACAGAACGTGTGGCGGGGCCGTTATTCATCTGCCATCACTCGCGCGCCATGGGCTCGGGGTGTTTGGCGCATCGTCGGTCGTGGCCCGCAGCACGAGTTAGTGTCCGTTCTTTGCGTCGTACGTCTTCGCATCCATCAAGTCGGTGGCCTTGGAGAGGTCGCAATCGGAGAGGCGCACCAGCCAACCCTTGCCGTATGGATCACTGTTCAAGAGCGATGGATCCTTATGCGCGGCTTCATTACTTGCCACCACCGTTCCGGCGCAGGGAACATAGATCTCGCTGCTGGTCTTCACACTCTCCACCTCGCCGACCGTTCCGCCTGCGGTGATCTTCGTTCCATCGGCCTTCATTTCCACGAAGGTGATGTCGGTGAGTTCATCGGCCGCGTGCTGGGTGATGCCCATGGTGACCGTCCCGTCCGTCTCCTGACGGAACCACTCGTGCGTTGCGCTGAACCGGCAGTTGGCGGGGGTAGACATCAATCTTCTCCTGAATGCGGTGGGTCGGGGCGAATTCGCACATGCGGATCCGTCGTCGAGGCGGGAATGATAGCCGTGCGTGTAGACTTCGACTCGCGGCCCGTTGGCCGTCCCCCCACCACATGCTCCTCACTCTTTCTTCCCGATCCCTGCAGTACGTGAAGCGTGCCAAGCGCGCCCTTGAGCCGATGGAAATTCCGGACTTCGCGGCCGAAGAGTTGGGCGTGAAAGGAATCAACGCCAACACGGCGCTGCTGCGCGGGATGGTTGCCAAGGATCTCGAGCGTCTGCGCGATCGCGCTGACCGTGCGCGCTGCCCAATTCTGGTGTTAGTAGACGAGGCACCGTTGGACTTTGGTCCGGACGCCGGCCCCAATTCGATTCAGCGCATTGAGCGACTCGGCATGGCCGCAAGCAAACTTGGAGCACCGGCCGTTGCGGTGGAACTCAGCGCGCTTCCGGCCGCCAACTTCGATGCCTACGCGGCCAATATCAAGCGGTCCTTAGTGGCCCTCGATCGATTCGACACTCACCTTCTCTTGCGCCCCGGCACCGGTCCGGCTGGCGATGCCCAGAAGATTGCCGACCTCATCAAGAAGATCGGTGGATTCCGGATTGGCAGCATGCCCACCTTTGCACATGCGGCGGCTTCAGGCGACGCCGAAGGCACGCTCCGCAAACTTTCCCCTTATGCGCAGGCTGTCGAAGCCAGTATCAAAGGATTCGGAAAGACTGGCAAGCATGACGCGTGGGATCTCGCCAAACTCCTGGATGCGGTTCGCACCGTTGGCTACCAGAACACGCTCTGTATCGACTACTCCGCCAAGGCTGATCCGATTGGCAACATTGAACTCGCCCGCGACCTCTTTGCCGCTGAGATTGATCCGGTGGAAATTGAGGACGAGGAAGAAGCTGAGGGCGAGGCCGAGGTGGCGCCGTGACCGCACCAGCGGGCGTGATCGTCACCATGGACGGCCCGGCCGGCACGGGAAAGAGTTCGGTTGCCTGGAAACTTGCGCAACGCCTTGGTCTTGAGGTGCTTGATACCGGCGCCATGTACCGCGCCGCAGCGGTGGTTGCCCTTGATGAAGGCGTGCAAGCCGATGACGGCGAAGCGCTCGCCGCGCGTATCGCCGAAGAAGGACTGGCTTTCGATTGGTCGTTCCGCCCGCCGCGGCTCTTGCTTGGCGGTCGTGATCTCACCGAGCGCATTCGTGATGCAGATGTCAATGTTGCCGTGAGCGTGGTAGCGCGCCAGCCCGCGTTGCGAGCGGCCATGGTGGAGGCGCAACGTGTCATCGGCCGCGCGCATCCACGTTTAGTCACCGAAGGCCGCGATCAGGGGTCAGTGGTGTTTCCAGATGCGGTGGTTCGCTTCTACTTAGATGCGCATCCCGAAGTTCGCGCGCGCCGTCGTGTTGACCAAATGCGTGCGCAGGGTCGGCCCGCGGATTACGAAGCAGTATTGCGCGCCATTCAACAGCGCGATCACCTGGATGAAACCCGTGTTGATGGCCCGTTGGTATGCGCACCCGGCGCGCAGCGGATCGACACCAGCGGCCTGACGCTTGACCAAGTAGTGCTTGAACTGGAGAGCCGCACGCGCATCGCCGTTCCAGCGGACCTTCTCACACCGTCACGAGCGGTGCAGACGGCATGATCACGCTCTTTCAGGCGCAGCGCCGCGCTCCCGGCCGCGGTGCGGTGAGTGTTGCGTGGTACAGCGCCAGCGCCTTCATCGTGTTCTATACCTTGCGCCTGATTTGGGGATTTCGCTGTACCGGGCAAGATCGATTGCCGCGCCAGGGTGGCATTCTGGTGGTGAGCAATCATCAGAGTTTGCTTGATCCGCCGGCGTGCGGCAGTGCCACGCGTGAGCGTCCGTACACCATCATTGCGCGAGAGAGTTTGTTTCGGTTTCGCCCCTTCGCCATGCTGATTCGTAGTTACGGCGCGGTGCCAATTGAGCGTGGCTCCGGTGATCTTGGCGCGTTACGCACGGCGATCAAGCAATTGGGTATGGGTCGCGCGGTGTTCATGTTCCCGGAAGGAACGCGCAACGATGATGGTCGTACCAAGGCATTCAAGCCTGGTATTGCGCTACTTGCGCGTCGCGCCAAGGCAACCATTGTTCCAATGGCAATTGAGGGCGCGCATGACATTTGGCCAAAGTCGCGGCGCTGGCCATTCTTGCACGGCAAGCTGCAGGCAGAGATTGGCGAACCTATTTCGTCAGAGACAGTGGAACTGTGGTCGGCTGAAGGACCGGATGTGTTCTTAGAGAATCTCCGTTCGCGCATTGAAGAGTTGCGCATGCGCTGCCGCGCGAAACTACGTGAGCGCACGCACGGCGCGTTCCCGCCACCTGGTCCTGCAGATCGCCCGTATTGGGAAGACGACGCATGACCAGCGATGCACCGCTAGAGCCACGCGCGCCGCTGGAGCCACGCGTCGCGGCTACCTGGGTGGCACGCAAGTTGCGCGAGGCAGGGCACCGAGCGCTCTTCGCGGGAGGCTGCGTTCGCGATTCCATCCTTGGTCATGAGGCCGCGGACTTTGACGTGGCAACCAGCGCAATTCCCGCTGAAATTCGGCAGATTTTCCCTCGCGCCATGGGTGTGGGTGAATCCTTCGGAGTGATGCTAGTGCGTCACGGAGGACGTTCGATAGAGGTTGCAACATTTCGCGCTGATGGGGTGTACGTGGATGGTCGTCGCCCCGACGCGGTGCGCTTCAGCGATGATCGTGAAGATGCGGCGCGTCGAGATTTCACTATCAATGGACTCTTTGAAGATCCGGAGACCGGTGAAATCATTGATCACGTTGGCGGTCGCGCGGATCTTGCCGCTGGCATACTGCGTGCGATCGGCAGCGCTGACGATCGCCTTCATGAAGATCGCCTGCGCGCATTGCGTGCGGCGCGCTTTGCGGCACGATTTGCTCTCACCATCGACCCCGGTACCGAAGCGGCTGTACGCCGCATTGCCCATGACCTCACCGGCGTGAGTCGCGAACGTATTGGTAATGAAGTACGGCGCATGCTGCTGCACCCAAGCCGCGCGCGTGCCGTTGACCTGATGGAGTCGCTCGGGCTGGCGCCCTCCGTGCTCGGTGAGAGTTCGCCGGCCGGTGACCACGCGCTGCTACGAGCCTTGCCAGTGGCGGCGGGGTTTGCGGAATCA
>CAMDUB010000063.1 GCA_945878575.1 Phycisphaera mikurensis NBRC 102666 | reverse complement strand
ATCCGTCACCCAAAGGGCCAGTGCATTGTTGACCGCCGTACGAGGGCCGGCCGTCCACGTGCCTTGCGATGACTCCCACAGCTGCATCGCTTGGTGAGTTCCGCCACCGAATCCGTCCACCAACGTGGCGATGGCCGGCTGTCCGTCCTCGTTGCGGCGGAACACCACCACTGCACCCGGTCCAGATGATTCAAATGCACCCAAACTCGGGTCACGCGACCATGCCCACAGGCGGTCGTTCTTCCACACGTGCGCAGCTGCGCCGCCGGCGGACCACAAGAGCAAGTCAAGGTCGCCATCGTTATCAAGATCCGCTGCCGTGGCACGCGCAGACGTCAGGGTCCCGGGAATCTCTCGGCGCTCCCATGCGATGGGCTCCACCGCACCCGCGCGCCCAAGATTCCACATCACACCGCTGCCGGTTGCATTGGTGAATAGCAAATCCAAGTCACCGTCATGGTCAAGGTCGGCACACAAGACCACGTCATCGCCCGGCTCAGCCACACCGGCAAAGGTCCAACTTCGCCACCTACCTGGCGCGGTCTGTTGCGCCCAGCCGAGCCACATACCGCCGCCGATGATGCGCGTGGCCGCATCGACGCGCCCAAAGACCACATCAACCAGGCCATCATTATTCAGATCACCCCACATTTGCCGACCGCGCCGAAATGCATCAGCGGTGCTTGCGTCCATGGTCCAGCGGCCGTCGGGACCGCTTCGAACGATGCGGCGCTCAACGCGGGACTCTTCGACGTAATCAACTTGCGCCACGAAATCCAGGGTTCCGTCACCGTTGATATCTGCGGCGGGGACCAAGGCCACAACTATCCCCGGCGCCGCTGGCAATCCATCAATCGGCATGGCATCAAGAGCAGCCATGATGGGGCCCGGCTGGCGCAGCACCGCGCGCGGCGGTGATTCCGGAAGGACCGCTTCACCGATGGAACCCATGCGCGTGTACTTGAACTCTGCAAGATGACTGCGCGGGTTGTCCGCCAAGCGCTGAAACTCGTCAAGCGCGGCGGCCGATTCTGCGTCATGACCAAGTCGAGCCTGCACTCGCTGCAGTCCAAGAAGCGCACTGCGCAGGTACGGATCCAGCTCCGCAGCGCGTGTGTAGAAACCGCGCGCTGCCTCTAAATCGCCTTGTAATTCGCTGCACTGGGCCACATAGAACTGCGCATAGGGATCGACGCCGTGCTGAGCGGCCACACGCTGAAATCGCGGCAAGGCGCGGTCGGGGTCACCAAGAAAGAGGTAGCCAAGCCCTTGGCAGTATTCCGCAT
Source organism: Phycisphaera mikurensis NBRC 102666 (assembly GCA_945878575.1). Classification (GTDB taxonomy): domain Bacteria; phylum Planctomycetota; class Phycisphaerae; order Phycisphaerales; family SM1A02; genus UBA966. The sequence continues at coordinate 8,866 of CAMDUB010000063.1, read as the reverse complement.
GGAAATCACCCGGATGATCTTTCAGGATGCCGTCAAGGAGTTCGATCGCTCGTGTTTGCGATCCGTCGCCGGTCTGATTGAGTATTGCAATCGCATGATCAATGCGAGCCTCATAGAGCGCGGGATGGGTCTTCAAGACCGCCGCAAATGTTGCTTCTGCGGCAGCAAACTCAAACATCCCCATCTCGCCAACGCCGCGGTCAAGTGCAGCAATGGTTGCAGCGTCAAGCGGCAGCGCGGGCGCAGGCTGACTGGCTGATTCACCGCACCCGGACAACATCAGCGTGGCGCCGATGGCCACCACCAATGCCCGCCGAACGGCAGCACTCATCCGGTTCAGTGCGGAATTTCCTTGACAGCATTCCGATTCCATGCCGGAACGCGGATGATGATTGGACCGGTGCCGCGAATCTCGCACTGGCAACTCAGCCGACTGTTGCGCTGAATGCCTGGTGCTTCCTCCACGCGATCGTCCTCAGCCTCGGTGGCCTCGGTCAGTGATGCCATGCCCTGCTCCACATAAATGTGGCAGGTGCTGCACGCACAGACGCCTCCGCACGCGTGCTCAATATTGATGCCGTGCTCCATGGCCAGTTCAAGAACCGACTCATGCTCGCCACCCATCAGCGTCCACTCGGTTTGCTTGGTGCCAGTCAGCATCTCCGGCTCTTCCAAAATGAAGGTCACCGGAACAATTGGAGGGCCATGTTCATGATCAGAGTGTTTCAGGTGCATCGGAAGCGGGATTGTAGTGCAGCAACCCCGCTGTGTTGAATGGCGATTGATGTGATGACTCAAAAACACAAGTCCCGCACCGAAGTGCGGGACTTGGAAGTTACGCAACGTCTCTGCCAATCAACCGAGCTGCTTGCGAAGCCACTCAAATGAGCGCTTCACCTCAGCACGCACGTCGCCGTGCGGGCCTTCAAATTCAGCAACCCAGAGTGGGTTCGTGTCAGCTTCGAGGCATGCATCAATCTGTGCCACCAACGGGAGATCGCCTGCGCCGAGCGCTACTGGCAATGCGCGCGGGCCGCCCGGATAGGTTGGCCATGCCGCCGGATCATCGGAACCCTTCTTGAAGTCCTTCGCATGGACGGTCACTGCAAATGGAGCCAACGAACGGGTGGATGCCACCAAGTCCTGAGGTGCCCACAGCAGGTTGCCAAGATCAAGGGTCACGCCGAAGTTCGGATGCTGCACTGAGTTCAAGAGTTGCTCGACGCGCCAAGCCGGCGCCAAGAACAATCCGTGGTTCTCAATACTGGTGCGCACACCCAGCGATGCTCCGCGGGTAGCGATGGAACGGCACGCCTTGGTCAACGGCCAGAGCGCTGCATCCCATGCTTCATCGGAATGGTCGTCCGATGGACCGCGCCATGCAGCGTCGTGCCGAACACGATCAACACCGATGGACGATGCAGCAGCCAACTGGTTCATGACCGCTTCAATGGCGGCATCGTCAAGTTGATTGTCAGGGGTAATCAGGTTGGCATAAATCGCGAAGCCGACGATCGCCACATCAGCGGCATCTGCCGCGTCTGCAAGCCGACCCGCAAGGGCCTCATCAAGCACCGGGCCGAGCGTGCCGCCCGTCGCGATTTCAATGCAATCTGCGCCGCACTCACGTGCAAGCTTGGGCGTGTCCTCGAGGCGGATTTCGCCGCTCTTGATGAGGCGTTGGAACGAGTAGCTGGAGATCGAGATATCGGTCACGCGTCGGAGCCTACCGGGCTTTAAGTGACTTCGGGGGCGTTTTGGGCACCAACCACACGAATCTGCACTCTTTCTTTATCCCCCAATTCCACAAACTTTCTGGCACGAATATTCTCGTTACCCAGTTGGCCACACGCCGCCATTGCACTTCGACCCTTGGTTCCTCGACGTTTACAGAATTGTCCGTTGGCAATGGCTCGCGCAACAAATTCCTGCACACGAGGCTCTTCCGGCGCCGGCCACGGTGAACCGCGGCGCGGGTTGTACGGGATGACATTCAGCGAGCACCGCAGCGGCCGAAGCAAAGCGCACACTTCATCGCAGTGCTCCTGTGCATCATTGACCCCTGGAATCAACACATACTCCACGCAAATGGCGGCATTCACGCGTTTCGGGAACGCCAACAGCGCGGCCATCAGGTCGGCAATCGGCTCCGAGCGGTTGATGGGCATGATCTCGGAGCGAATCTGATCATTTGGGGCGTTCAGACTCACCGCAAGATTCAGCCGGTGAAAACCCGTCTGCGAGATGAACTCGCCATAGCGCCGAATGCCCTCAATTCGTCCAACGGTACTCACGGTGACGTGAATTGGCGCCACCTCGTAGGCATTGCGGTCGGTGATCACCTGAATAGCTGTGAGAACCGCATCGATGTTGTCCATCGGTTCGCCCATTCCCATAAAGACCACATTCTTAATGGGGAAACCAGGACTCCCGGTAGCGGCATCGCCAACCATAAAGCGCGCGGCATGAAGTTGCGCAACGATTTCGGCAGCAGACAGACTGCGCATCAATCCCATTTGCGCGGTTTCGCAGAAGCGACAACCCATGGCGCATCCCACTTGACTGGAAACGCACAAGGTGCGCGTGGTGGTGTCATCCGAATGGCGCATCGGAATGACCACGGTTTCGGTCTCCAGACCGTCATCGAGCGCCATGGTGAATTTCACGGTTTCGCCGTCGACGTGCCGGTCTTTGATGGGCCGCCGTGCGTCTGAAATCCACTCCGGAAACGTGCCTCCCTGCACTTCACCGCGACGATGGAATCCCCTGTACAACGTCTGCGCAGTAAACAGCGACATTCCATGGCGTTTCGCCACGGGAATGAACTCCGCAAGTGTCATACCGAGGATGGGGACCTGCTCGGTTGTCATTGCAGTTGCCGATATCAGTCGTTGTTACACCAGCAGCATGGTCGGGCCTTCGACAAACTGCTTCAGGCTCTGGAGATACTTGGAGGCCATGGCGCCATCAATCACGCGGTGATCAAGGCTCAGCGTTGCAGCCATTTCAAATCCAACCACCAGTTGGTGATTGCGGACCACTGGCTGCTCCAGCGCCGCGCCGCACGCAAGAATGGCGCTGTTGGGCGGATTGATGATCGCAGTGAAATTGTCCACGCCAAACATTCCCAGATTGGAAATGGTGAATGTGGCACCTGACATTTCATCCATGGAAAGACCCTTGGTGCGCGCCTTCTCACCGAGCGAACGAATCTCGCCCGAGATCTGCCGCAGACTCTTGAGATTGGCATCCTTCACAACGCCAACCACGAGCCCGCCGCCCTTCTCTTCCGGAAGCGCAATGGCAACACCGACATTCACTTGCTGATGCAACAAGATCCGGTCGCCGGCCCAACTGGCGTTAAAGAAGGGGTTCTTCGCCATCGCCAGCGCACAAGCGCGAACGATGAAATCATTGACGCTGAGCTTTACTTCCATCGAAGCGAGCTGCTCATTGAGCGAGCCGCGCAATGCAAGCACCGCGTCCATGGAGAACTTCATGGTCACTTGGTAATGCGGAATCTGTTGCTTGCTCTCCACCAAGCGCTTGGCAATGATGCCGCGCATGTTGGAGACGGGCACTTCGATGCTCTGTCCGCCGTGCACCAGCGCACCGGCACTGGCCGCTGCTGCGGGCATCATCGACGGGGTTGCTGCAACCAACTCGTTCGCAGCTATCTGCGCGCCACGCGTGGCTGGAACTGCAGCACTGCGATTCTCAGCTGCAAGGAGCACATCACGCTTGACCACGCGACCGCCTGGGCCGGACCCCTGCACCTGCGACAGTTCAACGCCCATCTCACTCGCCATGCGGCGGGCGAGCGGCGATACACGCATCCGGTCTCCATCAGTGACGTCTGTTGCGTGAACATCTGCAACGATCGTCCGAGTAGCCACGGGGGCGGTGCTCGATGCAGTTGCTGCATTCGGCGCGGCTGCTGCATTCGACGCAGGAGCCGCACTCACCGCACCACGCGGCGCCGGCGCCGCACTGCTCGCTGACGCAGCATCCGACACGGATTCGCCGTCTTCTGCGAGTACCGCAATCACGTCTCCAACCTTCACCTGCTTGCCTTCAGGGCACACCAACTTGGCAATGATGCCTTCATCGAAGACCGCCTGTTCCATGGTGGCCTTGTCAGTTTCAATGTCGGCGATCACTTGTCCAGAGGCGACCTTGTCGCCCACCTTGACGTACCACTTGACGACAGTGCCCTGCTCCATAGTGTCGGAGAGGCGGGGCATAGTCACATTAATCGGCATGGGAATCCTGTTCAGCAGCTGCGGGTCAGAGGTTGTATGTGGCACTACGAACAGCTTCAGCAATCTTGCGCGCGTTCGGCAAGTATTCCTGCTCAAGGTTCGTGGCATACGGAGTTGGCACATCCGCGGAGTGAACGCGGTGTACATAGTTGTCAAGATCGTCAAAGCAATGGCGATGCACCTGTGATGCCAGTTCACTACCGGGGCTACCAAAGCTCCAGGACTGGTCAACCACCACGCACGCGCCGGTCTTCTTCACACTGCGAACCACTGTTCCAATGTCCAAGGGACGAACGGTGCGCAGATCGATCACTTCGCAGGAAATGCCCAACTTCTGCATTTCTTCGGCTGCTTCCATGCAGAAATGCACGGGGCGACCCCAACTTGCCAGTGTGCAGTCGGTGCCAGAACGGATCACCTTTGCCTGACCGAATGGAATGAGGTACTCCTCTTCCGGCACTTCTCCCTTGTTGCCGAGCATGCGCTCGCTCTCCAAGAAGAACACCGGGTCGCTGCCGCGGATGGCAGTCTTGAGCAGACCCTTCGCGTCGTACGGATTGGAAGGGATGGCGATCTTGATACCAGGGACGTTGGAGAACAGACCTTCAACACACCAACTATGGGTGCTGCCGAGCTGACCGCCCGCGCCGTCATTACCGCGGAACACCACCGGGCAGCCGAACTGGCCGCCGGACATGTACAGCATCTTCGGCGCGTTGTTCAAGATGGGGTCAGCAGCCACCAGGCTGAATGACCAACTCATGAACTCCACCACTGGCTTGAGGCCCATCATGGCCGCACCGATGGCAAGACCAGCGAAGCCACTCTCCGAGATAGGCGTGTCAATCACGCGGCGCGCCCCGAATTCCTCGAGCATGCCACGGCTGATCTTGTAAGCGCCGTTGTATTCGGCAACTTCTTCACCCAACAGGAAGACGCGCTTGTCACGGCGCATTTCCTCGCTCATTGCTTCGCGAAGAGCATCACGGTATTCAATTTCACGCACTGCACTCATGACAACTCCTCCTTGGTATCAATCGTGCGCATGGATGGCTGATTTGCCGTTCCACCATTCATCGCGGGCTGGCTGCTGCCGGTGTACGGACCCCATGGCTCTACAAAGACGTCGTGATACAACTCCGCCATTGGTGGAATTGGGCTCTCATCGCTCCAGGTGATGGCGTCGCGCACGGTGTCGCGAACGGCCTTCTGCATGGCCTTCAGACTGTCGTCTGTCAACAGTCCAGCGGTCTTGAGACGCGCTTCAAGACGACCAATTGGGTCGTGCATCTCAAAGACCTCTTCCTCTTCCTTGGTGCGGTACTTGCGCGGATCGCTCATGGAGTGACCCTTGTAGCGGTAGGTACGCATGTCAACGAAGGCCGGACGACTGGTAGCGCGGCACTTGTCGGCGATGTGCTTCATGTCGGCGTACACGCCAACGACATCCATTCCGTCAACGACGTAGCCATCAATTCCGTAACCGGCGGCTTTGGTAATCAACGAATGCGCCATGGTGGTGCCACGCGCAATGGCAGTACCCATGGAGTAACCATTGTTCTCAACCACGTAGATGACGGGAATGTCGAACAGTCCAGCCAGATTCATCGCCTCGTGGAAAGCGCCCTGATTCAGTGCGCCATCGCCAAGGAAGCACAACGAAACGCGTGAATTCGGCTTGCCGTCAATCACCTCGTCCATGTACTTGCAACCGAAGGCGAGCCCGGCACCAAGCGGGGTCTGCGCACCGACGATGCCGTGGCCACCATAGAGATTGTTGTCGCGGTCAAACATGTGCATCGAGCCGCCCTTGCCTTTGGCGCAGCCACCAATGCGACCGAACATCTCTGCCATGCAATGCTTTGGATCCATACCGCGCGCCAAGGCGTGACCGTGATCGCGGTACGCAGTCACAATCGGATCCTTGTGCTGCACGGCAGCAGTGCAACCAACGGCTACGGCCTCTTGACCGATGTAGACGTGGCAGAATCCGCCGATCTTCTTCTCCTGATAGGCCTGCATGCAGCGCAGTTCAAACTCGCGGATCAGAAGCATCTGCTTGAACCAGTCCAGCATCTGCTCGGAAGAGACATGGGCGGCGGCGGCCGGAACTTGCAGGTGTTCGGAATCGCCGTACACCTTGGTATGGACAACCGAGTGCGGTGACGCCGGTGCGGAGGTTCCGCCAGCGGTTGGATGGGAGAGACTTGTCATAGGTGGAGTCAGTGCAAACTGGAAACAGGCGCCGTGCGACGAACGTCAACGCGGCGGCGGCGCAAACAGACCCATAAGTATAGAAGCCACGCGCGGTTCCGGCAATGCCGAAACCGCGCGTGGGCTTTCCTCAAATGTTGTCAAGAATCCAAGCCGAATTCAATAAATCATGAACGGGCCTTGCCGGCTGCCTCCGGCGCCGCCGGGCGTTGCGCGGGTGCAGTGGCCGGTGCGGCAGACGAGGCCCTTTCTGCCTGCCCGAGCGCCCGACCCTGCAGCAACAGGACCGCCATCTCGACCTGCGGATCGATTCCCTTCATCACCAGTTCTGCTGGGTCGCGCGGCTCCTTCGCCTTTTTGTCGACCACCGTACCGTTGGCAGGAGGCTCATCGCCAGGCGCCTTCGCAGATCCAGGGACCTCAACCATGCCATCAGCAGCCTCTTCCGGAACATCGTCGGCAGAAGCGCGAATCTTGTTGATCTCATCAATCTGAGCAGGCGACAACTTCACCACATAGTCCGGCATGACTCCCCAGTCATCCGAGCCGGGCTGCTTATGAACAAGCCGCCCCTTGGTCTCGCCTGGCTTGGCTGGCAACAGGTAGTGCTGAACCGTGTACTTCACGTTTGCCTTGGCCTCCGCGCCACGGCCATCAATGTCATGTACTTCCTGCACACTGCCCTTGCCGAAACTGCGTTCGCCGATCACCACTGCCACGTCATGTGCCTCCAATGCACCGGAGACAATTTCGCTTGCACTGGCACTGCCCTCATTGATGAGCACCACGGTTGGAACATCAGCAAGCGGCGCGCGCTGTCGCTGCGCTGTGAATGCATACAGCTCTTGCCCGTTGCGATCCTCAACACTGACAATTCGACCGGTACGCAAGAACGCATTGACAAACGAAACCGCGCTCTGCAGAAGCCCGCCCGGATTACCGCGCAGGTCCAAGATCAAGCCGTTGATATCACGCTGCGTGGACATCTCGCGCATTGATTTCAGGAAGTCTGTGAAGGTGTCCTCATTGAATCCAGTCAAGCGGATATAGCCAATTCCGTCTTCCGGATCGACGTACCAGTCCCACTGCGGCTCAAAGCGCTCGTTGTAACCGGTCTTCTTCCAGCCTTGCACCGAATACATCTTGATGCGTTCGCGAACCAGTGGGTACTCGATCGGCTTCGCCTCGCCCTCGCGGGTGATGCCCAGAGTGACCGGAGTGCCTGCAGGCCCAGTGATGGTGTCAACGGCCTTGTCGAGCGGCCAATCGGCCGTGCTCATGCCATTCACCGCGGTGATCTTGTCCTGCGGCTTGATGCCCGCGCGCTTGGAAGGACTGCCATCAAGTGGATTGATGATGACGATTTCACGCTTCTCATTGTGACGAATGAGAATGCCCACGCCCACAAAGTTACCCTTGATCGCCTGACTGAAACGACGCATACGGTCCGGCCAGACGATCTCGGTGTAGGGATCCTCAAAGTCGTGCGTCATGGTTGCCATGGTGCCGTTTCCAAACTCACGGACAATCACTTCCACTGGCAATTTCACAGTCGCGTCGTTGGCTGCTCGCAATGCCGCGAACACCTTGTTGAAGGTCTTGGCATCTACTTCTTCAGCGCGCATCGCTGCAACCGACGTCAATTGATCAGTTACTGCTTGACCAAACGCACCGGCAAGCGTTGCATCACCAAGCGATGGGAATTTCTCATTGAGCGCTGGCGTGGTGGACAACTGATGCACCATGGAAAGCCCGCCTTCAATCAGCGGCTTCCAACCAACATTCTCAAGGTGCTGAGCTGCAATCTGCGTGAGCGCCTCGGCGAGGATTCGCTCATTGATACCTTCGATTGTCTGCTTCCAGTCATCATCGCCCTTCTCATTGAAGGGCGCGAAGGGCTCCTTGCGGTCCTTCTCATCGAGGCGTTCGTATTGCTTCTTGCGCATGTCGTACCAAGCGTGCGGCGCATACTCCAACACCAGCATGACGCGGCGACTGACATCGGTCTCAAGGGCGTCGTCGTACTTCTGAAACTCTTCCTTCTGCGTTGAACCTTCATAAAGCGAACGAACACGATTGAGAAGCTCTTCGGCGTAGAGCCAATCACCGTCGGTGCGCGCTTGGGCGATCTTGGTATCAGCAAGTGCGATCGCCGCCTTCACACCGGGCGACGCCAAGTCCACCTTCCAGTCATCCGAAAGGAACTTCATGTACGCGGCGCCGATGAGCGCCTTGGTGGCATTGCCAGCAGCAACCGCATCGGACATCTCCTTGGCTTTTTCAATACGCTGTTCAGCCACCTTTTTTGAAGTCGCGGCAACATGTTCATCGCGTCGCGTCACGGACTCGCGCAGGCGCTTGGCGGCATCACTGGTGGCGTCGGCAGGGAC
>CAMDUB010000062.1 GCA_945878575.1 Phycisphaera mikurensis NBRC 102666 | reverse complement strand
CAAGAACGACACCTGCGAGCCACAGCACATTCTGCGCGCCAGAAATGCGGATCACCGGGGCAGGCGCATGGTTGTCGTCCATGTCGGCCGGCTCAGGTGCAGCGCCTTCCTTGCGTGCAAAGAACGTATCCGTTGCGAAGAACACGGTGAGTAGCAGCAGATTGGCGATCAGCCATTCAGGAAAGAGCGTGAGTGTCCAGTTGAACGGCACGCCACGCAGGTAGCCCAAGAAGAGTGGCGGATCACCAATCGGCAACAGCAGTCCACCGATATTGCTGACAATGAAGATAAAGAAGATCACCACATGGACTCGGTGCTTGCGCTTGCCATTGGCGCGTAACAGCGGTCGAATCAGCAGCATGCTGGCGCCGGTGGTTCCAAGCAGGTTGGCCACCAATGCGCCCAACGCCAGGATGGCGGTATTCACACGCGGCGAGCCTGGAATGTGCCCGGAAATCAGGATGCCACCAGAGATCACGTACAGCGAGAACAGCAGCACGATGAACGGAATGAATTCGGCGGCAGCGTGTAGCGCTGCTTTGGAGGCGCCCGAACTGCCTTCAAGGGCGCCGACGATGGCAAGGGCAATGATCCCGCATCCTGCCGACACAATGAATTTGTTGCGGTTGGACTCCCACCAGTGCGCGGTTTGCTTGATCAGTGGCAGCACGGCGATGGCACCCAAGAGCGCGGCAAACGGAATGACCGTCCATGTGGGTAGGTGCACAACGGCGGACGGGGTGTCTGCGGCACCGCTACTGCTTACGTCATTCATGGCATAAACGGCGCTGATGGAATGGGCGGCATGTATCGCGATGGAAGGACTCATGAACGGGCAGGGTAGCGGGGTGTTCGGAGGCGGTGGAATGTGACCGGGGCGCGCAACCGCCATGCCGCTTCCCGGTACCGTTCCCTGCATGGAGCCATGGTGCCAGAAGCGTATTTCCCGGTCGTTCGCGGTCATCGGCGCTGTCATTGGCGCGGTGGCTGCATCGATGGCGAGTAGCGGTGCGGCGCCGCCGACGACCGTTCCGCCCGGAGCTGTCGCGCCACCCGCTGTTGCCCCATCGACGCCCGCCACGGGAACCACCGCTGATTCGGTGGCACCAGCGTTCACGGACACCATTGCTGGCACTGCGATCCGCGTTGAAATGATGGCCGTTCCTGCATGTGAAGGCGCGGCTCCGTTCTTTGCAGCGCGGACCGAAGTTCCGTGGGAGTTGTTTGACGCGTTCCTCTACCAGCTTGATCAGAAGGCGGGCGCAAGTACTCCGGAGAGTGATGCGGTCACGCGTCCCACCAAGCCGTACGTCTCGGTTGACCGTGGGTACGGTCATCAGGGTTGGCCAGCGATCTCCATGAGCTCCAAGGGCGCGGTGCAATTCTGCGAGTGGCTATCCAAGAAGACCGGCAGAACCTATCGATTGCCAACCGTTGCCGAGTGGCAATGCATGGCCAAGCAGACGCCAGTGAGTGCGGAGTCAATCACTGAGAGTGCGTGGACCGCTGCGGATGCAAAGAATGCATCGCACAAAATTGGTTCTAAGAAACTGGATGCCATCGGTCTTGCTGATCTTTGGGGGAATGCCGCGGAGTGGTGCGTTGCCGCGGATGGCACCTTCTGCATTCTTGGTGGTTCATTCAAGGACAAGAAGATCGACCCCGCTGCTATGAAACCGATCCCGGAAACCGAGGATTGGAATGAAAGTGATCCACAGTTCCCCAAGAGCGTGTGGTGGCTTGTTGACGGCCCGTACATTGGAATGCGCGTCGTAACGAACGACGCTACCGCACACATCAATTCCGCGCCAAGTGGCGCAGCACCTGCAGCAACGGAGAAGAAATAATGACTACAGAACAGACCTCGGGCGGCATCACTCGCCGCGACTTTGTGGCGATCTCTTCAGCAGCAGGAATGGCAGCGTTCATCGCGCCGTCGGTGCTGGGCGCGCAGGACACCGGTACTCCTCTGAAGCCTCTCAAGGTGGCGCTCATTGGTTGCGGTGGTCGCGGTTCGGGCGCTGCGAATCAGGCACTCAAGGCTGACAAGGGCGTGATTCTTTGGGCGGTTGCGGACGTCTTCCCTGATCGCATGGACAGTTGCCTGAAGCAGTTTGAGAAGCATCCATCGAAGGACCGCGTGCAGGTGCCGGCCGAGCGCCGCTTCTCCGGGTTTGATGGATACAAGCAAGCGATTGCATCCGGTGTTGATGTGGTGCTGCTCTGCAGTGCGCCGCACTTCCGGCCGATGCATCTTGCTGAGGCAGTGGCTGCCGGTAAGCACATCTTCTGCGAGAAGCCCATGTTTGTTGATGCGCCTGGCTACCGCAGCGTGGTGGAGAGTGTGAAGACTGCCACAGCGAAGAACATCAACCTGATGTCTGGTTTCTGCTGGCGTCGATCAGAGCCGGAGGCTGCAACGTTCGCGCAGTTGGAGAAGGGAACCTTGGGTACGCCCATGGCGATGTACAGCTGCTACTACACCGGTCCGCTCGGCACCAACAAGCGTCAGCCCGGCTGGAGTGACATGGAGTTCCAAGTACGTAATTGGCAGCATTTCACCTGGCTTTCGGGCGATCAGATGGTGGAGCAGGCCGTGCATTCGGTGGACAAGGTGAACTGGTGCTTCCGCAATGAGCCACCAAAGAGCGCCGTCGGAATGGGCGGGCGCCAGCTGCGCGAAGCCATGCCGGAACGCGGCGATGTCTATGACCACTTTGCCATCGTGTACGAGTGGGCCGACGGTCGCCGTGCATTCTTGAATTGCCGACAGGAGCCCGATTGCTACTTTGAGAACACCGATTGGATCGCTGGCACCAAGGGTCAGTGCTTCATCAACGGATGGGGCCCGTTACACGTGATGAAGGATCCCGCGGGCAACGTGTTGTGGGAGTACCCAGCCGATGGTCCCAAGTCCGACATGTATCAGAACGAGCATGACGAACTCTTCAAGGCGATTCGTGATGGCAAGGTCATCAATGATGGCGAGTGGATGGTGGTCAGCAACATGATGGCTGTGCTTGGCCGTATGGCGGCGTACAGCGGCCAACAGGTCACCTGGGAGCAAGCCATTACATCGACGGAATCACTTTCGCCCAAGCAGTACATCATGGGCCCGTTGGAAATGCCGCTCGAGAAGAAGCCAGGGCAGTACAAAGTTCTGTGATTGTTGGCGAAGCACTCCGATTTATCTATAGCAAGGATCATCACATGACTGACAGCAATCCACAGTCGCCGAATTCATCGCCCAGTCCGACACGCCGTGGTTTTCTTGGAACGAGCGGCGCTCTCATGGCTGCAGCGATTGCCGTCCCGACTGTTCTGACGCGGTCCCGAGCGTTGGCGGGCATCGTTCCGCCGCCAAGTCCAAGTGAATCAAAGGGCAAAGCGATTCGTGTTGGTGTGATCGGCTGCGGTGGTCGTGGTACGGGTGCCGCGTTTGATGCGCTCAAGGCGAGCCCGGATACCACGATTGTGGCGCTTGGTGATCTGTTTCCAGACCGCGTTCAGGGTGCTGCTGCCGGACTTGCAAAAAATCCGCGCGGAGTGGTTGCCAGTTCAGCGTGCTTCTCAGGCTTTGATGCCTACCGCCAGGTGCTCGCCACCGATTGCGATATGGTGATCCTTGCAACGTCGCCGGGCTTCCGACCAACGCACTTTGCAGCGGCGGTTGATGCTGGCAAGCACATCTTCTTTGAGAAGCCAGTGGCGGTGGATCCAAGTGGAATTCGCACGGTGCTTGATGCGTCCGCGCGTGCCGCTGAGCGAAAGTTGTGCATCGTGACGGGCACGCAGCGTCGGCACGAACGCTGCTACATCGAGGCGATGGCCAAGATTCAGGATGGCGCCATCGGTCGGCCAATCGCAGCGCGTTGCTATTGGAATCAAGGTGGTCTGTGGAACAAGACGCCAGATCCGAAACTCTCAGAGATCGAGAACCAAATTCGCAATTGGCTCTACTACACCTGGTTGTCTGGCGACCACATCGTTGAGCAACACGTGCACAATATTGATGTGGTGAATTGGGCGATGGGTGGCGTGCCGCTTCGTTGTGTTGCGACCGGTGGTCGCCAGGTTCGTACCGAGCCGGCGTTCGGTGCCATCAACGATCACTTCTCGATCCATTACGAGTATTCCGACGATCGCCTGGGTGCATCCATGTGTCGCCAGCAGGACAATACGGACGGCAAAGTTGAGGAGATCATCTACGGAACTGAAGGAACCATGCTCACCACCAGCGGCAGCGCGCAGTGCCGCGGTCGCAATACATGGACGTTTGCAGGCGAAAACCCCAATCCATATGTGGTTGAGCACGTTGATTTGCAAGAGGCGGTTCGTGGCAATGCGCCGTACATCAATGAAGGAAAGCGCATCGCGGAAAGCACGATGACTGCAATCATGGGCCGCATGTCCGCGTACACCGGCAAGGATTTGGAGTGGAGCGCAGCGCTCGCTGACCCAATGGACCTTGTACCGAAGGACCCCAAGCCGGGTCCAGGCATGGTTCAGAAGGTGGCGATGCCCGGCATGGTGTGAACACGGAGCGCGGGGGTTGGCCATCCTGGGCTGGTTACCACTGGGTTGCGTTCTGTTTCATAGCGCCACCGGGCGCTGGTGCTTGGCAATTTGGCAAGCAGGGCGCGTCCTCGTTCTGGTCCCATCACGGAGAGTGCGGTTGCAAGTGCATCGGCCTCGACGCCGGTGCGCGCGACTACTACAACCTCAACACGGTTGGTCAGCGGCTCGCCGGTCGCCGGATCAATGATGTGGCTTCGGCGCGTGGTGGTTCCGCCCTCGGCGGCAAGATCCATATGCTGAAATCGATCACCGCTGGTGGTGACTGCGGCATTCGCTAATTCAAGTTGCGTATGCCAGGGATCATCAAGGTCAATCTTCCATCCAGAGCGACCAGGCGGCGGATCACTGACGGCAATGTCGCCGGACAGGTCAATCAACGCGCAGGTGATGCCGCGCTCGCGCAGCACGGCGAGTGCAGCATCGGTACCGATTCCTTGGCCAATTCCGCCGAAATCAAGTTCGAGGCCCGGTACCAGTGCGGTGTAGGTCTGCGTGGCCGCATCAAATTGCACTTGCTGCCAACCGCAGCGGGCGCGCAGTGCTTGCAGTTCCGCTGCGTCCGGCGAACGGCCATCGCTTCGTGCCGCACGCCATCGCTTGGTGAGTGCGCCGACGGTTGGATCAAATGCACCGTCAGTCATACGTGCGTAGTTGAGCGACATGCTCAGGGCGTTTGCTAAATCTGCTCCAACTGTCGTCGTCACGCCCGCTGCCGACGGAAGCTGGCGAGTTTCGCTTGCAGGCATCCAGTCGCTGAGGGCCTCCTCCATGCGCGCGAGGCGATCGAACACGGCGCGCGCAGATTCGTTGGCTGATTCCTCGTTCGGGGCATAGAACACTACGCGGCAGGGCGCTCCCATCACCATGCGCGAGAACTCAAACTGTTGCGTGGCGACTGCGCTCTGTGTTGCGAGAGAGACGTTCGATTGGCATGCACTCAGCGCGCCAATGCCCACACACGAAACGAGCACGTGCATGATCATCGCAGCCGATTTCATAGCCACTGTTTCTGCATCATCACGATATTTCTTGCTGGAATATGGCATATCCACTCCAGATCTTGGGCGATTGAACGAAAGGTTGCCTCGCGATAAAAGGTGACATGGGTGGGGTCGCGCCGATAGTGCCAATTTGCAAACTGCTCGTCATCGGTCTGAAAGTTCGTCATGATCGCCAATGTTCCGCCGGGACGCAGCAATCGATCAAGCTGCTGAAACTCCGCGCGCGGGTGATGGAAGTGCTCCACCACTTCCGTGCAGGTAATGAAGTCATAGTCGCGCTCGAGCGGATCGGTGTCCGGAAAGAAAATCGGGTCATAGATCTGCATGGTGTGCCCAGCGTCGCCCAAGATGTGCGCGAGCGCTGGGCCTGGTCCACAGCCGTAATCCAGGCCTTCTTGTGCGGCGGGCAAACGCTTCAGCAACGGATCGGAAACCCGCTGCAGGAATGATCGGTATGCCTTGTCGTTCGGATCATTGTTGTGCTGCGCGTAGCGCGCCTGTTCATCAGTACGAGTCGGAAGATGCGCGTCCGCCAACAGCGTTGCTTGGCACGTCCCGCAGCGCCAGTAGGTCAGCGTGTCAATCACCGCAAGCGTGCGCAGCGTGCGGCGCCCACACACCCGACATCCGTGTACCGGTGCCGCAGGGAGCGGCGCCTCAATGGGTGCAAGTACTGGTCGGGGTTTGGGAGTTCGATGTTCGGCCATGTGGTGGATTGTGTCATGACGCGAGCGGACCGGTAGCGTGGTAATTTGCCACCCTTGACTCCCACGGCACACATCCTCGGCGCCGGCGGTATCGGTATCGCCGCGGCTGCTTGCCTGGTTCGTGCCGGTTGGTCGGTCACCATGGTTGATGCAAACGCCGCCAAAGTTGCTGCGGGGCGCGCTTCGGGCATGGTTCTTGATGATCAGCCTCCGATGCGGGTGGACTTTGTGAACTTTGAGTCCTGGAGCCCGCCCACGGGCGCCACCGTTCTTCTGTGCACCAAGACCTTTGACAATGCTGCCGTTCTGGCGCGTCTGCCCGATGAGCAAGCGCTGCTTCCCATCCAGAATGGCTTTGAACCTGCCCTTGAGCGTCGCGGTCATCCGAGCGAAGCGATTGCATCATTTGTTTCGGCGTGCCCGGCGGATCGTCCGGTCGCGCGCATCACTCGAGCCGGTTCATTACACATCGGGGCGCGCCGCTCGGTCAGCACCGAGGAGGCAGGGCGTATCGCTGCATTGGCTGCCGCGTTCCGCGCGGGAAAGCTCTTTGCAGTGGAACATGTGGACGACGTTCGCCCGTTTAAGGCAACCAAGCTGATGTACAACGCGGCCATCTCGCCACTTGCAGCAAGCGCCGGCGTGGATAACGCCGGGCTACTCACCGACCCGCTGGCGCAACGGCTGTTCTTTGCATTGCTGCGCGAGAACTACAACATCCTTCACGGCGTTGGTCAGCAACTTGAGAAGATCGGTCCGTTTCATCCAACGACGGTGATGCGGATTCTGTCCACGCCCTTTCTTCCAGGAATCATGGGCGTGTTCTTTCGGCCGTCGCTCCGTGGAACGTATTGCTCAATGAGCCCCGATATGGGAAGCGGTCGCACGGAAGTCGATGCGTATAACGGTCACTTGGTGCGTCTGGCGGGCAGTCACCCATGCCCAATCAACCGCGCCGTGATCACCATGGTGGAACGCATCTCTGCGCAACGTGAAGCGCCATCGCCGGCGCACCTGCAACAGATGGCCGCTTCGTTTTCGAGCGGAGCATTTCGATGAATGTTGTCACTGGTGCAGCCGGATTCATTGGATCCCACCTTGTTGATCGATTGCTTCAGGCAGGTGAAGCGGTGCGCGTGGTGGAGCATCCGGCGGCCTCTGTGGAACATCTTCCGCTCAAGCATGTGGAACTGGTGCGCGCTGATATTCGCGATGCCGCTGCGATGCAGGCAGTCATGCACGGATCGACGCGCGTCTATCACCTTGCCGCGGACCCCAATCTCTGGCGGCGTAATCGTTGCGAGTTTGATGCCATCAACCATGTCGGCGCGCTGAATGTCATGCGCGCCGCGCTTGATGGCGGCGCGAGCCGTGTCTTGTACGTGAGTACCGAGAGCATTCTGACATCACGTGAAGCGGGATTGGACCACCCATCGATCGAGTCTGCGCGATTCCGCGAGGAAGACATGATCGGTCCGTACTGCCTCAGTAAATTCCGCGCAGAGCGCGCAGCGTTTCAGCTTGCAGAGGCGGGCAGTCCCGTGATCGTCTGTAGCCCAACGCTGCCGATTGGACCAGGGGACCGCAACCAAACGCCGCCCACACGACTGGCCGTTGCGTTCTGTCGCGGCAAGATTCCCGCCTACCTGGACTGCAGTGTGAATCTGATTGACGCGCGCGACGTTGCCGATGGCCTAGTGCGTGCGATGGACCGTGGTCGGCCCGGAGTGCGCTACATGTTGGGTGCGCACAACACGCGGCTCGCGCACTGGCTGGGTGTGCTGGCGGGCATCGTTGGCCGCCCCGCACCACGCTATTCGGTGCCGTACCCGTTGGCGCTCGCGGTCGGTTGGTGCAGCGAGCGATGGGCGGACACCGTTTCGCACCGGATTCCGATGGCCACGGTGACCGGCGTTCGGCTCACGCGGCGAACCATGCACTTTGACCACTCTGGAAGCCTCAACGAGCTAGGTTTGGCTCCACGATCAGTGCAGGACGCCACCCGTGACGCCGTGGCGTGGTATCGCCAGCAGCGATGGATCTAAGGCAACTCCGACCGGGCGATGAGTGGCACGTGTGAGTGGGGGTCATCACTCAAACGTGACTTCAAGCAAGCTGACATCGTCCTCAAAGTCAGTGCGCGTGCCGATGAGTCGACTGCGGGCGATCAAGCGTTCCACGGACCCGTCACCCTTGCGAACTTCTTCAGAAACGTTGGCCAGGAAAGCCTCCAAGGCCCAGCACGTACCGTCTTCCTGCATGATCTCGTGGATGCCGTCGCTGTAAACGAAGAGTTGTGCTCCGGGTAGCAAAGCCGTCGTTGCGGTGCCGTAGGGCGCGCCGCTGAAGGCGCCGATCATCGGCCCGCTGATGTCTTCATTGCCGCCGAGTTCCTTGTCGGTGCCGCCCGGTGTGTACAGCAATGCCGGTGGGTGACCTCCGCTGGAATACTTCAGCTCGCGACGTGACAGATCCGCCACGCCGTACCACATGGTGAAGAACATTCCGTTGTGCTTACTCATCGGGAACATCTCATTCAGTGCCGAAAGTACCGCGCCCGGGTCGCCAAGATCGGCACCGCCCAGCGCATTGACCTGCATGGCGTTCATGACGCTCACTGACAGCAGGGCGGGACCGACTCCGTGACCACACACATCGAGTAGGTAGATGGCCATGCGATTCTCATCAAGCCAGTGGTAGCCGAAACTATCACCACCGAGGCTCGCAGAAGGAACAAACGCCCAGCGCGTACGCACACGTCCTTCGATTGGCTCTGGAATCAGGCTCTGTACATAGTGAGCAGCGCTATCAAGCTCGGCGCGCAGCGCGTTGAATACTGCATCGCGTTCCTTCTGCGCGCGGTTGGCGCGGGCGTGGTACTGAATGCGTGCAATCAATTCCAGAGGATCGGGAAGCTTCACCAAGTAATCGTTGGCGCCGCGTGCGAACGCCTCAGCCTTGATTGATGGCTCTTCCTTGACGCTCAGCACAATCAGCGGAGTGCGTGCCAACGCTGGATTGCGTCGATACGCGCTCACCAATTCCAGGCCGTCGGCATCGGGCATCACCAAGTCTTGCAGGATGACGTCGGGGTCGACCTCGGCAACTTTGGCCAAGGCTTCAGATCCCTTGATGCAGGCAATCAGCTGGATATTCTTATGCGGCAGCAGCATGCGCCGGACTGCCTCTGCGATGATCGGCTGATCATCAACAATAAGGACGCGCATCGGGGTTTCTTCGTCTAGTCCTGCTGCAATATTCACTTGGTAACTCCTGGTCGTGGTTTGCTAAGTGCGGCAGTGACTGCCGGACCGATGTGTTCAATTGCTAAGGTTCGTTCCGCGGCACCACTTTGGCTTGCTGCGCCGGGCATTCCCCAAACCACACTGGTGGCTCGGTCTTGCGCAAAGGTACGCCAACCGCTGTTTTTGAGTGCCATCATTCCCGTCGCTCCATCCTTGCCCATGCCGGTGAGCAGCACGGCGGCGCCGGTACGGGAACGAACCAGCGCGAGGCTCTCAAAGAACACATCAATCGATGGGCGATGGATGAGTTCTGGATCCCCGGCAACGTACTCAAGGGTTCCGCCGGGCTTCATGATCATCTGCTGAGCCTCGCCTGCCACCAGAATTGATCCTGGGACGGGGCGATCGCCTCGTCGCGCCAGTGTCACCGGCCGACCCGTCTGTGACGTCAGCCATTGTGCGAGTCCCGGTAGGAACGTGGCATCCATGTGCTGCACGATCACCACTGCGTAGGGCAGTGTGGGCGGCAATGACTTCAGGAATGTGGCCAGTGCCTGCGGTCCGCCAGTGCTGGCACCGACTGCGACCAAGAGGAATGGGTCATGTGAATCATGTGCGTGATGTGGATGATGCGGCTGATGCGGCTGGTGTGGCGCATGCGCATGGTGTCCCGGACCTCCGGTGGACCCGCCGGTCAAGGTTGGCTTGA
>CAMDUB010000061.1 GCA_945878575.1 Phycisphaera mikurensis NBRC 102666 | reverse complement strand
GGGCTGCAGCAGACGAGCGCGGAATTTGAAGACGCGGGGCAGGTGGCTGGCGCGTCCAAGTGGCGCGTGCAGCGAACCATTGTGATTCCATTGATCGCCGCCAACCTGATCGCCGGCGCGCTGCTGGCGTTCAGCTTCAGCATGCTGGAAGTGAGTGACAGTCTGCTGCTTGCCCAGCGCGAGGCGGACTACCCGGTCACCAAGGCCATCTACGCGTTGTTCGAACGGTTGGGCGACGGGCCGGGGATCGCCAGTGCGCTGGGGGTGTGGGCAATGGCTCTCTTGGCGATCACGCTGCTTGGCGCAAGCGCCTGGATTGGGAAGCGCATGGGGGCGATCTTCCGCGCCTGAGGAATTGCGGCGGTCAGGAAAGATTTTTCGGCCGTAGCGCACTCAGAACGGCGTTTTTTTACTCCAGAGAAAATCTTCGAACATTCATGATGGGTGTGGGGCATAGATCTCGTTCTCTTCTGTGGAGAATGACATCAAACGCAGGTGGAGCCTGCAAGTGATGAACCAAATCCAAAGACGTTTGCCCTCGATGGGGCAACCGTGTGCAACATCCGTGCCGACGGTTTCGGCGATTTCACGTCTACACAGGAGTGTGGACCAAACGGGCGAGAGCCCAGCGTAGGGATTTATATGAGAAACAAGATGTTCATTTCTTCTATGGTCAGTGTCGTCGGAAACTTGGTGTTGGCGGGTTCGGCGAGTGCCGGGGTGATGTATGACTTCTCCGCGGTGTTCAACACGACAGCGGTGACGACCAACGACGGTAATGCGCGGCAGCGCACCGATGGGACACTCACTGGCGGCCTGTTCGCCAACTTTGAGGCGGAGGCACGGTACAAGGACTCGCAAGTGAGTGGCGCTGTGGGTTCGGTGAGCATGATCGCTGGTCAATCCCCCGACAAGGGTGGCATCGGCGCCTTCACGCTCGACAGTGGTGGTCTTGTGGATGCCACATTGTTGGTTAATCTCTCCGGCACCACCAGTTTCAGTATCAACGTCAATGCCTACTCAGGAACTTCGACGGTATGGGTGCTGGAAGCAGTCAGTATGTCTGGTGGACTTGAGAGATCCATGTCCATCACCAAGACTGGCGTGAGCTCCGCCGGGCTGCTGACCTTCAACATGATTGATGCCGTCTACATCACGCCGACTGGGTTTGACATGAGTCGCATCGCCCTCGTCAGCGTTGTAATGCAGCGTGAGGTGCTCGGAAGTCCCAGCTCAACAACATCGGCCAGTTTTGACAGCTTCACCTACGCCGCCGTCCCAGCCCCCGGTGCTATCGCGCTGCTCGGCGCAGCCGGTCTCATCGGCGCCCGTCGCCGTCGTGTCTGACATCTCTCTGCACTTCTCGCTGGCATCGGCCAGCGTTCACACTGCACGCCCCCTGGCGCTTCCGCGCCCGGGGGCGTGTGTGCATTTGAATTGCACCCCCACGCGCTCCGGAAGCCGATTTTTGCTATCCCCGGCGTCGCGGTCGCTCCTATACTTATTGCCCCATGCCGTACACCCTTCAGCCTGACCACGGATACGGTCTCGAAGTCGAAGAGCATTCCCACGCTCGGCCCAGTGCCGGGGCGGGGGGGATGGTCACCATTGACTCGGACAATCCCGACTACCTGCGCAACCACGTTCAACTGCCCGACCGCTGGGTCCTCAACATCGGACCGCAACATCCGGCCACGCACACCACGCTGCGCCTGATCATGGAGCTTGATGGCGAACGCGTCGCGCGCGTCACTCCGCACATCGGCTACCTGCACTCGGGGTTCGAAAAACTCGGCGAGCACCACGACTACAACCAGTACGTGTGCACCATCAGCCGGATGGATTACATCTCGCCGATCGTCAATGACATTGCATTCCACACCGGTGTCGAGCGCTTCTTTGGCATCGAGCCAACCACGCGTTGCAAAGTGGTCCGCACCATCATGGCGGAACTGGGACGCATTCAGAATCACCTGCTTTGCGTCGGCGCCGCTGCGCTGGACCTGGGCGGATTCACGGGCTTTCTCTACGGCTTCAATGAGCGCGAGTTCATCTACGACATCGTGGAATACCTGAGCGGCCAGCGCTTCCATCCGGATTGGACGCGCGTCGGCGGCGCATGGCGCGACATCCCGTGCGATGACACATTCAAGCGCATGATCAAGCACTTCATCAACGAGCGCCTGCCGCGCGCGGTGAAGGACATGGAGACGTTGCTCACTCGCAATCGCATCTTCATTGACCGCTTGGAAGGTGTCGGCGCCATCAGTAAGCAAGACGCCATCGCTTGGGGTCTCACTGGCCCAATGGCGCGTTCTGCAGGCGTTCGACGCGATCTTCGCAAGGATGAACCAGTCCTTTGCTACGCAGACAATTGGGACGGCGAAGGCGCCGAGGCTCCCAAGTTTGACGTGGTGGTCTGCCAGACCGGCGACTGCTTTGCGCGCTACTTAGTGCGCGTTGAAGAGATCAAGCAGTCCGCGCGCATCATCAACCAACTGATCGATCGCATTCCGACCGGTCCGTTTAATCCAACCGATGCAGCGAAGATCACCCAGCCGGGCAAGGCGAACATCTACGGATCCATCGAAGGTGTCATTGAGAACTTTGAACTGATGATGTGGAACAAGGGCTGGAAGGTGCCAATCGGAGAGGGTTACTTCCCCTTCGAAAGCCCCAACGGCGAGCTTGGCTACTTCATCGTCGGCGACGGGACCAAGTATCCGTGGCGCGTTCGTACGCGTCCGCCGTGCTTTGTGAACTACGCCGTGTTGCCCAAGCTTGTTGAAGGTCACTTGGTCTCTGACGCCATCGCCGTGATCGGTTCGATCAATGTGATCGCGGCGGAGCTTGATAGGTAACCCAGCGCGCTTCTGAGCGCTTTGCACTGCTTCATGCATTTCCACTCGCTTACTTTCTGAGGACTCGCCCACTATGGCCTGGCCAACTAAACCTTCCGCCACCATGCAGGTCCCGCGTCGTGCGGAACCGTACGCCACCGCCCAGATGAAGGCGCGCTGGACCGCGGACGTGCTTCCCAAGTATGCCACCCGCCTTGGCGCGCTGATGCCCATCTTGCATGACATTCAGCATGCGTACCGGCATATTCCGTACCAAGCGCAGCTGGAAATCGCAGAGTTCTTGGGCATTTCGCCCTCCGATGTCTTGGACACCGTGAGCTTCTACGACGATTACACCGTCGAGCAGCGCGGCGTAGTCACCATTGGCGTCTGTCACTCCATCGCCTGCGAGCAGTGCACGTGCTCAAGCACCAAGCTGCTTGACTGCGCGCGCGAGCGTCTTGGAATTGGCATTGGCGAAACCACCGATGACGGTCAGTTCACGCTCATCGCCATGGATTGCCTTGGCAGTTGCGACACGGCACCCGTGGCA
This sequence comes from Phycisphaera mikurensis NBRC 102666, assembly GCA_945878575.1. GTDB lineage: Bacteria > Planctomycetota > Phycisphaerae > Phycisphaerales > SM1A02 > UBA966. The sequence goes on along the minus strand of CAMDUB010000061.1, from coordinate 6,914 downwards.
CTGTTCAACGAGACTCTGCACGAATCACTGACGGTCGAGACACTTGAGCGTCTGATTGTTGACGCTCGGCACGTATCGCCCGGGGGGCAGCACTGACATGCCCGCACCTGAAGACCCGCCGCTGGCACGCAATATCGGCTCGTTCTTCGGGCACATCATTGACGCCATCGTCTCTGATCCAAACGCCCCCAAGCGCGTTGAGGTGAAAAAGACGGTCTCTGAAGAACAGCGCCCCGACGGCGTGACGCTGCGGAGAACGGTGATTGATGAAGTGCTGCTTCCGCCTGATGCCCCGACCCCACCGCCTGCGAACGACAAACACACTCACTGACGCAACGACCGCGCACGCGCACGCGACACGCGATACGAGACACGAACGAGACCACCATGCCGACGTCCCCCGATTTCAAGCCGACGCCCGTTCTCACCAAGCGCATCCCCGAGGATCGCGCCCAGCGCAAGACCGTCTGGTTTGACCAGTACGTGGCGACCGGCGGCTACAAGACCCTTGAAAGAGTTCTTTCCATGCAGCCCGGCGAGATCACTGACCAAGTGAAAGCCGCCATCTTGCGCGGTCGCGGCGGCGCAGGATTTCCTGCTGGTTTGAAGTGGAGTTTCCTCACGCCACCGGATGGCGGACCGCGCTACTTGGCCATCAACTGCGATGAAGCTGAGCCCGGCACATTCAAGGATCGCCTGCTTGTTGATTTCGATCCGCATGCGGTTCTTGAAGGCATCGCGATTGCGGCCTACGCATGCCAGATGCAGACCGCGTACTTCTTCATTCGCGGCGAGTACCACCACCAAGCCAAGGTCTTCCAGAAGGCGCTCGAAGAGGCCTATGCCAACGGCGTGTTCGGCAAGCAGGGTCTGATGCGCGGCGCGTCCAAATTTGCAGTGGACGTGGTGCTGCATCGCTCCGCCGGCGCGTACATCTGCGGTGAAGAAACCGCGCTTCTTGAAGCCATTGAAGGGAAGCGCGGCTGGCCGCGTGTGAAGCCGCCGTTCCCAGCAATCAAGGGCCTCTTTGGACGCCCAACCATCATCAACAATGTTGAGACGCTTGCCGCAGTGGTGCCCATCATGGAGCACGGCGTGGATTGGTGGAAGAAGATGGGCGTGGAAAGCACGCTGCCGGGCGGCATGCCGAGTTACGGCACCAAGCTCATGGGCGTGAGTGGTCACGTCAACAAGCCGAACACCTACGAACTTGAACTGGGCATCCCGCTGCGGATGTTGGTTGAGAATCATTGCGGCGGTATGCGCAATGGCAAGAAGTTCAAGGGCGCCATTGCTGGTGGCGTTTCCATGGGCGTTCTTGGCACCGATCAATACGACGCACCGATGGACTTTGACATTGGCCGCAAGTACGACGTCCTTGGCTTGGGCACCGCATGCCCAACCATCTTTGACGAAGACACCGATATGGTGGCTGTGGCCCGCAACATCTGCCGCTTCTTCAAGTCGGAGAGCTGCGGTCAGTGCACGCCGTGTCGCGAAGGCAGCGGTTGGCTCCTGAAGCTCATCACGCGCATTGAGCGCGGCGCGGGAACCACGCAGGACCTGGACATGCTCCTGGAGATTGCCGGCAGCATGGGTCTGACCCCCGGCACCACCATCTGCGGTCTGGCAGACGGCAACAACTGGGCCGTCCGCACCATCGTCAACAAGTTCCGTCCCGAGTTCGAACGCCGGGTGACCCCGCGGTTCGTTCCGGTGTACGTGTCAGCGGCGGGGCGCTAATCGAAGTGGATCCCGACGGTAAACGAACATCGTCAGGCGGGCACGGCGCACCACATTCCGTGGAATTCACTGGGCACGCGTTGGCAACGCTTTCAGTTGCCGATCGCTCTTGGCTTGCCGCAGCCATTGAACGAATCGTTCCGCTGCTTGGTTTTCCGGTGACGCGCGCTGCGATCGAATTGGTGCATGACGACCGCATGTGCATGTTGCATGCGCGACACATGGGGCTTGATTCGACCACTGATGTACTGACCTTCGCGCAGAACGCGACTGGTGAGCCGGTGGATGTTGATATCGCCATCTGCGTAGACGAAGCGGCGCGGCGCGGGCAGGGTGCTGCGCCACATGGTTCTGCTACGTCCCCCAGTGCGCCATACGGAACGCGCGGCGAGATCCTCCTCTATGCGCTGCATGGATTGCTGCATGCCGCTGGTCACGATGACCGCGATGCAGACTCCTACGCGCGCATGCATGCTGAAGAAGATCGCATCCTGGAAGCAGCGGGCTTCGGGCGACTCTTTGAAGGTGGTGCCAAGTGACGCTCTCCTTAACCGTCGCCGCTATCGCGATGTTGGTGATTGTCAGCATCTTGGCGGCATTGAGCCGTTCATTGCTCCAAGTGAGCGAATCAGCCCTGGAACGCGAACTGGAAGAGCGCGGCCGCCTCGCGCGCGGTCGGTGGTGTTTCGGCAAGTTAGAGCAGGTTGAATGGGCAGTGTCATTTGCGCGCACTGCTGGCCGCCTTGGCTTTGCGGTGCTGGTGATTGCCATCGTTGCTGGCTTTGCGGAACCGCTCACTGCTGGCCGATTGGCTCTCGCATGGCTGGTTGCATTGATTGCTCTATGGCTACTGTCCACCGCCGTGGCGGGCGCGTTTGCGCGTCATGACCCAGCGGGGGTGATCGTGTCATCGCTGCCGTTCCTGCGTCTTATCTATGTGCTACTTGCACCGGTGCGCGCGATTGCGGATGTGGTGGACGGCGCAGTGGGTCGTCTCACTGGTTCGGGTACTGACGAAGCGCGTGGCGAAGAGGAACTGGTCAGCGCTATCGAAGACACGCAGCGGCAAGGCCATATTGATGAGCAAGCTGCAACCATTCTTGAGAACGCCATGGAGTTTGGCGACACTACTGTTGGCTCCATCATGACGCCGCGGCCAGCCATTGAGGGTATTGCCTATACCGATGACCTTGCCACCATCCGTGAGTTTGCGCGCCACTCCGGTCATTCGCGCATTCCCGTGTACCGCGGCAGCCTTGATCATGTGGAAGGCATCCTGTACGTCAAGGACCTGGTCACACTGCTTGGCGTCCCTGCAACGGAGTTCCGCCTGCGGCCATTCCTTCGAGCGCCGCAGCGTGTTCCGGAGTCAAAGCCGCTGCGCGAACAGTTGCGTGATTTCCAGCAGTCCAAAGTGCACTTTGCGGTGGTGGTTGATGAATTTGGCGGCACCGCCGGCATCGTCACCATTGAAGACATCATTGAGGAGTTGGTTGGCGAAATCCGCGATGAGCATGAGCCCATCACCGATATCCAGCCCGTGGTGCGAACCCTTGAAGATGGCTCGTTTGAAGCCAGTGGGCGTGTTGCCATTGCCGACATCAACAGCGCGCTTGGCACCGAGATTCCCGAAGACGATGGCTACGAAACCGTGGCTGGATTTGTCCTTGAGCACTTTGGGTCAATCCCCAAGGCAGGCGACGCATTTGAAGCCCACGGAACACGCTTTGAAGTGGCAGAAGCTTCGCCCACCGCAGTGCTCCGCGTGCGAGCGCGCCGCATCGGTGAATCCGCTTCGTCATAAACCACGTTGATTCAGGTTCCGTCTGAGTTCGTCAGTCGAACTCATCGCCGCGGAAGGTGCTCGCCAAGTACGCATTGCGCACTGCTGGATCGTTGATGATCATCTTTGGATCACCGTCCTTCAGGTTACGCCCTTCATGGATGATGTAGGCACGGTCGCAAATGCGCAGCGTCTGCTGCACGTTGTGATCAGTGACCAACACGGAGATTCCCTCAGAGGTGAGTTTGCGCACTTCCTCTTGCAAGTCCTCAACGGTGTGCGGATCAACGGCCGCGAACGGCTCATCAAGCATCAGGATCTTTGGACGATTGATCAGCGCTCGTGCAATTTCCAAACGGCGTCGCTCACCGCCAGAGCAGGTGCGCGCTTCTTCCTTGGCTTTGTGTTCCAAGTGAAACTGCGCCAAGAGTTGCGCGGCCCGCGCCTTGCGTTCCACCTTGGTCATCGACTGCAGCTCCAGCACTGCCAGCAAATTGTCTTGGCAGGAAAGGCGCTGGAACACGGATGGCTCCTGCGCCAAATACCCCATGCCGGAAAGGGCATGTCGGTACATCGGCAGCATGGTCACGTCTTTGCCGTTGAAGGTCACTTGCCCAGCTTCCGGCGTGATCATTCCGATCGTCATGCGGAAGCTGGTGGTCTTGCCCGCGCCGTTGCGCCCAAGCAGACCAACAATTTCACCTTCAGCCACAGTTAATGCCACATCATCGACGACTCGTCGACCGTTGTAACTCTTCACAAGCCCATTGACTTCTAGGAGCGGCATTCCAGAAGTGTATTACACTCACCGCATGCGCTTGATGCCCACAGCTCATTCCGGGACGATTGCCCCACGCGGGGCGCTGGGGCCACGCTCGGCGTTGGCTTGCGCCGCACTTGCACTCACCGCGCTGGCGCTGACCGCGGGCTGCGTTCGGCGTGAGATTGAGGTGACATCCACGCCTCCGGGCGCACTTCTCACGCTGAATGGCCGTGAAATCGGTCGCACGCCTACTCGTATTGAGTTCACCTTCGACGGCATGTATGACGTCCGCCTCAAACTCGAAGGGTATGAATCCGTTGCCGGTTCCGGTGACTCCGACATGCCCGTGTGGGACTTCATGGGTGCTGATTTGGTGGCGGAAATGGTCCCTACCGATATCCATCGATTAGAACACTGGCACTTTGAATTGGTTCCAGACGATGACGCGAACGCTTCATTGCGGCACCGTGCCGAGGCAGCGCAACGCTTTGTTGAGGCGCTACCAGTGGTTGCGCCGGATGCTCCGCCGCCAGCGCCGACGGCAACCCCTGAAGCCAAGAAAAAGAAGAAGCCCGCGAGTCAGAGTAATCCCTGACTTGATCTGCTCGTGGTGAACGTGGGACCTGCGAACGACCTGCGAACGACCTGCGAATGACCCGCGGGCGAGCCCCGGCCAAGCCCCGGGCGACCACCCGGACAACCGGGCCCGCGACCCCCAAAATCTGCAAAACGGTCACCCGGAGTTATCTCCCATCGCGGGCGGGCGACCGCCCGAGGGCGGTTCCGGAGTCATGGCAGGGGGTGCGCGGCGGGCTGGATTTCCGGACACGTAAACTTCGTGAAAATCGCAGGGTTTCTAGGGTTGTTCTGCATTGACCCACCCGCCGTTCGGACGATACTACGCATCTGGCCTGTGGGGGGTCAGCACCCAATCTTCTTCGCGTTCTCGCTTCGTGCGAGGCCGTCGAACTGCCACCGTCGGACGTGTCGGAGCGTCCGACGGTGGTGCTTTTAGAACTCATCACGCACGCGCCGCATGTGAAACGCGCGCACTCGCCTGCACACCGGCAGCGCCACCCACATAATGCACGCATGAACGGCCATCGCTTCGCTTGTCACATGATCCGCACGCTGGGCATTGCCGCCGTTGCACATGCGTCAGCTCACGCACACGCAGCAGAGCAGGGCGCGCTTGACGCACTCTCCCTGTACGCGCTGCAGCCGGTGTATGCGCTGCAGCCTGGGTATGCGTTGCAGCCGGCCGGTGCGCCGCTCACGGCACCACCTTCCACCTCCGACGACCCACTCATCGCGCCCGCGGCATCCGACGCGTCCAAGCCAGCAGTGCTGCCAACCCAAGCACCGCTTGAATCCGCCACTCCCGCCACTCAGGTCACTCCCGCAACGCCCGCTACCCCCGCCGCGCCCATAGTGACCGCTAGCACCACACCGCGCTTCGGTGCCAAGGATTCTTGGCGTTTGAACTTCGAAGGCGAATGGATGGGCGACTTTCAAGATGCCAACGAATTGCAAGGCCGAATCGGTGCGGCGTGGTTCTTTGTGGACAATGCAGAATTGGCCCTGTACGGAACCGGTGGTTACGTCTCGCAGCCCGGCGAAGATGCGGGCATGTACGGCATCGACCTGGAAGCGCGCTGGCACTTTCTGGCCCGGGAAACTTGGTCTCTCTTTGGCAGTATTGGCTGCGGTGTGATGGGTTCCACCGCTTCAGTGCCCAGTGATGGCTCGGAGTTCAACTTCACTCCAAGTATCGGGGCAGGTGCCACCATTGAAGTTGCTGAGAACACGCGGCTGTACATGTCGGCGCGCTGGTACCACATCTCCAACGCGCAGACCTATGCCGACAACCCGGGCCGCGACAACCTTGGCGTCTGGGTCGGCCTCAGCTTCGGTATGTGACTCAACTGCGGTAACCCTGCGGATGTGCTTGCATCCATTTCCACGCGCTCTCCACCATCGGAGCAAGCGTTCGATGCCGCGGTGACCATTTCAGTTCGCGCATGATGCGTGTTGGGTCGGAAAGTAACTCCGGCGGATCGCCATCGCGTCGCGCTGCTACCGTCACTGGAATAGCGCGGCCGACAACGCGTTCGCATTCAGCAAACACTTCGCGCACGCTGAAGCCATGACCAATGCCAACGTTGTACGCCTCGCATGCGTGTGACTTGAGTGCGTGCAGTGCATCCACGTGCGCGCATGCCAAGTCTTCAACGTGCACGTAGTCGCGGATACATGTGCCGTCAGGCGTTGGATAGTCAGTTCCAAAGAGTTGCAATGCAGGGCGCAAACCAATGGCCGCTTGCAGTGCAGACGGCACCAAGTGCGTCTCTGGGTCATGATCTTCGCCAAGCAATCCGTCTGACGCAGAACCTGCCACATTGAAGTAACGCAGCATGGTTGCCCCAAACGCGCGGCCATCTTTACGTGCGGCCTCCACTTCCTCGCGGATCATGCATTCGCAGGCAAGTTTGCTGGCGCCGTAGGGGTTCACGGGTCGCTGCGGTGTCGTCTCCGAGATGGGCATCTGCTCCGGTGCTCCATAGGTGGCGGCAGTGGAGGAGAAGACCATTCGTTCGGTGCCGGCGGCTCGCATGGCTTCAAGCA
>CAMDUB010000060.1 GCA_945878575.1 Phycisphaera mikurensis NBRC 102666 | reverse complement strand
GATCCATAGGCAGTATCCATGGTGATCTGGCCTGGTCCAAGACCAGCAAACCCACCGATGATGCCGCCGCCGTCAACGGCCCAGTCCATACCCACCAGCGCCGCGCCGATCGATGCGTCATAGCCGCAATCGGTGCACGGATCGCCGTCAACATTTTCCCAGAATCCGTAGCCACGGGTCCAGGCCCGCGCGCCCTCATCAGGGGTTGGACCGTTGAGCGGCGCTCCGAATCCTTCTTGCACTTGCGGTGCCTGACCGCCACTGGCATCGGCGGCCTTGACGGCTGCCGAACCAATGGCGCCGTCGCGCATCTGCATCAGGCGCAGCATGGCGGTCTGACCAGCCATGAAGTTGGAGTCCATGACCACGCTTGGCGTGGCGTAGGGGTTGCGCTGTTGAGTGGCGGCGTAACTTGCTGGCAGCTCTTCTGGCTGAACAAGGAGGAGGAAGCGGCTTGCGATATCACTGGCATCAGCGTTGCCGACGGCCTGCACAAGGCGGAGTCGGTCATACAACTCATTCATTTCCTCGCCGGTGACCGGGCCACACGGCGTCTGAAACAACTCGTCAGGTGGAAAATCCAAGCCCGTCATGGAAATGGTGGCCCCAGTCGCATCGAATACCGTGGTGATAGTTGCCAAGCCATAGGTGACTGAACCATTCACTGCCAAAGTAAGCGCTTGTGTGTCGCCAGTACCTGGATCAAAGAGCAACAGCATGGCCGACGTGAATTCACCGCTACCAGTGCCCGGCGATGAAATGATGCGCCAGGTCTTGGTGACGCCGGCACCAGGAACAAGGACGCCCGGGGCGAGATCTGAATTACGCACCGCAACAAGCGCGCCGTTCATGGCAGCGCTCCCTGTGACCACCACCCGATCAGACTCACGCTGATCCGGCGCACTCTCCGTCAAGAACACGTTCGCCTGCAGTGTTGCGGCGGCGGCGAGTGAGAAATTACCATTGACATTCAGCGTGCCAGCTCGAGTCGGATCACCACCACTGGCGATCAACGTTGCGTCATCGATCCCGAGATTGCCATTGATGGCCCCGGTGGCATTGAGAAACGACCCGCCGCGGCCAATCACCGAACTACCGATGGTCCTGCCATCCATAGTGAATTCGGTGTCGTTGATGTCCAGTCCACCCAACAGCGCGGATGCGTCACCGTTGAAATTCATGGTGAGGCTGCGTACTTCTAAGGAATCGCTCGCGGACGATGTGATGGCCGTGTTCCAGTTAAGCGTGCGACCAGTATCGCTAAACACCAACGCATCTCCGACGACTGCCAAATCCTGACTCGCTGCGCTGCTGAAGTTGATATCAAAGCGCACCGATGCATCGCCGATACGGATTCCCGCATCGCCAACGGCACCAGTACCGCCGACTGCAACCGTTCCGTCCTGCACATCAAGCGTGCCACCGTAACTACCGAGAAGGTTGAGCACCAACGTACCCGTGCCGAGTTTCACCACGTCATTGGTGCCGACATCAAAGATCGTTCCTTCAACCGTTAGTGTTCCGGGCGCTATGTCAAGTGTGACATCGGCGTTGTCAGCCCGAACATCGCGCGTCAGCGTGTCGGCACCGCCACCAAGATCAACTGCAAGGACTGGCGTTCCCACTCCTGACCCGTCGCCAAAGATGATCTCGCCCGCTCCCAGTTGATCACTGGAACTGATTGCGAGCGCTCCGTCTTCAATAGTGGTGTCGCCCGAATACGTGCTTGCCTCAGTCAAGGTCAGCGTTCCAACGCCGCGCTTCACTAGGCTGGCAGTACCGCGGTACTCGCTTGCAACCAGACTAGTGGTGAGGTCCGTGATGCTGCCCGAATACTGCTGATTACTTGCAATATCAAAGGTCACCGCTGCCGCGGAACTGATGTCGGCTTCAATGATTCCATCCGTGCCACCGAAGGTTGATTGCAGGAAGTCCGTATCGGTCACCACCATGTCGGAAATGATTCCGTAGTTGTAAACCTGCTGACGCGGATCGCCACTGACGTGACTGAGCTGGTACGCAAGCCCGGGTGCCAAGATGTCGGTTTGTAGGCGCGGTTGCGAATCACCGCCCGCCAGGAACAGTACAGATCCGGTCATGCTCCAGTCCGCGCCGAGATTCCAGCCAGTGAGCGTGGAGTTCGCCAAGGCAGTGCCACTCCAAGGAAGTCCGTTTGGTCCCAGGGCCACTGTCTGGCCAGCGGATGTCAACTGGATTCCACCGAAGGTCGAAAGGTTGAGGGCTGCGAAATCAAGATTCAGACCGCTAGCTCCGGTGAGGTCCACGATGTCGCTGATCGAGAACTGCTGAGCGCCGGACGGTCGCAAGACGCGCATCGTCAGCGTCTGTGTGGACGCGGTGTATGACAACTGGAACGCATTACCAGCGGTCTGACTCCAAAATGGAGGATTTGTGCTTGCGGTGAATCCGCCTTCAGTGGCAATCACCGCCTGTTGGTCGGTGTTGATTCGAGCACCGCCCAGAATCGCCCCCTGGTATGTCTGCGGCTGCGTTAGTCCGTACTGCAGGCGCGTACTCGCCCGGAAGTCTGCCGGGTTGAGCGTCGCGGCGGACTGTGCACTGATCACCTGCGCTTGGGCAGCCGTCACCGCAAACAGCACCGAGGGCGGCAGAACCAGGCAATGAACGCGGGTGAATCGATGGCGGCAAATAGATCCCATAATTAACAATTCTCTCAAGAATGTCGCAATTGGGGCAGGTCAATGATTCAAATGAGTGATTTTTTACGTCTATTTGGTAGACCCGACCCTTATCGGCGTCACAGTCGTTCTCACGTAGCAGTTCGCCTTAAATCCCTGAGAGACAAGAACATAATGTTATTTCGCCCCTTGCTCACCCTGACCTGCGTCGCAGTGGCATCGTGCCCTGCCTTTGCTGGAATCGACATCTACACCGCCGATGTCAAGATCTACAGCACCCCAAACCAACAGGCCGCCGCCTTTGGCGCCGCCTACGGTGCCATCACCGCTGAACTAGCCACCGGTACCTACGGGAATGTGACCTCCACCCTCACCACCGCGGCGACCAGCATCACCATGAGTTCGGCCATGGCCGTCAACGGTGGCGTCGATGGCGAGGGCAACGCTTCCGCCCTCTACGTCTTTAATGAAGCCGTAATGCTGACCGTCACATGGAATTGGACCAAAACCAATCGCGTGGGAAGCTGGAGTGTGGAAGACGTGGGCGTCGCCGTAGCGCACAGCCTGTCCTTCAACAATGGCGTCTTCAGTTCGGTGGGTGGTGATTTCGGCCAAACCCCCAGTGGCACTTCGACCTTCCTCCTCGCGGCCGGGAACTACAAGTTCAACAGCGACTACATCGCCAATTCCATGCCAGCGCAGTCGCAAGTGCAATTCACTTGGGGCGCCATTCCCGCACCGGGTGCCATGGCCGCATTTGCGCTCATGGGCCTGAACGGACGCCGTCGACGCAGTAACTAAAGCGGCGACACTCACTCTACATGCTAAAAACAACAGCGGGAGACGACCAATCGGTCGTCTCCCGCTTGTTTCAGGCGGACAGGGTGGGATTCGAACCCACGATACGGTTGCCCGTATACAGCATTTCCAATGCTGCTCCTTCGACCACTCGGACACCTGTCCTGAAGATCCGGGAGTCTATCGCAGCGTGCGCGCGGACTCAACCAACATTGCTCGAACCACGGCGCGCGGATTACGCGCCGTTACCGAACACGGCGTAGGCTCAATTGCATGCCTGACCTGCATGGCATCCTGGCGATCGACAAGCCCGTGGGCTTCTCAAGTATGAAAGCGGTGGCAATCGTGCGCCGACGAGCGGGGGGCGTTCGTACTGGACATGCCGGAACACTCGACCCACTTGCTACTGGCGTCTTGGTTCTTGCGCTTGGCAAATGCACCAAACAACTGGCCGGGCTCATGGCCACCGAGAAGCGGTACCTCACCACCATCGATCTCTCCGCGTTCACGGATACTGATGATCTTGAGGGCGTGCGCACGGAGGTTCCGCTTGGCGGCGCGGGTGCGGCAACCATCGCCCCCACGCGCGTAGAAATCGAAACGGTGCTTACCGCGCAATTCACCGGCGAGGTCTTGCAGCGACCACCCGTCTTCAGTGCGATGAAAATTGGCGGTCGCCGCGCGTACAAGATGGCGCGCAAAGGGCAGACGCCAGAGATGCATCCACGGCCAGTCACCATTCATTCGATCGTGTTAACCCACTATGAGTGGCCACTGCTTTCGCTTGACATCCACTGCGCCAAAGGAACCTATGTGCGCAGCATTGCGCGCGAACTTGGCGGAGTGTTGGGTACTGGCGGCCACTGCACGATGATTCGACGCACTGCTGTCGGTGCGTTCACGATCGACAAGGCGATACCAATGGACGCCGTGCCCGAAGTGATTACCCAGGAGTGGTTGGCGGCACTGCAAGCGCCGCCAACTTCGCTTGGCGACGTTCGTTGAGGTGGATGGCCAGCATCAAGATAAACATGCCGGCAATGAGTTCCGAGTCCGCGATATTGAAAACCCACGGGAACCACTCGTTACTTCCGCCCGGCCAGTGCAGGCCCCAAGGAAGTTCTCGGTGCGGAAAGAGGTGTAGGAAATCACGGACCGCGCCCACGGCAATACGGTCATACATGTTGCCAATACCGCCCGCGAGCACCAACGCCAGGCCAATGTGACTGAGGTGGCTGCGCGAACTGGTGTGCTTGCCGAACACCCAAAGTGCGGTGCACACCGCGAGCACCGTGAATGCAATGAAGATCGGTCCGCGACCCTGGCCGATTCCGAAGACGGCACCATGGTTGAGGACAAGGTGGAAGTCAAGAAGGTCGGGAGCGATGGCACTGACGCCGGGGTGCCATGGCAGTGAGTAACCAGGGTTGCCCGAAACTTGCTCGTAGATGAGCACCACCGGCTGCGGGGCCACCGTGCGGAACGCCCACTCTTTGCTCCAGAGATCCAACGAGACGGCTGCAATGAACACCAAGAAGAGCACGCACCACGCAGAGGGCGAGCGCCATGCAGGAATGGCCGAGGCTGCCGAGGTTTCTGGTGACCCGATGACTGCAGAAGGCACAGAACCCGTCAGCGCCTCAGACCCTGCAGAGGCTGCAGAATCGGTCGTGGATGCAGGAGTGTCCGAGTCTGCGGAAGTCATTGACGGCAGCCAACGTTCGCTTAGCGGCCGCCCATTTTTTCAATGTGGCGGGCAGACTCAATCGTGTACTTCGCCCAGGGCTTGGCATCGAGACGAGTCTTTGGAATTGGCTTACCGGTGAGCTGACACACGCCGTAGGTCTTGCCGACCACGCGATCGAGGGCTTCATCGATTTCGCGAAGCAGTTCGCGTTCGGTTTCAGCCATGCCAATGGCAAGGTCTTGATCAAACGTATCGGTGCCAATGTCCGCCATGTGGATAGGCATGTTGGACAGGTTGCCGCCCGAACTGCGGAGCGCGTCTTCTTCAAGACCGGTCACGCGCTCGATGAGTTCGGAGCGAGCCTCAAGCAGAATGGCCTTGTACTCGTTCAATTCCTTGGTGGTAAGACGAGTCTTGATTGCTGCGATCTGCGCATCAGTTGGACCTTCGTCACGAGCCTTCTCAACCACGGCCTTGACGGTCTTCTTCTTGGAAGTGGGCACCTTGCCAACAATGACGCGCACGCGGCGGCCGTTGACCGTCACGTAGCCATTGGCATCCGGCTTCATGTGTGCAGCAACTTGCGCAACACTCTTGATGGTGTTGAAGTCAATCTTGCGACCCTTGTTGGCCGCGCGCTCCACAGCAATTTGTTGCTGGCGCATGGCTTCGAGTGCTTCCTTACGTGGGTCGCGAATCGACGGCGGCGGAGCGCCCTTGCCTGGCTTCTTCTTTGGCGGCGCGGCCTCGTTGGAAGCGCGCCACACTTGCTTGGGAGCCACCGCGGGGATGACTTCCTTGGGACCGGAGTTGATGATCTTGGGCATCACCAAGGGCGCGGGCTTGACTTCGACTTTGACGACGGACTTGGCGGCGGGCGCCTTGACTGGAGCCTTCGCTGGAGCTTTGACCGCGGGCTTGGCTGCGACCTTGACGGGCGGCTTGGCAGGCGTCTTGGCTGGGGTCTTCGCTGGGGTCTTCGCTGGGGTCTTCGCTGGGGTCTTGGAGGCTGATTTCACGGGGGTCTTTGCTGCCGATTTTGGCGCGGGCTTACCCGCGGGCTTGGAAGCCGATTTGACCGCCGTCTTGGATGGCTTCTTCACATCAGCCTTCTTATTGGATTTCGCCATGGAAAGAGCACCCTCGTCAAAGCAGGAAACGCCGACGAACGAGCGACCAGTGTCGCCGAAGAACCGTTAATCCTAGCATAATTTGTGAGAACCGTCAACGCGCGCGCTACCCGGAAGCGGACCTACTTCACGCTACCGATCGATCGGAACTTCTCAAACCGCTTGCGCACCAATGTTGCTGGGTCAAGGCGCTGCAGTTCGCGCACCCAATCAACCACGTAGTGCTGAATGCGTTCCGCCATCTCCTTGGGATGCCGATGCGCGCCGCCGAGCGGCTCTTCGATGACGTCGTCCACCAGGCCATTCTTGAGGTTGTGCGTGGCGGTGAGAGCAAGCGCGTTGGCAGCCAAATTGTTGGTGCGTTCGTTTGCTTCCTTCCACAGGATCGCGGCGCAACCTTCCGGACTGATGACGCTGTACCAACTGTTCCGCAGCATCGCCACCCGGTCACCGATGGCAATGCCAAGTGCGCCGCCAGAGCCGCCTTCGCCGATCACAATGCACACCACCGGCACGCGCAATCGACTCATCTCACGGAGATTGACTGCGATGCTCTCGGCTTGACCGCGCTGTTCCGCACCGATGCCGGGATACGCGCCAGGGGTATCGACAAAGGTCACAATTGGCAGCTTGAATTTCTCGGCAAGCTTCATCTTGAGAAGCGCCTTGCGGTACCCCTCTGGATGCGCGCATCCGAAGTGGCAGCGCAATCGCTCCTTGGTGTCGCGCCCCTTCTGGTGTCCAACCACCAAGCACTTGATGCTGCCGATGCGGCCAAAGCCAGTCACGATCGCCGGATCATCTCCGTGGCGGCGGTCGCCGTGCAGTTCGCACCAATCGCGGCAAATCATTTGGATGTAGTCGAGTGTCTGGGGGCGCTGCGGATGGCGCGCCACCCGGACGGTCTGCCACGGCGTCAGGTTGCCATAGGTCTTACTCAGCAAACTGTTGCGGGTGTGCTGGAGGGTTTCAATCTCCTCGCGGATGGTGTCAGCATCGGGACGGGACTCCAGCGCCTCTATTTGGCGTTGAATCTCCGCGATCGGCTGCTCGAAATCAAGGGTCTGGACGGCAGAAGACATGCAGTGATCGTAGCGGATCGCGGGCGCCGATAGGCTTTGCGCAATGACTGAAGACCACACGAATCCGGCCAGCATCGCTTTCGTGGGCTGCGGCAATCTCGGCATGGCGATCCTTTCGCGCGCGATTGCCAGCGAAGTGATCGACCCTGCAACGACCGTCGTCATCGAACGCGACGCAGATCGGCGAGCGCAGGCGAGCAACTTGGGGGTGCGCGCCACTGCCGACGCTGCTGCAGCGCGCGGTGCGCAACTGGTGGTGCTGGCCGTCAAGCCCCAGCACTTTCTTGAGGTTGCCGAGGCGATCGGCGCGATCAGTAACGCCACATGCGTGGTCAGCGTGATGGCGGGTTGGACCAGTGCAACGATCCGCGCTGCGCTGAGTGGCGGCGGCGCCATCGCTGGTGGACCACGCGTCGTCCGCGCGATGCCAAACATGGCCGCGCAGGTAGGGGTGTCGATGACAGCGATCACCCAAGGTGCTGGCGCTACCAGTGACGACGTGGCGGACGCACTGCGTTTATTTTCCGCTATTGGGAAGGCTGTGGAAATTCGCGAAGAACTGATGGATGCAGCGGTGGCCGCGGTGGGCAGCGCGCCGGCGTACCTCTTCTTACTTGCAGAAGCACAGATTGCTGCAGCACAGGACATGGGATTGAGTGCGGCCACCGCGCGCGCCATGGCGATCGAATCACTGCTCGGTGCGGCAACGCTGCTCGCAAGCGATGGCCGTGAGCCAGCGCAGTTGCGTGCAGCCGTCACCAGCGCGGGCGGCACCACTGCCGCCGCCATGCGCGTGTTTGATCAGGGCGGGTTCACAGTGATGGTGGCGGCCGCCATGGAAGCGGCGCGTGCACGCAGCGCTGAGTTGGGGAAGTAAGGGGTCAGCCACCCGCGCCGGTCACGAACGAATATGAATGGCGAAGCCGGAAGCGGCGTACTCAAGGGGGCGCGATCGGCGCATGGCATTACGCACGGAGCGCAAGCCGGACGCAGTCATCGGGTGCTTCTGCAACTCCAAGAGCAGTGTGGTTTCAAAGAGCGTGGATTCGGTCCAGTCGACCTCTTCGCGGAAGCCAGAGACTGCTACGGCACCCGATGTACGCAGGAACTTTCGGATGCGCGCCGGGGGCATGGCAATGGTGCGACAACCGCCGAAGTGGATGACTTTCCCCTTACATTTCCCGGCCAAAATCTCTTCAAGGCGATCGATATGCATCTTCTCATCGGGGCGGCGCATGTCGCCGGGCAACAGTAGTCCGCGCCGGGAATGCATAGCGAGCCAGAGAATTTCAAAGCCGGTGTGTCGCTCTTGGAACCACTTGCGCAGGTAGTGCTCCAGTTCCGCGCGCGTCGCAACATCGCGATGGATGTACGCCACGTGGTAGTCCGACGACCGAAGCAGTTCCAGCGCTGGGCGCACGCTCACGGTGGAGCGCAGGCCGAACCATTCGGACTCCAGGCAGAAGACACCTTTGCGATAGACAAGCACGCAGGGATCGTAACGCGCGATCAGAAATCGCGGCGGCGGAACAACCAGACACATCCACTGAGCATCACTGCTTCAAACATTAAGCTTGTGCCAATGGTCCAGAGTGCGCCCTTGCGTGACTCTGCGTCGTCGTAGGTGGCTTGCTCAAATTCTTTGCGCTTGACGCGGCTACTTCCAAAGAAGCGCATCTCGTCATCATCTTTCGCGGGCGGTCGAAAGTTCGATTGTTTCACAAGCGTGCGCGAAAGCCACTCGGTGGTTTCATTGGTCTTGGGCAGCACGGTAATGATGGCGTACGCCGGCCAGTAGCCAGAATTCCAGCGACCGGCGGAGATGGTTTCGCTGGCGAGTTCGGCACGGAGTTTGTCAACATCGGCGTCGGCATTCTTTTCCAGGCGCGAGGCAATGGTGCGTTCAATGGCGGTTACTTCCATGCTGGAAGCGAGCCGCCCGTAATTGAGAAATTGCTCTGCTTTTTGGGCACCAAAGAGGGCCAACCAGAAGACCAGCGTGAGTAGCAGGCTGGCCACGGTGCTACGCGTGAGCACCCCCATCAAGGCACAGAAGCAATACAGGTAACTGAAGAACACCACCACCACTGGAACAGCCAAGAACAGCCCAGGTTCCCACGCACCGCCGCGGATACCGATCACCAGAAAGCTGGCAAGGACAAAGACGGCGGCTTGAAAGCCCGCAAAGAACAAGCCGGTCACCCAGCGCGTCAAGAACAACCGCGAACGAGTGATCGGCTTTGACAGCATCATGTCGATCGAACCGTTGGCGATGAGTTCCGGAACGATGCTGGCGGTGGAAATGAGTGCCAGAATGGCCGCGAGCCATGTCAGCCAGATATTGATTCCCAAATTCTGGAAGATCAACTTGTAGAAGAGGTCGCGCGGGAAGAACAGCGTATTGACAAATTTGCTGTTGAAGTGGAAGCCAAGCGCGGAGACACCTGTGTCGTCAATTCCAAGTGCGCCGACAATGGCAACCACCACCACGCTGATGACCATGGCAAGCCAAAAGAGCTTGCGAGAGTTGAGATCGCGGTACGCGTCAAGAAAGATCGCCAAGGTCTGCGTCATGAGCGGATCTCCGGCGGGGTGCGCGGGGCAGCGGAAGGCGCAGTAGGCGGCGCCGTGAGCGGCGCAGTGGACGGCCGTTGCGCACCGGGCATGGCGCGGCCGTGTTCGTCGATCACGCTGCGGACAAAGAGATCTTCCAGTGTTTCACGGGCGCGTTCGACGCGCGTGACGGTGGCGCCGGCGGCACGCAGGGCATCAATTGCGGGCTGAATAACGGCAGCATCACGGGTCGGGATCACAAACGTGCGCAGCGCGGGGTCCGCAACGGAGACAACGCCCGCAACGGGACCAACCGCGGTGATCACCACGTCGGGTGCATGCATCGCTTCAATCTCATAGCGGTGACTTTCGTGCGTGAGTTCCTCAATGGTGCCTTGCGCCAAGGTGGTGCCTTGGTTGATAATGGCAACGCGATCGGCCAACATTTCCACTTCGCTGAGGAGGTGACTGTTCACCAGCACAGTGCGGCCCTCGCCACGCAGGCGTAAGAGCATGTCACGAATTTCGCGGCGGCCGACGGGGTCAACTCCGTCGGTTGGTTCGTCAAGGACCACTAGCTCCGGGTCATTGATGAG
>CAMDUB010000059.1 GCA_945878575.1 Phycisphaera mikurensis NBRC 102666 | reverse complement strand
TCCGCACCAAGAACACGCGCTTGCTCAAGACCCGCCTGCACACGAGCAAGCAACGAATCTCCCGGCAAGATCGGCGCGGCGCCTGCAGTCTCACTCGCTAACGAAGTAGCACCAACACCCACTGCGTGGGTGCCCTGCACTGTGTGACCCATATGTCCGATGGCTGCGATCGAATCCGTCACGCGAACTCCGGATGCTTTGGGATGCACGTGCCCCGCATCCGTGCGGAGCAGCATGCATCACCTGCTCCATAGATCGGCAGGAACTGCCGAATGACTGCAATTTCTGCGTGGGTGAATAACTAGCGAACGGTCGCCAACTCCCGCGGCGCCAACTTACAGGTGCTCAGGCACCAACCCCGCTAATTTCCACTGCCGAAGCTTCATTCCCAGGGTTCGAACCCCAATTCCGAGCGCGCGGGCGGAACGGTCGCGGTGCCCGCCGAAGCTCTCCAGGGTGGCAACTACCGACCGACGCTCCAGCGTCTCCAGCGTGACCTCGCCGTCGCAGGCGATCGGTTCAGCATTTCGTGTACGCATGGACTCCAGTTCGCGGGTGAGGTGCTCCACACGCTCAATCAGCGCGCGATGCGTCCCCTCCACTCCGGCGGCTACCTCTTGGAACGCACTGACCAACTGGCCAAAGGATGAACCGCCCGGCGCACCGGCTTCGGTGAGCAGTGCTCCACCCATGATTGAATCAGCGTCCATCGTGCCGCGGCGTTCGCCGGGCATCGTGTAGCTCATTGCGCGTGCATCTGATCCGTCGTGCAATGCCGTGGTCCTCATTCGGTAGGCGAATCCGTTCGCCCGCCTCGGGTCATCGGCGTTCAGCGGCGGCCGACTTGAGACGCCATGAGCGCCGCAACAAAGCGCCACTTGCTGCACCGACCGATCCAACAACCACCGCGGCAAGACAGACCCATGCGGTGGCGTCACTCGGTTGCGCTCCCATGACTACGAGCGGTCCCACAACGCCACCGACCGAATCGATGCGCTGCATCGCAGCTCCGCCCTCGCCCGTCGGAACGAAGATCGCGCACTCGTCACCAAGACCAAGCACGGTGAAGGCGCGGTCGGGTGCCTCAAAGGTTGCTAATCGCAACGCGGCGGATGCACCCAAGTAATCGATCGAACGCTTGTCGCCCTCCAGCCTGACCAGCGCCACCCCGCGAGCAGCACCGCTAACCAATTGCATGAATCCCTGCCCGGCAGCTGCCATTCCGGAAGGCGCCCAGTGCCCGTCAGCGGAGCGCACCGTGGTGGCCCCGACCGCATCAACAAGCGCCGGCCGTCCGGCCAGCAACGTCAGGCGCATGCCCGCCGTTGCTGGAGAATCGACGACGGCACGCCAGCCGCGCGACCCAAGTTCTTCAAGCGTGGCGCCCGCTGTTGCGGACCGAAGCACCAGCACTCCATCCTCGATCGCCGCAATTCCGCGCAATTCACCGTCGCCCGGCAAACTCGGATGGATGGCCATGCGCGTTGGCGGGTCTGAATAGAAAGCTCCAGTGGCAGGATTGCGAACCGCACGCACTGAATAGACATCGCGACGCGCACCAGCGCTGTCCGGCGGCAGCACAATCCACAGCGTGTCGCGCAAGGCTGACATCGCCTCCGGTGCGCGCGGCAGCGTGAACGCCTCGCGCACACAATCGCAATTCATGGCTGTTGCATGATGAAGCAGCACCCATTCGGTGCCGCCGGCGCGCGTTCGTTCAACCACAAACCAGGCGTGCATTCCGTCCGACGCACCGGCCAGAGTTCGGTCTCCGCCGGCATATGCGGGACGCCCCATGCACAACGCAAGACATACGGAAATGCACAGGCCGCACAAGGTCAACAGGCGATTCATTTCGCTTCCTCCATCATCTCTGGCGTGAATCGTGCGCGCAGTCCATCCATGTCGTAAAGCGTAGGTCGGTCGGCGGCCTCTGCGTCAGCGCGCGCAGAATCAAGTGCAATGGAAAGCGCGGTCACCCCGCCCTCGCGGACTGCAACGAGGCGCCGCGGAATGCGCGGCCATGCACCTTGCGCAACGCCAGCGGTCTCCACCAACATCAGTTCACCGAAATCAACACGTGAAGAATCGCCAGCGTTCCACTGCGCGCGTACCGACCGAGGCTCCAGCGTGCCGATCGCAAATCCCGCCTCAACGCGAACACCCGCAATCGCTTCACCGCCAGCGTGTTCCAACTCCACCCACGCCAATCCATCACGCACCTCCACCACCGCGCCCGCGCGCGGGATTAGCGGCGCGATTCCAAGAAAGCGCGGATTCGCCACTTGCGCTTCACGCGCTGCTTGCGTTGGCGCGCTTGCTGCAATCATTCCCCACACCAACCGCGAAGGCGCGGTCTTCAGTTCAAATCGCCACCAGCGCGTTCCATCTGAACCGAGCCACGCGTGACGATCGCCAAACTTACTGATGCTTGCTGCCACACCGCGTCCGGCACACCAGCGAATATCCGCATCGCCCTGCTCAAAGTGACTGCCTTGTTCGTCCGTCCAGCGCAATTCCGCAATCCCGCGCGCGTGCAAGAAACGAAGCGTGCCAACGCGGGCTTGCTCACTGGCGGTGATGGCCTCAACCGTGGGCGCCGCTGCCACCGGTGCAGTGGACGTACCAGCACCCGCAGTTGCCGCAGCACCAGGCGCAGTGGCATCGGGCACGTCCATCGCGCGCGGCGCGCATGCGATTGGCACGGAGATCAGGAACGACACTAGCAGCACCGGTCGCCGCAGCGCAGCGTGCCATGATTGCAGACCGCTCACAGTTCGCTCTGCATGACCTCACCGAGATGCTCGGAGAGTTCTTGCAGGTCCTCGTCGCGCAGCCGCGGATTGAGAACGCGGATCGGCGCGATGGTTTCATCCATGCCCCGCTTCTGCACCAACCACCATTCCGCGTTCTCTTGACGATCGACGCGGACGTGGCGCAACAATCGCTTGCGCAACAGAATCAGGCACATCAACCAGCGGTAGGCGATGCGCTGCGGACGCTCGTCGCCTTCCAGGCGGTCGAAGAGTTCTAAGAGTGTGTCATCGTCCACAAGGAGGCGGCGCTTCTGGTCCGGCTCCGGCGCCGTGGTGCGCCAGAAGCAAACGAGTCCCGCGGGGCGCGAGCCCGTGCTCCATGCATCCACCGCAAAGTCGCGGCGCACAAATTCGTGCCCACTTTCGTCGCCTTCCGGCGCGTCGCACAGGGTGGCCACGATCGGCTCACCCGGCACAAGCGCGCGGCCATCGGCGGCGCAGGAGGCGGTGAATCGACCAAGTTGAAACGAACCGGGGACGCGTGACATCGTGGACGCATCGTAGTACGGAGCGGCACCGGAGGCATCCACCTATACTCGCCTCACGATGCTCGAACGGATAGCACAGATCTTCCGCGGCGACGAGCGCCTCGCCATAGCGATCGAGCTGGTGGTCATTTGGGCGGTGTTGTTCGTGGCGCTCCGTTTCCTGCGCGGAACCCGGGGCGCGGGCGTCCTGAAGGGCGTCATCGCCATCCTGGCAGCCATCATTCTGAGCCTGCGATTTGCAGGAAGTGGCAGCGAATCCTTCGCGCGCCTGCGCTTCATCGCCGAGGCCCTGGCCGGAACCCTGGCGCTGGCCCTGGTAGTGATATTTCAACCCGAATTGCGGCAGGCACTCATCCGAATCGGCCAGTCGCGCTGGCTTGCCGGCGGCAGCCGTCGCTTCACGGAAATGGTGCCAGCGGTCGACGAAGCGGTGGAATTCCTCAGCCGAAACCAGTTCGGCGCGCTCATCGTCATCGAACGCGGCGTGCCGCTCGGAGAATTCACACGAACGGGCGTTCCCATCGACTCCATCATCTCCGCACGACTCTTGGAATCCGTGTTCTGGCCCAACAGCCCGCTGCATGACTTAGCGGTGGTGGTGAGCGGCAATCGGATCGTCGCGGCCAACGTCCAATTGCCGATCGCAGATGCGTCCATGGTGCCCCCGCGCCTTGGCTCCCGGCATCAAGCCGCGGTGGGCGCCACGGTAGAAACCGATGCGATCGTGGTGGTCGTCAGCGAACAGACCGGCGCGATCCGCATCGCGCGCCACGGCGGACTCTCCGAACCCATCGCCTACGACGAGTTTGCACGCGCGCTGCGAGCAGCGCTCACTGCCGACGAAGACCAGCCGCCCGTCAATGAGCCGCAGGAGGCAGCGTCATGAAACCTGCTGCAAAGTGGCGTTCGGAAGTGATGAATGCGGTGGCGGCGGCCGTCATCGCGTTACTCATTTGGGCCTACGCCAATGACCGCACCCGTGAGTCTGCATCGGTTGCGGGCACGGTGCGCCTTGCTCCCGCCGACCCGCGCGTGCAATTTGTAGAACCCTCCACCGCAGTGTCCTTAGCGGTTGAAGTGCGTGGATCCCGGCGCGCGATTGAAGCATTTGAAGACGTCTTGCGATCTGGCCTCCCGCTCGCCACTGGCGGAGACGGCCTGCCAGGAGAGGCGGGCACGCATGCAGCGTCGTTCCGCGAAGTGCTCTCCGCCAATCCAACCGTCATCGCCACCGGCGCCGAAGTGGTTCGCGTGCGCCCAGAGTCACTGCGCTTCGAAGTGGGATCACTGGTCACGGAGCAGGTACCGATTGCGGTGGTGCTGCCCAATGCTGCCGTCCGCGGCGAAATCTTTGTCGATCCGCAGGTGGTGACCGTCACGCTTCCCGAAGCGGCACGCAAATCGATCGGCGCGCTCAGTGTCGACGCAGCGATCGACACCAAGAACCTTGAAGCCGGCAAGCCTCAACAGATTGACGTGGAACTCCGCTTGCCAAGCACGCTCGATCGCTGGAAAGAACTGTGCCGCGTGGTGCCGCCACGAGCACGCATCTCCTTCGAACTGCTTGCTTCGAGCAACGAATACACCGCCCCCAGAATCGCTGTGCGTATCACGCTTTCGCCACAGACTGCCAGCCGCTGGGACGTCACCGTTGCGCCCGGCTCGGAATACATGACTGGTGTGGTCCTCACGGGCCCGCGCGCTGCGATTGACTCGATCACCACCGGCGCGTTCACGCCCGCCGCAGTCATCGACCTCGATGAGACGCCCGTCAAGGTTGGCACTGCCGAGTACCCGGTCACCTTCTGGCGCCTTCCCGAGGGTGTCACCGTGGTCAAGAAATCAGGCGACGCCGCGCCGGCAACTGCCACTCTCCGGCTGATGCCGCGCGATCCGGTCATGCCGGTCATGCCGGTCGTGCCAAACTAACCAGCCCGCGCACCGCGCACAACACGCTTCACACCGACGCGCGAATCGCGTGCCAGTTCTTCTTGCCACGTCGCAAGAGCGCGACGCTTCCATGCAGCAAGTCGCGCGGCGTAAGCCGCGCATCAGCTGCGGCCTTCGTGCCGTTCACTAGTACGGCGCCCGCCTGCATAAAGTCGCGGGCTTCACGCTTACTCGCTGCAAGCGTGGTGCGAACTAACAAGTCCGCAAGCAAGACGCCTTCGCCACCCAATTCGCCCGGTTCCAACACCGTGCATGGCAAGTCTTCTGCAATCTCCGCGATGGTGCGCGCATCAAGTTCCGCTAGTTCACCGGAGTAGAGCGCACGCCCAGCAGCCTCCGCGTTGCCGCGTTCAGTAGCGCCGTGGAAGATCTCGGTCATTTCGTTCGCCAGTACTCGCTGCGCCTCACGTTCTTGCGGACGCTCCGCAGCCGAGCGTTCCAACTCAGCAATGCGATCCGGCGGAAGAAACGTGAACCACTTCAGAAATCGAACCACATCGGCATCCGCCGTGTTCAACCAATACTGATGGAAACGAAACGGACTGGTGCGATCCGCAGTCAGCCACACCGAACCCTTCTCACTCTTACCGAACTTCCCGCCATCCGCCTTGGTCACCAGCGGATTAGTAATTCCATACGCCTCACCCTGCTCCATGCGGCGGATGAGATCGATGCCACTGACAATGTTGCCCCACTGATCGGCGCCACCAAGCTGGACTGTGCAGCCCATGGTGCGAAACAGATGCAAGAAGTCATAGGCCTGCAAAATCATGTAACTGAATTCGGTGTAACTGATGCCCTGCTCGCGCTCTTCCAAGCGGCTCTTCACCGAATCGCGCATGATCATTTGATTGACGCTGAAATGCTTGCCAACATCGCGCAGCACATCAATGTAACCAAGCGTGCGCAGCCACTCGCCGTTGTCAACCACCGTTGCGGCGCAGGTGATCTGTTGTGAAAAATCAATCACCCGCTCAAAGATGGCCCGCTGTCGGGAAACGTTGTGCGCCACCAACTCGGGGGTCATGAGTTGTCGTTCCGCGCTCTTACCGCTCGGGTCCCCAATGAGCCCGGTACCTCCGCCCATCAACACCACCGGGCGGTGCCCAGCACGTTGCCAATGCGCCAGCAACTTCATCGGCACATAATTGCCAACGGTGAGACTGTCTGCCGTGGGATCGAACCCCGCATAGGCAATTCGACCGGGCGTTGCCAGGTACGCGGGGAGCGTTTCAGCGGTGGTCTGGTGCAGCAAGCCGCGCCAAGCGAGTTCATCAAGGAATCCAAGCATTTGACGCAGCGTACTCCGAGGAAATTCCCGCGCATTCGGTAGCATTGAATTCATTGAGTGCGCCCTGCGCTTGCGCGCGCGGCTTACCCGAACTGAGGATTCATCCATGAAGATCGCGCAAATTCGCGGCAACAGCGCAGGTCCTTGGATCGGCGGCGAAGACCTGAAAGACGCCCATCTCGTCCTGGTGTTTGGCGATTGCAACTATTTCCAAGACCCGGCGTGCTTTCAGCGCCTGTCCGAAATGTTTCCAAACGCCTGCATCGCCGGCTGCTCATCGGCGGGAACCATTCTCGGCAGCGCCATCACTGACGATGTAGTGGCCACCGCCATCAAGTTTGCAAACGGGAGTGCGCGCCTCGCTGTTGCGGATGTCACCCCAGACACTGACATCCGCGCGCTTGCCGCCGGACTGATGGAACAACTGAAGGCCGATGACCTGCGCCATGTCTTGGTGTTCTCCGACGGACTGGCCGTCAATGGAAGCAAACTGGCGGCCGGACTCAATGGCTATGGCGTAACGGTGACGGGTGGACTCGCTGCGGATGGCCCACGCTTTGAACAAACGTGGGTGATCGGCAACGCCCCCGCCAAGTCTGGATGCGTGGTCATCGTTGGTCTATATGGCGATGTTGCCGCAAAGACTGGCAGTGCCGCTGGCTGGCAAGAATTCGGTGCAGAGCGCATCGTGACCAAGTCGGCTGGCAACGTCGTCACTGAAATTGACAATCAGCCGGCGTTGAGTCTGTACAAGCGCTACCTCGGCGAATTGGCCAAGGAACTTCCGGGCAGCGGCCTGCGGTTCCCGCTGAGCATTCGAACCAACAAGCACGAACCATCCATCATCCGCACGCTGCTCGCAGTTGATGAAGCGGCGCAAAGCCTCACCTTTGCAGGCGACGTGCCGCAAGGAAGTCTGTGCAAACTGATGCGCACAGAGATTTCCAGCCTCATCGATAGCGCAGGATCTGCTGCCGAACAAGCAAAACTGGCCACGGACAAGCCCATTCTGTGCCTCGTGGTCACCTGCGTCGGCAGGCGACTGGTGCTTGGGCAACTCACCGAAGATGAACTGGCGATTGTGGAAACCACTCTCGGTCCCAACGCCACACTCGCGGGCTTCTATTCGTATGGAGAACTAGCCCCATTCAGCGATGTGCTGCATTGCCGGCTGCACAACCAGACGATGACACTGACCACCATCCAGGACAAGGCTCCCTGCTAACCATGCATCGGCTGCTGTTACGCCAACTTCAGCGTCACCTCGGCAAGGATTTCGAACCCGAGGGCGGTTGGCCGCAGTTCCTCGGCGCAGTCAGCGACCACTATAAAGTTTCCGATCAGGAGCGCGTGCTTCTCGGCAACGCGCTGGCCGTCAATTCCGACGAATTGACCGCCGCCAATCAACGTCTACGCGCGCAGTCCGAGCAAGAACATGCCCAGCTACGCGGCGTGATTGACTCGATCCCCGACCTGATCTACTTCAAGACCCCGGAAGGCATCT
Source organism: Phycisphaera mikurensis NBRC 102666 (assembly GCA_945878575.1). Taxonomy (GTDB): domain Bacteria; phylum Planctomycetota; class Phycisphaerae; order Phycisphaerales; family SM1A02; genus UBA966. Next base: position 2,485 of record CAMDUB010000059.1, on the reverse strand, counting down.
ACCTCGGATGCAATCAAGCGTTTGAGCGTTATGCCGGACTACCCGAAAGTTCGATTGTCGGAAACACCGCACTATCGATCTTCGACTCCGCCACGGCGATCAAGGTGCGCGCACGTGACACCGAAATGCTCGCCAGTGGCAAAGCCATGGTCTGCGAGGAGTGGGTCACCTATCCGGACGGCGGAAACATCTGCCTCGAAGTACTACGCACGCCGTACTTCAACAGCGCCGGCAGCGTGATCGGACTGATCGGCATCGGCCGCAACATCACCGAGCGTAAGCGCCTAGAGGAAGAACGCCGATTGGCTGCGTTGGTCTATCAACATACTGCCGAAGGCATGCTGGTCACCGATTCCGATTACCGCATCATCGCCATCAATCCAGCGTGCGCGCGGATCACTGGATACGAACTTCATGAAGTGATCGGCAAGAGCCCCAATATCTTCAATTTGGGACGCCAAGATCAACACTTCTACGACTCTATGTGGGAAGCGATCAACGGCGCTGGTTACTGGCACGGCGAAATGTGGGACCGCCGCAAGAACGGCGAGATCTACGCCAAGTCCATCACCATCAACCAACTTCTTGGCGATGATGATTCGCTGCACGGATACGTGATGCTGTTCTCTGACATCACTGAGAAGAAGCAGTCCGAAGAACTGATCTGGAAACAGGCCAACTTCGACATGCTCACCGGGCTTCCCAATCGACGCATGTTCCGCGATCGACTGGCGCAAGAAATCAAGAAAGAACGACGCGCTGGACTATCGCTCGCGTTGCTATTCATTGACTTGGACCACTTCAAAGAAGTGAACGACACGCACGGCCACCTCATCGGTGACGATTTGCTGATTGAGGTAGCGAGCCGTATACGCGGCTGCACACGTGATTCCGATACCGTTGCGCGCCTCGGCGGCGATGAGTTCACGGTGATCCTCACGAAACTCGAAGATAGTAAATATGCCGAAAAAGTCGCGCAGAAAATCATCGACTGCATGGCTGAGCCATTCGTATTGGGTGAAGAGTTGGTCTATGTTTCAGCCAGTATCGGCATCACCCTGTACCCCGACGACGCCTTTGAAGTTGAACAACTACTGAAGAATGCTGATCAAGCGATGTACGCCGCCAAGAACATGGGGCGCAGCCGATTTAGCTACTTCACATACACCCTGCAAATTGCTGCACAGAGCCGAGTTCGACTGATCCATGATTTACGCGTAGCGCTTTCTGCTGGGCAATTTCGCGTGTACTTTCAGCCCATCGTTCATCTGAGCACCGGACGCATCCACAAGGCCGAAGCGCTCTTGCGCTGGGACCATCCGGAACGCGGAATGATTGGCCCCGCAGAGTTCATCCCACTGGCGGAAGAATCTGGGCTGATCATTCAAATTGGCGACTGGGTGTTCCGCGAAGCAACCAGCTGGCTCACCCGCTGGAATGGAATTCTTCCCCAAGGTTTCCAAATCAGCGTCAATGCGTCGCCAGTGCAATTCCGTACCGAGGGAAACATTCCACATGACACCTGGAGCGACCATCTCGATAGCCTGGGAATTCCCGGTACATCAGTGATCATCGAGATCACCGAAGGTCTACTTCTTGACGCAGAACCCGACATCGTGAATCGGCTGCTCCGATTCCGCGACGCTGGTATTCAGGTCGCCATTGATGACTTTGGCACCGGCTATTCCTCGCTGTCGTACCTCAAGAAGTTTGACATTGACTACCTCAAGATTGACCAGTCGTTCGTGCGCATGCTTGGCACCAACAACAATGATCGAGCGCTGTGCGAGGCGATCATTGTCATGGCTCACAAGCTTGGGCTTGGGGTCATTGCTGAAGGCGTTGAAACCGAAGAGGAGCGGCAGTGGCTCATCGACGCTGGATGCGACTCCATGCAGGGCTTCCTCATTTCCGAGCCAGTGACGCCGGAACGATTTGAACTGCTGCTCCGAAAGTCGTAGCCGGCTGTCACCGCGCCGCCAGCACACCACTCTTGGCCGCAATGTCCTTCAGCAGATCGTTCCAGCTCTGCTCGAACGACTTGGCGCCCTGCTCTTGCAGTTGCGCTGCAGCGGCGTCAAGATCAATACCCGCAGCACGCGCCTCAGCCAATGCTGCGCGTAACGGACCGCCATCCAGCGGAAGTACGGCGGTGACCGGAGCTCCAGCATGAATCGCCTTGAGTGTGGCTTCCGGCATCGTGTCAACGGTGCGTGGCGCCGCCAATCCAGCGGCGTACAACGTTGCTGGCAATGCGGGATCCTTGGTACTGGTGCTTGCAAACAGCAATCGCTGCGGACGTGCGCCCTTTCCTTCAAGAGCAAGCCAACGATCGGTGGCATGCAACTTCACGTATTCCGCATAGCAATCAGCTCCAATTGCCAAACCAATGCGATTCTTGAGCGTCGCCGGCAACTTTGCCTCCAACAAACTGTCCCATCGGCTGATAAACAAGCTACCAACGCTGGCTACATCCAATGACAAT
>CAMDUB010000058.1 GCA_945878575.1 Phycisphaera mikurensis NBRC 102666 | reverse complement strand
AACGCATGGAATCAACCACGTGCTGAATCTGTGCGCCTTGCTTGGAGAGCGCAATCTCAACGCGAGTAGCGCGCGCGTCCAGCGCTCCCAGCAGTACCGCCTCAAGTCCGGCATACACCTCAAACGCCGGATCCTTGCGATCCGGTGCTGCTTGCTCGCTGCGATCCTTCTTCTGGAAGCGCAACGTGGCGCCAGCCTGCGCACTCTTTGCCTTGCGATCCGCGGCCATCTTGCCGAAATCAATATCAAGGAAGGTCAGCGGCTTGGCTTTAGTTCCCTTGAGTGCCTCATTGCGGAACTTCATGTACCACGTACATGGCGCTGCAAAGAAGGCAATCATCAGCGGGAAGCCAGCAAACCAGGTGGGAATCAACAGTGCAGACAGCACTCCGGCGGTACCAAAGGCCAGGAAGATGGAAGCCCACTTCTGCGGCTTCAGATTGAAGTACGCAGCGTCCTTCTCCAACTTGGTTGAGACAAGAACTGCATACGGCACAAACGTGGCAAATGTCACGATCGGCTTGGCGATACTCATCAGAATCGCCGGCGAGGTTGCCTCTGCGAGGATAGAGAATCCCGGAATGAAGAAGGCAGTCGGTAAGTTCACTATCAGGCTCCCTTGGCGAACGATGCGCCCTGCGAAATTCCCTTGAGGCGCATGCGCAGCTCCTCGGGCTTCGGCGTCGACTGCAGCGCGACGCTCTGATGGATGAATTCCTTCTCCACCAAATCAACCAATGCGGTGGTGAAGTCCTGCATGCCCGCGTCGCGCCCCTTGATGATGTCCAAGAGTTCGCCCTCGCGTGCTTCCAGGATGTACTTCTGAACAGCAGGGGTGTTGATCAGAATTTCCAGCGCTGGAATACGCGCAATGTGCGCATGCAAGGTCGGCAGGAGCTTTTGATAAACGATGGCGCGCAGGTTGTAGGCCAACAGCTTGCGAATCTGCTCACGCTCATTCACTGGGAACAAGTCGTAAATACGACCAAACGTCTGCCATGCGCTCGATGCGTGGATGGTTCCAAACACCAAGTGGCCGGTTTCCGCAGCGCGCACGGCGGCTTCAAACGTTTCGTAGTCGCGCATTTCACCCACCAGCGCGATGTCCGGGTTTTCACGAACCAGCGCGCGCAATGCATCATTGAAATTGACGCAATCGATGCCGATTTCACGCTGATTGATAGTGGCTTTGTCGTCCTTAAAGATGTACTCGATGGGATCTTCAATAGTCACGATGTGCACCTTGCGGCGTTCGTTGACGTATTGAAGCATCGCCGCGATCGAAGTGGACTTACCACTACCGGTCACGCCGGCAAAGAGCACCAGACCCTGCGAAAGAAGCGCTACCTCGCCAAGGCTGGGCGGAAGGTACAGGTCTTCAAACTTCTTGATGTTGCTGGTGATGAGACGCGCTGCGATCGAAACTTTGCCGCGGGCCATGAACATGTTCACGCGGAAGCGGTTCTTGTCGTCGTAGTCGTAGGCAAAGTCCATCGAGCCCTTGTTGCAGAAGACTTCCTGCTGCCCGGCGTCGAGAACATCCTTGGCCACTTGGAACATCAGTTCCTGGGTGATGACATCGGTCTCAATGTCCTTCAAGACACCGCGATGGCGGATGCGCGGCTTCAGATCCGACTTCACAATAAGGTCGCTCCCGCCGAACTTAATGATCGCGGAGAGCCAAAGGGTCCATGCCTTCATCCCGTCGCCGTCTTGCATTCCGCGGCGATCGAGTTGAATGGGGCTGGTGAGGTACTGCTTTCCGTCGTTGCCTGACACTCAGGTCACCTCCGCAAGGGGGACCCCGTACGGTTCCATCTGGACCGCAAAAAGGCGGGCGACGGGTAATGACCACACTGGCCATCCTCGGCAGGTTTACGGGCATAGCCGTTCGCCTGGTCGACCACCCGCGGACGACCGTCGGGGGAGACCCGCAGGGTAGCACGAACTGCCGAAAGTGTGCCTCGCCCGTGAACGGCGCGGGCGGGCTCTGTAACATCCCGCAGATGGAGCACAAGATTGTCCAAGACGGAATCACCTTTGACGATGTCCTACTGATTCCGCGCTACAGCGAGATCACGCCGGAGTCTGCTGACACGCGGACACAGCTCACCCGGCGGATCAGCCTGAATATCCCGCTGGTCTCTGCGCCCATGGACACGGTGACCGAGTCTGCGCTCGCCATTGCATTGGCCCAAGAGGGCGGCATCGGCATCATCCACAAAAATATTTCGCCGGAGCGACAGGCGCTCGAGGTTCAGAAAGTCAAGCGAACCGAGAACGGAATCATCACCGATCCGGTGACGCTTTCGCCGACTGACACCGTGCAGCGCGCCCAGCAACTGATGGGCGAATACGGAGTCAGCGGATTTCCGGTGACTGAAGATGGCACGCGCCGCACGCGCGTGGTTGGCATCCTGACCCGACGCGATATTCGCTTTGTAGATCATCCAGCCGAGACGCGCGTCCAAGACGTGATGACCAAGGACAAATTGGTGACGGCGCCGGCTGACACAACGCCAACACTTGCTGAGGCGATTCTCAATCGCGGTCGCGTTGAGAAGCTGTTGCTCATCGATACCGACGGACGCCTCGCCGGCTTGATCACCATGCGTGATATTGATAATTTCACCAAGCATTCACAGGCATGTCGCGACGGTCGCGGGCGCCTGCGGGTTGGCGCTGCGGTGGGCATCATGCAACTTGATCGCGTGGAGCGCTTGGTTGCAGCTGAAGTTGACGTGATTGTGGTTGACACTGCTCACGGTCACAGCCTAAACGTCATGCGTACCGTGAGTGAAATAAAGAAGCGATTCCAGATTGAAGTGATCGCTGGCAACGTTGGCACCGCTGATGGTGCTCGCGCGCTGATCGATGCAGGCGCCGACGCTGTGAAAGCAGGAATCGGTCCTGGTTCCATCTGCACCACCCGCGTGGTCACTGGTGTTGGGGTGCCGCAAATCACCGCCATCATGAATGCCGTCGAAGGCGCGCGCGGGCAAGTTCCGGTGATCGCTGACGGCGGCGTTCGCCTCTCTGGCGATATTGCCAAGGCGATCGCCTCGGGCGCGGGCTCCGTCATGCTGGGCAGCCTGTTCGCGGGCCTGGAAGAGAGCCCCGGCGAACTGGTGATTCATCGTGGCCGACACTTCAAGACCTATCGCGGCATGGGCAGCGCTGGGGCGATGACGCTTGGCTCATCCGATCGTTATGGACAGGCATCCATCCGCGACAGCCGCAAGTATGTCCCGGAAGGTGTTGAGGGCAGGGTGCCGTACCGTGGACAGCTTGCCGATTTCGTGTATCAAATGGTGGGTGGACTGCGCGCCGCGATGGGCTATTGTGGTTGCAGTTCACTTGATGAGTTCCGAGCCAAGACCCAATTCGTCCGTGTTTCGGGCGCAACGGTCGTTGAAAATCACCCGCACGACATCCAAATCACTAAAGAGAGTCCCAACTACACTGTCACAGCAGTTGGGGACGAATGACCCAAGTCACACACGCCGGTGTGGCGGAACTGGCAGACGCAGCGGACTCAAAATCCGCCGGGCTCTAAACCCTTGCAGGTTCGATTCCTGTCGCCGGCATTGCGGAGGTCCGAGTAACAAGATCTTTCCCCCTTCTGGGGGGGTGGATTTGAACCCGGGTTTCCGCTACACTCCCCGATTCCCCCGCGCCGGCGATCGCCGTCGTGTTTGAGGGGCAACCCCGCTTGAGGGGCACATTAAGGAGCAGAACCGTGTACGCGATCTTCGAGGACAGTGGAACCCAAATCAAGGTGAACGTCGGCGACATCGTCGACCTCGATACGCGCGAGGTGGCAGATGACGCCACATCACTGACCTTCGACAAGGTGCTCGCGGTTGGCTCTGGCGACGGAACCGCTGCCAAGCTCGGCATGCCGTACCTCAAGGGCGCAACCGTTGTTGCTTCGATCGTCGGCGACGTGCAGGGCGACAAGCTCCGCACCGGCAAGTACAAGCGCCGTAAGGGCTATCGACGCCAGGCTGGACATCGTCAGGATTACTTGCGCGTTGAGATCACAGCCATTCAGGCTGCGTGATCATCGCACGCTGAATGCGTGAGCGGCACTTGGGCCTTACGACGGACCCCAACTGCCAAACCGCGCATTTGCAGTTGATTTGACCGGATTTACTCCTCGCGATCCGCGCACTGCTCGGATCGCGAGGTTGTTTTTGCAACATCGTTTGCTGCGCGCGGAAGAATCATGGTGTTGGCGTGCATCAAGCGCTGCTACCATCGCGCCGTGGACATACAGCCGCCGCAAGCCTCACGGCTTGGGGAGGAAAGTCCGGACACGATTGGACACAGTGGTGGCTAACGGCCACCCGTGCGCGTGGGCGCGCATGCGGGACAGTGCAACAGAAAGCAAACCGCCGAACGGCGCCTTCGGGCGTGCGTGGTAAGGGTGAAACGGTGCGGTAAGAGCGCACCGCCTGACCGGCGACGGCCAGGGCATGGCAAACCCCACTGCGTGCAAGCGCAAGCAGTCTCGGTCGACGGTTTCCGTCGACGCCCGTGTCCACGGGTATCGGGGCGGGTCGCGCGCTGGAGCCAGTCGGCAACGACTGGCCTAGATAAATGGCTGTACGCGGCTTGCCGCTGACAGAATCCGGCTTACCGTCCGTGTCGCCCACACTTATGCCCGGATCCCGCGAAATGGGGATCCGGGCACCTTTTTGCGCCGTATGCGTGACTGCAAGTCACTTAAAATCGTTGTTTTTCGGGTGCAAATGCACAATCTGCAAGAACTATCCACTTTAGGGATTGAGTTCCGTGCTGAATCCGCGACAATTGTCGATCAGTTAGATATTCGCCGAACCTACACACTATGCACGACCCACTCGAAACCAACGTCAATCCACCCAAGGCCTCCAATCCGCACGCCTACGCGATGCTCCTGTATCGCCGGGCTGTCCATCCAGAGTTCTTTGGGATTGAAGCGCGCCGCAAGATGCAGCACGGCGATTACGAGTTTGAGGGTTGGATCTTCAAGGGTGGTCACTGCGTGCGCTTCCAATACGGCGCCATCACCTTCTGCGAAGTGGTAGTTGATAATCCGACCAGCCTCCCAGATCGCGGCTTGGCCGGCACGCTCCCATGCGCGGGCGAGCACGACCACGAAGAGAAGATCACTGAAAACATCACGTACATGACGACCATCCAGTCGGAGTCGCTCAGTGATCATCTGTACCTCGGCACCTACAAGGAAATGCTGCAGCACGGTCGCGATAGTGATTCGCTGATGACCTGCTGGACCGATCCAAACGGCAAGCCAAATCTGTCGATCATTGACATGCAGCGCTTCCGCAACGAGATTCACTCGCAGAGCTACCACCTGCGTGCAGGCTCTGGACTGGTGCTGCGAACGCAGTCGCTCGTTCAGCTTCCTGAGCCAGTTGCGAAGGAAACTCCGTCCGCAAGTGCGCGTCGTCGCTGACGTTCATGCCTGATCCGTTGACTGTCCATGCCGTGCTCGCGCGCTTTGATCGAGCGCTCGGCCTTGATGTATCGCCGCGTCCGTTGCACGGGTCGCGTGATTCATCAGGCGGAGCTGAAGCGCGAGCCGTGGTGCAGGTCAAGGACGTCGTGCATGCACCGACTGATATGCGTGCCGTTGTTGCGGCCCCGGCTGGCGCACGAGTCCAAGTTGCAGCGCCCGCTGGTGTTCGTGATGTACGCGTAGCAGCTACAAGTTTGGCACCTGCTGGTTCGCGCGAAGAACGCATGGCACGCTTGGCAGAAATTGAATCGCGCCACGCCGCCACGTGCCAATTGTGCGCGGTTTCCGGGGCGAAAGCCAAGCTCGTCTTTGGCGAGGGCGCGCCTGATGCAGAGATCATGTTTGTTGGCGAGGTTCCAGGCGAACCAGAGGAGCGCGCTGGTCGTCCATTCATGGGACCAGCTGGCGAAAAGCTTGACGAAATGATTCGCGCTATGGGTCTGACGCGCGCGGATGTTTATATCGCCAGCGTGATCAAGTCGCGATTGCCGGGCGATCGCGCACCAACTCCAGAAGACATCGCTGCCTGCGGTCCGTACCTCTTGGAACAGGTGCTGGCGGTGCAGCCGCGTGTGCTGGTGACGTTGGGAGGTCCGGCGACCAAGTGGATCTGTGGAGTTGATGCCGGAATCTCACGGATTCGCGGTACGTGGCAATCGTGGACACCACCGGCGGGCGCTTCGTGCCCAAGTATTCCGGTCATGCCCACGTACCACCCCTCGTACGTACTGCGTACATACACGCGACAAGTGCGCGCTGAAGTGTGGAGCGATCTGCGCGCAGTGCTGGCACGGATTGGACGCGCTGTGCCGACGCGTGCAGCCGCCACCGACGCGTGAGCGAACGGCACTGCAGTTGCCGATGCACATGTGCACGGAACGAAGCAGGCAACTTCACCTGAAACTTCGCCTGAATGCGCACATCCAGGACAGAACGTGCGTGGTCCGTTACGCCAAGAGCGCAAGCGCTGCTGATGAGATCATCGCCGCACCATTTGGGTCGACCGACTGTTCGTACTTCACCATTTCCCGCGTCCGGTGAGGGGCGCAGATGGCGGTGACATACATGTTGCCGATGGAGCACCAACGATTGGCATTGCCGGTCTTGGCCACGTGCGCCAAGAAAGGTTCGCCGCCGCCGATGAATTCGCCCAAGAGTTCGCGGTCAAACTGCTCGACGGCATGCCTGCGCTTTTCATCAAGCGGGGCCTGGTCGCCAAACTGCGGACCCACGTGACTCAGGTCGGCGCTTGAGACAAACACCGTGCGACCACCGGTCTGCGCCAGGATCGACTTCAGAGCCGCCGCAAATTCCTTGGTTCCCACACGCTCGCCATCGTCACTGATGAGACCAATGTTTGGATCCGGCACCAGCGCTGCAATCACCGGGACATCGCCGTACAGGTGCTGGACCCACGGAATGTGCAGGGCGATGGAGTGTTCCGAAGCAAAGTCGATCTGATCCTTGAAGAGTTTGTCTCCAAATGCATCGCGCAGGCGCTCAAGGATTGCTGCATCTGGGCGAGCAGTACCAAGCGGGGTTTCAAAGCCGTACTCGGTCATCACCACGCCATCGCCAAGCCCGAAGTGATTTGTGCCGAGCACTACCACACGGTCCGGTCGCTCGCGCGCGCCGGTTTCAAGGCACTTGTACGCCGCTGCATAGTTGGCAGCGCCACGTCCGTAATCCAAGTGCGGTGCAACGATTCCAATCACCGGGCTATCAAACTCCGGATCATCGGCCTTCGCCAAATTGTCGGTCATGAAGGCGCGGAGTTGCTCAGCAATCTCTGGACGGCGCGCCTCCTCAGGTAGCGGGAATGAGCCGCGCGTTCGAATGTCGTCCATCTTGGACTTCTCAAGCGCTTCGCTAGTTGGTCCCCAGAGATACCCGAGTTCATCAAGCTTGCCGAGCATCTGCACTAGCTGCGGCTGCGCCTCAGCCGGCACGCCGATGCGTTCAAAGACTTCTTCAATGTGTTGCTCACCATTCAGTGACAAGAGCAGCCCGATCCACTGATTCACCTGCGCTTGTATTTGCTGCTGGTTGGCGCCCTGCAGCGGCATCATGAATGGCTGAGGCGAAAGGCGCAGGGGGTCCTGTAGGACGAGCAGGGTGACATCGAGCTCTTTGCCATCCTGGTCCTTGGCCTTGGCGGGGGTGACCACCGGGATAAAACGGCGAACGTGGGGGCGCTGAACGTGTTCCGGGAGCGAATCAAAGCGGATTGACATGGGAGGCGAAGTGTACGGAACCTCCGGGCACCGCATGTCCGTAATCCCCTACGGATTTCCGACGGTCAGACTTATAACCCGCCGGTAGCGGGCAGAAATTGTCGAGTGCTAACGTGAACATGACGATGGTCACGGTAGAATCAGAGGTCCGGACAGGCAATTGACTGATCGCTCGGCGCGTTCAGTTCACGGGTTTGACGGAGATTGCACCGCTCGACCACCTACACCCTGATCTGAGGCACACTTTCTCTATGGCTCACACGTTCAAGTTCAGCACAACCATCGCTCGCCTCGCAATCTTGCCATTGGTTGCGCTCCTTGCCGCTCAGCAGCCTCCGGCGCCTGGCAATGCTGCTCCAACGGCCACCAAGCCGCAGGGTAGCGACCCGGCCGCGCAGCCCAACAAGCCCAATGCGGTTGAGTACCTTGATGATCAGAGGCAAGTGCCGCCAACGCTGGTCAATCCTGCGCCAAACAAGTTACCGCTCGTCGCGACAACGCCGCTAGCTGCCGCCCCAGTGGACGTGCGTCAAGCCATCAAGTTTGAGCCAGAGATCCTGAACCTCGGCGAGATGTCAGCGGACGTTGCCAAGACCGGCAAGATCAAGATCACCAATATTCTTGACAAGCCCGTAAAGATCTCCAAGATCGTTCCTGGCTGCGGCTGCACCACTACGACTGCACCTCCGGGAGAAATTGCTCCGGGTGCATCGGCTGAAATTGATATTACTTTGAAGCCCGGCGTTAAGGCCGGCATTCAATTAACCAAGATGGTGACCTTCCAGATTGATGGACACGCGCCACAGATGCTGACCGTGAAGGGCGACGTAAAGGCGTACATCACCATTTCACAGGACATGCTCGACGGCCCAACATCACCTGATGCGCCTCCAATGGTCGTCAAGTTGGTCAGCGTTGAGAACGCACCATTCAAGATCACCAGCGTCCTTCCCGACGTGCTAGTCAGCGTCCCCACTGATTCGAAAGTCGAGCACGACGTGTCGATCGACTGGAAGAAGTGGGAAGCCAGTGGGAGTTCGGTCAAGATTGCCATCATGACCGACTGTCCGAAGGCTCCGCAGCTTCAGCTGTTGGTCAAGCGCGCGCTCAAGCCAGGAATGAACCCTCCACCACCGACCAAGCCAACCGAGGCGGCTCCGGCAACTGTGCTGGCAGCGCGCTCGGCTGATCCGATTGCCATGAAGGCAGCACTCGCTGCCGGCGGCGGAACTGAGGCTCCGGAGCGCATGTCGCAGCGCACTGCGTTGCACTTTGCTGCCGAGAGCGGCAACATGGAGATCGTCAAGATGCTCCTGGATGCCAAGGCCAATCCCAATGCGCAAGACCGCACTGGCAAGACGCCGGTGACCGTCGCTGCAGAGCGCGGCAAGATGGATGTTCTGAAGGCGCTCTTGGCAGCTGGCGGTGACGTCAATGCTCGCGATCAAGTGCAGGGCTCGCCGCTTCTTTGGGCATCCGGTCTGGGAACCACTGAGACCGTCGTGTTGCTCCTTGACGCAAATGCCAATCCCAACATTCAGGATGTCAACGGTATGACGCCGCTCATGTGGGCTGCCGGCGTTGGCAAGCCAGAGACGGTGTCGGTACTCATTGCCAAGGGCGCAGACGTGAAGGCCATCGATCGCTTGACCGGCGAGTCTGCGCTCATGCGCGCGCTCCGTACCGGCAAGACCGAGACCGTCAAGATCATCCTTGCGAAGAACCCGGACATTACCGTTCGGAACTCCCTGGGCATGACGCCATTCTTGGTGGCATGTGCATACGGCGATGTTGACAAGATCAAGTTGCTTGTTGATGCTGGTGCAGACAAGGCCGTCAAGGATTCCCGTGGATGGGGCGCCATTGATCATGCGCGTAATCGCGTTGATGCTGGTCGCGAGGGCGTTGTGCAGTACGTGGAACCGATCGTTCCGGCAAGCACGACATCGGCTCCGCCGCAGACGGCACCGATTGCACCGAAGAGCTGATTCGATTGCACTGATTCAGCCAATTTCCTGCCAATTCCACGATGCGCGTTCCACTACGGAGCGCGCATCGTGCGTTTACGGAGTTGGCTTTTGCGTGCTGCGGAACGGGCAACAATTCATACCGATGTTTCTATGATGCCATCATGACCACTATGAGTCCTTCTGTCGCAGCAACCGCCACGTCACATCCCGCCGTCATTGCTGCCACCGAGCTGGCGCGTGAAGCCCGGATCTTGGGAAGCACTGCCGCGATCCTTGGTTGGGACCAGGAAACGATGATGCCCAACGGTGGTCTCGCACATCGCGCTCGGCAGTTCGCACAATTGGCGCGGCTTGAGCACGGCATGGCCACTGACAAGCGCCTGGGCGAACTGCTTGAGGCAGCAGCGGAAGCAACCGCATCGCTGCCGGAAACGCACCCCGACCGAGTGAACGTTCGTGAATTCCGACGCGACTGGGAGCGCGCCACCAAGCTTCCGGCTTCGCTGGTTGAGGAGTTGGCCTCGGTTTCCAGTATTGCTCAACACGAGTGGGCACAGGCGCGCAAGGCCAGCGACTTTGCACGGTTTCGCCCGTGGCTTGAGAAGATCGTCAACCTGAACAAGCAGAAGGCTGATTGCTTCGGCTGGAATCGCAGCACGGGCGAGCGCTGGGATGCGCTGGCCGACGGCTTTGAACCCGGTTGCACCGCCAAGTACGTGGAAGGTGTCTTCACGCCACTACGCGAACGCCTGCAGCCACTCATTGATGCCGTCAAGGGCGCGCCGCGTCGACCAGACAACTCGTTCAATTCGCATCCGATGGACATTGATGCACAGGAACGCTTCGCGCGCTTCGTCAGTGGTTCGATCGGATTTGACTTTGAACGCGGACGATTGGACCGCAGCACGCACCCATTCTGCGGCGGTAGCCACGGCGGTGATGTTCGTATGACCAGCCGTTATTCCGCTGATTGCATGCTCGACGGTCTTGGTAGCACCATGCATGAAACCGGCCACGGAATGTACGAGCAGGGGCTCGACCAGGACTGGATCTCCACTCCGATGTGCGAGGCGGTCAGCCTCTCCATTCACGAAAGCCAGAGCCGTCTGTGGGAGAACCA
>CAMDUB010000057.1 GCA_945878575.1 Phycisphaera mikurensis NBRC 102666 | reverse complement strand
AGCGCTGATGCACGCTCGATCCAATCGCCACAGTTTGCGTAGGTCAGGCCATCCGCGCGAACGTCGATGCGCGGTTCATGGATATGCCCGCAAATGACGCCGTCCAGCGAGCGGCGTCGTGCCTCGTCCGCAAGCACCTCTTCAAATTTTGAGATGAATGTGCAGGCGCTCTTCACTTGCTTCTTGATGGTCTGTGAGAATGACCAACGCCCCAGGCCAACGCATGAGCGGATCCCGTTGACCACGCGGTTGAGTTGCACGAGATAGTCGTATCCATACGTGCCCAGCTTGGACAGTAATTTGGAGTGCTGAACCACCAGATCGAATTCGTCGCCGTGGCAGACTAAAAGTTGCCGACCGTCAGCGAGGCGGTGTACTGCCTGTTTAGCAATTCGAATTCCTGCAAGTTCCATACCGGCATACGGGCGGAGGGAATCATCATGATTTCCGGGTATGTAAATCACCTTTGTTCCATGGCGAGCCAACTTGAGAAGGCGCCGCACCACTTGATTGTGCGTCAATGGCCAAGTCCAGCGCTGCCGAAGCGCCCACATATCGACAATGTCACCCACCAAATACAGGCGCTCACATTGGATGCGCTTGAGGAATGCGGCAAACTCCTCGGCGCGCGCGCCGCGGAACCCTAAGTGAACATCACTGACAAATACGGTGCGGTAGGCGAACATCAGGAGCCCTCCTTCGGTCACCGACCGGAGCCCGGTCGCGGCAGGAGGCGCGATCCATGCGATCTCCCATCCGAATCATCGGCTGAGTCGATGTAGTTTTGGTGAACTCCTTGGCTGTCTAAGCCAAGTCTGAACACAAGCGACGCGAAATTCGCGGCGCTCGATCAGCGCGCCATCGCCCGTTCAACATCGTCGGCGCTCCGCGGGATGGATGGGGTGAGCACCTCGTGGCCGGTAGCGGTAACAGCCACATCGTCTTCAATCCGGATTCCCACCGATTCCTTGGGCAGGTAGATGCCTGGTTCAATGGTGATGACAGCACCGATTTCCAGGGGCGCATCAGGGGAGGCATCGTGTGTTTCCAAGCCTAAATGGTGGCCCATTCCGTGGATGAATGCGTCGCCATAGCCGGCATCGACAATGACCTTGCGGCCAGCGGCATCGATCTCAGCGAGCGTGGCGCCCGGTTTCACCGCATTGATAGCGGCGGCCTGGGAGCGCAGTACCAAGTCATAGAGTTCGCGTTGGCGGGGGGTGAATGTTCCAGAAACTGGCAGCGTCCGGGTGACGTCGGCTGAGTAGCCCGCGAATTTCGCCCCACTATCAAGGACCACCAACTCGCCAGCCATCAGCGCGTGATCATTGGCGTGGTAATGCAGAACGGTGGCGTTAAACCCACCACCGGCAATGGTTCGGAACGCCAACTCCCGCGCCCCGTTGCTGCGGTACGCGTGCTCCACGGCTTCCTGCAGATCAAACTCATTCATCCCAGCGCGCATGGACTTCATGGCGGCAGCGAAGCCGGTGGCGGTGATTCGGCCAGCTTCGCGGATGCAGGCAATTTCTGCCGGGCTCTTTGCAGCGCGCATCTTCATGAGGAGATCGCTGCGATCAGTGACTTGCGTTCCAGGGACCCGTTCAGCTTGCGCTCGCAAGATCGCCAGGTCTGCAGATACCGGTGAATTCCAAGCAGCAAGTGGCATCAGGCACGCAAGCGACCGGGTGCGGCGCGTTGCCTCCAAGAGCAGCCTGCTGAGCATTCCGGTGCGTAAGACCGTGTCGATGCCAGTCCGAGTTCGGAGTGCGGCTCCCAGCTCATCGCGGAAGCCGTCCCACTTCTCCACCTCTGGATTGAGCGGCCGAAGCAGCAACGTGGCGCGCTTGGCTGGCACTGGATTGGCGGGATCAAGGAAGAGCATGGCCCCGGGCTCATCGGTGAGGCCAGTGAGGTACTCAAAGTGCGCGTGCGGCTTCCACGGATGGTGCAGCGATGGATCCGCATCGCCAGCAAGGACCAATCCCGCGGACTGACCAAGATCGGCCAGAAGCCGGTCACGTCGGGCGCGGAATTCAGCGTGCGTGATAGTTAGTGCTGCAGCGGCGGTGCTCATGGCGAGAAGGTTACTTGGCGGACTGCTCGGCGTCCGGCTCATCAGGCCCCCACACGCGGTCGCGAATGACCACGAGCAGTGCATAGAAGACCGGCACGATCACCAAGGAAAGGAGCGTGGACACCGTCAGTCCAACCATGACCGTCACGCCGATCGATCGACGTGCGTTTGCACCAGCTCCGGTGGCGATCACCAAGGGCACAACGCCCAAGATGAAGCTGAGTGCGGTCATCAAGATCGGTCGGAGGCGTAGGCGCGCCGCATCCATGGCGGCTTGCACGGGCGAACGCCCTCGCTCAGTCGCCTCCTTGGCGAACTCCACAATCAAAATGGCATTCTTCGCGGCCAACCCGATCAGCATCACCAACCCGATCTGCGCATAGATATCAAGCGGCATACCTGCAACGCGCAGACCTCCAACTGCACCGAGCGCAGCAAACGGAATGGCGATCACCACCAGGATCGGAAGCGTCCAGCTTTCGTACTGGGCAGCCAAGAACAGGAACACTGCAATGATCGCCAATGTGAAGACGATGGGAGCAGCGTTCGACGAAGTGCGCTCTTGATAGACGATGCCCGTCCACTCGTAGGTCATGCCCTGCGGGAGGACTTTGTCACAAATCTCTTCCATGAAAGCAGTGGCAGCGCCAGAGCTGACACCCGGCGCACCAGCGCCGTTGATTGCGATGGTGTCGGTGACGTTGTAGTGCGTCAGATTGTCTGGACCAGTAGTGGTGCGTTCATGCGCGAACGCGGAGAACGGAATCATCTCTCGATCACGATTGATCACATACAGCTTGCCCAGATCTTCGGGCGCCATGCGGTAGCGCGCATCCGCTTGCACGTACACCTGATACACCTGATTGAATCGATTGAACTGGTTGACGTATGCACTACCGAAATTCAATTGCAACACTGCGAATGCGTCAGCGACCGTCACTCCCAGACGCTGCAACTTCGCGCGGTCGATATCAAGCCACACTTGCGGAACGTCCTTCTGGAAGAACGTAGAAACACCCAACAGTTTGTCCGGATGATTGCGCGCCTCGGCAACAATGTTCATTGCCGCGGTGTACAGCGCGTCGGTTCCGAGGCCAGCACGGT
This sequence comes from Phycisphaera mikurensis NBRC 102666, assembly GCA_945878575.1. Lineage (GTDB taxonomy): Bacteria > Planctomycetota > Phycisphaerae > Phycisphaerales > SM1A02 > UBA966. Next base: position 7,802 of record CAMDUB010000057.1, on the reverse strand, counting down.
CAATCAACTGCAATTGGAATCCACCAACCGTTCCCAACCCTGGGATTGATGGGGGATTGAATGGGAATGCCATTGCTCCTGGAATGGTCCACAGAAGTGGCTGTAACCGTTGCACGATGGCAGTGGTGCTTTGCCCTCTGCCGGTGCGTTCCGACCACGGCTTGAGTACCGGAATGAGTACACCGCTGTTGGACTGCGGCGCATTGGATAGAAAGTTCAGACCGTTGATCTCGATGATCGTGTCAACTTCCGGCTGTGCAGCAACGATCTTGCGCGCTTCAGCGGCGACAGCATTGGTGCGCTCCAGTGGGGAACCAGCGGGCAATTGATAGGCAACAAAGAAGTACCCGTTGTCTTCGTCAGGCACGAACGCCGTCGGCGCGTTGATCACCAGCCATAGCGCGGCCGCAATCGCCGCCAGAAATATGACACCGGCAACCACCCAGCGCCGAACTAGCCAACCAACGGTGGACTCGTATGTCAATTCAACACGTGTAAATTGCCGATTGAAAGCGCCAAAGAATCCGCGCTCGGCCATCTTGCGAGGGCGGAGGAAGATGGCGGCAAGGGCGGGGCTCAGTGTGAGTGAGTTGATGCCAGACAGAACCACCGAGATGGCAATAGTCATGGCAAACTGGTTGTACAACTGACCAGTGACTCCGGGCATGAGTGATGCCGGAACGAAGACCGCGGCGAGCGAAAGTGTGGTGGCAACAATTGGACCAGCCACTTCCTTCATCGCCGCACTGGCCGCTCGGTATGGATCAGTTTCACCCGCTTCGAACTTGCGCTCGACGTTCTCTACCACCACGATGGCGTCGTCGACCACGATGCCGATCGAGAGCACGAGGCCAAGCAGCGTCAGCGTATTGATCGAGAATCCAAGCCCCAGCATGATTGCAAATGTGCCGATGATCGACACCGGAATGGCGATCATGGGGATGATCGTCGTGCGGAAACTCTGCAAGAAGACGTAGATGATGATCAATACAAGAAGCGCGGCTTCCCAGAAAGTCGTGACTACTTCCTCAATCGATGCCTTGACGAACTTAGTAGTGTCGTAGTTGATCCGGTAATCAACATCTTCCGGGAAGTCCTTCTTCAGTGACTCCATCGCTGCGGTGACGCCTTTGGCAATCTCAAACGCATTCGATCCGGGAAGCTGGAATACACCCAACAGCCCACTCGCCTCGCCATCTTGCTTGCCAATGGTGGCGTAACTTGCGGCGCCAAGCTCAACCCGTGCAACATCCTTCAGGAGCACGGTTCCGTTCTTGCCGCTTCGCACCACAATCTGTTCAAACTCTTTGACCTGCTCCAGGCGCCCGAGGGTGTTCACCTGCATGGTGAATGCGGGCATCGTTGCAGTTGTCGGTGATGCACCGGTTTGTCCACCAACAGCTTGGCGATTCTGTTCATCGATCGCCTTGTAGACAACCTGTGGTTCGATGCCCAACGCCGCTAATTTCTGCGTATCCATCCAGATGCGCATGGAATATTGCCGCAGTCCAAAGTTGGAAACCTGAGCAACACCCGGGATGCGCTGCAGCGTCTGAACGATGTTGATATCAGCGTAATTGGCTAGAAAGTCAGCGTTATACGTGCCCTTTGGCGAACGCAGACCAACCACCTGTACAAAGTCGGTTGACTGCTTGCGGACGGAAATGCCTTGGCGTTGAACTTCCGGTGGCAGCTGCGGGATAGCAGTCTGCGCGTAGTTCTGTACATCGACCGTGCCGATGGAGAGGTCGTATCCGACATCGAAGGTGACGGTGATGACCGCATTCCCGCCGTTCACGGAATTGCTCGACATGTAAATCATGCCGGGCACGCCGTTGATTTGCCGTTCCAGGAGGCGAGTGACTACGTCCGATGTTGTTTCCGCGGAAGCGCCGGGATAGAACGCGGAGACCTGTACGGTGGGTGGAGTGATCGGTGGAAACTGCGAGACCGGCATGATGGTCATCGCAAGCCCGCCGGCGATCACCATGAGCAAGGCGATCACCGTAGCAAAGATGGGGCGCTTGATGAAGAATTCGATCATTCGGCAGCCTTACCCATGCGCTTCTCAATCTTCGCTTCTACGGCCTGCAACATGACTTCGGGCGGAACGGTTTGAGTTCCATCGCGGAGTTTCTGCATGCCTTCGATCACCACCGTCTCATCTGCGCCAAGTCCATCGGCAATGACGATGCCTGCTCCACCGCGTGGACCGGTGGTCACCACCTTCTGATGCGCCTTGCCTTCGGCGTCGACTACCCACACAGTAGCGGCAGCGGTTTGGTAGGTCAGTGCATTTTCAGGTATGGAAACCGCGTTTTTCAACTCGTCCACCTGGAGTTTCACAGTGACGTACGCGCCCGGCGCCATGACTAAGTCTGCATTGGGTACTTCAATCCGCGTTCGAATGGTGGAAGTGTCGCGGTTCACTGAGTTGTCAATGAACACCACCTTGCCGGCGCGCTTCCAAGTGCCGCTCGGTAGCGAGGCTTGGGTGGTTCCGTCACCGGCAAGCTGCATGCGGCGCAGCACGGGAATATCTGAATCGGTTGGCTCAAACTCCACCCACAGTGGATCCATTTGCCGAACAGTGACCAGTGTTTCCTGCGGGGTGACGGAAGTGCCGGCGTATTTATTGGTGGCGCTCGTCTGGCCAGTGACTGGGCTGGAGATGCGGGTGAAGGAGAGATTCAGGTTCGCTTCGTCGAGCGCTGCGTGTCGCGCATCCAGGTTGGCTTCCGCGGTCCGCTGGTTCGCCAACATTTGGTCGAATACTTCCTGCGAAATGGCCGACACCTCAACAAGCGGACGGTTGCGGACTACTTTGTCACTGGCGTTCTTTAACTCTGCCTCTACAACCGCAATGTCCGCTTTCGCCTTTTCCACCATCACGCGGTATGGGCGTGGATCAATGACGTACAACATCTGTCCCTCGTTGACTGCCTGGCCATTGGTGAAGCCTTGCGTGTCGATCCATCCGCTCACGCGGGGAATGATGTCAACGGTGCGAACACTCATGGTCATGCCCGGGTATTCGCGGTGGATTGGCACATCGCTGACCGTCGGCTTGACGGTGCGCACTGGCGAGGGTGGCATTCCAGCCGGTCCTTGCGGCGCGCGCGAGCAAGCGCTACTTACAGCCGAGACCAGCACGATTGCTGCGATAAATCCAGTGTTCTTCATAGTCATATGGTGTGCTTAGCCGTTGGACTGACTTGCAGTTGCACTGCTTGGTGCCAAGAAGTCGTTTGCGGTTGGGGTGGGATTGAATCGCTTTACATCCTCGACAGCACTGGGCATTGGGCTGTTCTCCCAGCCACCACCGAGCGCGCGGTACAGCTCAACGCAGTCTTGCGCCACGAGCCCCTCCGCTTGTGCAAGTCCATTGCGCGCCAGTACCGAGGCCTGAAGAAATTCAATGAGGCGCGAAATGTCAATAGTGCCGGCGTTGTATTGCATGAACGCCAAGTCATAAGACGCGCCGATTTCGCGGGCGCTATCAGTGAAGTTGCTGCGCACGGCACGTGCTGCAGTAAATGCGGTAATCGACGACTCCACTTGGTTGACCGCCGTGACCACTGCGAGTTGGTATTGCAGCAGGGCGTCCGCAGAGCGCGCCTTGGCTTGCTTGACGCGCGCCTCGGCGGCGCCGGTCAGGATGTTCATGAAATTCCAACTGACCGCGGGCGTGAATCCGTAGGTCATGTTCTTGTTGACATCTCCCAAGTCACTGAAATTCGGAGTCTGGATGATGAAGTTGCCAGTGAATGTAAAGCGTGGCAAGTAGCCCGCTTCCGCGACGCCGATTTCAGCAGTGGCGGCTTGGAAGTTGCGTTCGGCCGCTTGAACGTCGGGGCGACGCATGAGCAGTGTGGAAGGGATTCCCACAGCGATGGGCATATCCACCGTGGGCACCTTGCCGTCGGTTTCAACCAATGCTCGAATGCGTTCGGGTGTTTCTGCCAACAGAATGCACAGGCCGGAAAGCTGTTTGGCGATCATCCCGTCAAAGCGCAATGACTCGGCCAATGCCGATGACTGACGTGATCGCACCTCGCCAAGTTCCACCTTCGAACCCGCCTGATAGCGAACCTTCTTCTCGATCGCGCCGACCAGCTTTCCGTATCCCTGGGCAAGGTCTCGGTATGCCTTGCGTTGTGCTTGCAATTGCCGAATGGTGACGTACGCCTGGGCAGTCTCAGCGCGAATACTTACTAACGCTGCGCGGTAACCAGCGGCACTCATCTGCACGCGCGATACGCCTGCTTCGATCTGTCGGCGCACCGCGCCCCACACGTCAATTTCCCAAGCAGCGGATGCGATGTTCCATTCCCAATTGCTGAAGCTCTGTTTCAGCGCGTCAGAGTTCTGAATTCCTATCGCATTACCGTTGATCCGTCGACGGCTGTAACCGAGGCCAGTATCCATTTCCGGGAACAGCTTGGCAAAGTCAACGGTGTATTGCGCGCGGTACTCTTCCAGAGCAAGCAGGGTGCGGCGCAGATCGATGTTCTGCATGTCAGCGCGCGATACCAATTCGTTCAATACGGGGTCATTGAAATTCTGCCACCAACGCTCGCTGATCGGTTCGGTGACCGCGAGGGCGTTGTTCGTCTTGGCAGTGAATTGCGGCTCCACCGGAACCTGCGGCGCCTGATAGTTCGGCCCAACAGCGCAGCCGCCGAGCAATCCCGCGATGGTTGCAGTCACAGGTGCCCACAGCGGGCGGAAATTCATGGTGCGGCGCATTGCGCGGAGTGTAGCGGTGGCGTTGGCGCTCTTTAGGCGTTCACAGCCCGACGCGCTGGGTCCAGAAGTCGCTGCGCGTAGGTGTTCATGGCGTCGCGCAGTTGGTCGAAGCTCTCAAGCACATAGAGAATCGGCTGGTAATGGTCGATTTCAAACGACGTGTTACAGACCGTCTCGAGGTCGAACGGACGGCGGTCGACATCCTTGGAGTCGAGGGCGTGCGCACTCTCGCCGGGACTTGAAATCAGTCCACTTCCATACAGCCGATTGCGCCCACCTTCGCGGATCAGACCAAACTCCACGGTGAACCAGAAGAGGCGTGAGAGGCGTTCGGTATGGTGCGGATCATCGGTGCTGACCGCAGCCTTGCCATAGGTCTGCAGGAAGTCAGCAAAGGTGGGATCTGCATGCAGCGGGACATGTCCAAAGATGTCATGGAAGATGTCTGGCTCGGGTAAGTAGTCAATGGACTCGCGCGAACGAATCACGATGGTGGTTGGAAATTCGCGGCGAGCAAGGCACGCAAAGAACGCCTTTGCGGGCAAGTAGCCGGGAACAGCCTTGCTCTGCCAACCAGTGAGTGGCATCAAGAACTTGTTCACTGACTGCGGTCCCTCGAGGTAAGGGATGTGGTCGCGAACCAAGTTAATGCTGCGTGCGCCGCTCAGATAGACCTCGCTGGCATTGTTGGCCAAATACGCCATTTGCCGGTCGTAGAGAACGCGCCAGGTTTCCTGGTTCTCCGCCGTGTACCCGCCGTAATTCTGTCCGATGTACGCCTTGGTAATGTCGTGGAAGCCAGGCTCACCAAATCGGTTGGCGTACTCCTGAGCCGCCTTACCTTGCGGGCCATCAATCATCGCGTGGTTCAGATTGCCGGACATTCCTTGGGCCATCGGTAGTTTCCTTCGTGGACATCGAATTGATGAACGCGCAGTCTAAGCGGGCGTGTACGGCGCGCGAAGCGCTTACCCGGCAGCTTGTTCTGTCAGCCACGGTTTGACGTCGTTTATAGACGCAAGGGCTGGATTGGCTGAGATTCGTGCAATCCCGAGTTGGGCGCGCGCATCAATGCCCCATGGGTCGATACCAACCACCTTTGGGTCAATGAGTAGGTGTTCACCCGAGGCCCTTGCTGCGCGAATCACCAACTCTTGGGACGAGGCATTGAGTTCCTTGCAGAGCGCGCCCTCTTGAGATGCAAACGGGTTCTCGCGCATGAGGGCTTGGCCATCGATGAAGTAGCCCTTGAATCGCGCGGCATCGATTTGCACGCGCGCCCATCGGACATCTGGCGGCTCGCCGTGATAGATGCACCAGCGATCGCAGATGGCGCCATCTGGGCCATTCTCGTCAATCTGCTCAAGGGTCACTTGTAAGACCAGCGCATCATCACTGTCGTCAGGCAGCTCCAACACGGTGTCTACCGAACGCAACATAGCCACCATGACTGAAGCCACCAAATGGCCGCTGGCGGTTGGCGCCACGCGAATGTCCACACGATCCTCGCCGAAGCGAATCTTCCCGTGCAGGTGCGCGCGCATGAACTGGTAGGCCTCGTCAGCGATCTCGTCGGTCATTGGATGGAATCGTAACTGCCAACGCCGCGCCCCGTAGGATTCCGCCCGTGACTCACCTTTGCGTGTCCATTTCCGTTGAAGCCCCCGATGAGATCCACATTGCGCTTGCCGATGCACGCCGTGCAGTCGAGCATGGTGCTGACATGGTGGAATGGCGCGTCGACGCGTTGGCAGAATGCGAGGATGCGTTGCGTCATGTGCGGACCTTGGTGCGTGAGTCACCTGTGCCGTGCATCGTGACTATCCGCGGCGCACGTGAAGGCGGCGAATGGCGGGGCGACGAAACCGATCGGGTGAGTTTTTTAGAAGCACTTTGCACCGCGAGCGGCGAAGTGGCGCCGACCTACATTGACTTTGAACTTGCGGATATGCAACGCAGCGCAAATGTGCGACAGAAATTGGAGCTCTGTGTCGAACACCCTGGCCAAGTGCGTACGGTGGGCACGCGATTGATCTTGAGCGCGCATGACTTTGAAGGCCGGCCAGCGTCACTTCTCCGACAGTGGACAGCGATGGCCGAGGCTGATGCGTGCGCTGTGGCAAAGGTCGCATGGCGTGCGCGCAGCGTTCGTGACAACATTGAAGCATTTGAATTGCTTGCCACACGCGTGAAGCCAGCAGTGGTGTTGTGTATGGGCGAACCAGGGCTGATGAGTCGCGTTCTTGCGCCGAAGTTTGGCGCATTTCTTACATTTGCACATGCCGGCAATGATTCCGATGCACAGCGCGCCGCAGCAAATGCAGCTGGAACAGCGCCGGGACAAGTTTCGGTTCATGACATGGTCAATCTGTACGGGTTTCGGAGCATTGATTCTGCGACGCGTGTCTTCGGTGTGATCGGTTGGCCAGTCGGTCATTCGCGGAGCCCGCATGTGCACAACCAATGGTTTCGGGAGGCTGGGCGTAATGCAGTGCTGCTTCCGATGCCAATTCCGCCGGAGTACGAACATTTCAAGGCGACGGTTGCCGAGTTGTTGGCATTTGCGCCGCTGGACTTCCGTGGTGCCTGTGTGACGATTCCCCACAAGGAGCACCTGCTGCGCTTTGTGACTGAGCAGGGCGGTCACGTCGAGTCGCTGGCGGCACGTATCGGTGCGGCAAACACGCTGTATCTGAATGCTGCAGGTGCGCTGCATTGCGCCAATACTGACGCGCCTGCTGCAGTGGACGCACTGATACACGGCATGGGGATCGAGCGAACGGCGTTACGCGGAAAACGCATCGCCATACTTGGCGCTGGTGGAGTTGCTCGTGCGATTGCTGTTGGATTAGCGGATGAGGGCGCGCAGGTGGTGGTCTTCAACCGCAATGAAGATCGTGCGCTTCGTATGTGTGCGCAGTTGCAAGAAGCTGATGCGCAGGCGCGCAGCACGGCGGGCGGGCTTGGCAATGGCGACGCGGTAGCAGGGTCGATCATGGCAGGGCGAACTACTGAACTCGGCAGCGGCGGCTTTCATGCATTTGTCAATTGCA
>CAMDUB010000056.1 GCA_945878575.1 Phycisphaera mikurensis NBRC 102666 | reverse complement strand
GTGCAAGTGCAAGGCAAAGATGGAACAGTGGGCGTGGAAATGCAGGTTGAGAAATTGCAGGTGCACGGGTTTGTTGAAGACCCAGACACCTATCCAATTCAACCGAAGGCACACAGCATGGAGTTCCTGCGCGAGCAAGCGCACTTGCGCTCGCGCACGAATACGTTCGGCGCACTGGGGCGTATTCGCCACACCATGGCGCAGGCGGTGCATCGCTACTTCAGCGACAACGGCTTCTTCTGGATTCACACGCCAATCATCACTGCAAGTGATTGTGAAGGCGCTGGCGAAATGTTCCGTGTCAGCACGCTTGACCTCGCCAACCTGCCACGCACTCCCGATGGCAAGGTGGACTTCAGTCAAGACTTCTTCGGCAAGGAGAGTCACCTCACCGTCAGTGGTCAATTGAACGTGGAATGCTGGGCATTGGCGCTGAGCCGCGTGTACACGTTTGGCCCTACTTTTCGAGCCGAAAATTCCAATACCAGCCGGCACCTAGCGGAGTTCTGGATGATTGAACCAGAGCTGGCATTTGCTGATCTGAAGATGGACGCCGACTGCGCAGAAGGATTGATGAAGGCGATGTTCGCAGCCACGCTGACCGAGCGGCACGACGATATGAAGTTCTTCGTTGAACGCGTTGACAAGGAAGCAATCACGCGGCTGGAGAAATTCTGCGCCGCGCCGTTTGAGCGCATTGATTACACCGAAGCGATCCGCCTGGTTGAGAAGGCCGCTGCGGGCGGACACAAGTTTGAATACGCGCCGTTCTGGGGCATGGACATGCAGAGCGAGCACGAGCGCTACCTGACCGAACAGGTGTTTGGCCGTCCGGTGGTGGTGATGAATTATCCGAAGGACATCAAGGCCTTCTACATGCGCTTGAATGACGACGGCAAGACCGTCGCCGCCATGGACATCTTGGCACCCGGGATCGGTGAAATCGTCGGTGGCAGCCAGCGCGAAGAGCGACTTGATGTACTTGACGCACGCATCACCGAAATGAAATTGGACCCAGCCGCCTATTGGTGGTACCGCGATCTGCGCCGTTATGGATCAGTCCCACACGCTGGTTTCGGACTTGGATTTGAACGAACCATCGCTTACGCCACCGGACTGGGAAACGTGCGTGATTGCATCCCGTTCCCACGTACGCCAAAGAGCTGCGCCTTCTGAGATCGCCCAGCGGTTGAAGCAGCGTCATGCCGAGCGATGCATCACTTCAGCGTGATCTTGCTCAGATCTTCGGTTGGCTCGGGCCACTTCATGTTGAGGGCGGTCAGTTGACCGAGCAGCGCTTCGCTGACCAAGAGATTGCGGAACCACTTTCGGTTTGATGGGACCACTATCCACGGCGCGTATTCGGTAGATGTTGTGGACAACATGCTTTCAAACGCATCGATGTATTGCGGCCACTTTGCTCGCTCGCTCACGTCGTTGATGGAGAACTTCCAGTGCTTGCTCTGGTCGTTCAACCGCGCGTGCAATCGTTCCAGTTGCTCTTCATTGCTGATGGTCAGGAAGAACTTCAAGACGATCGTTCCCTCCTCAACCAGCATGCGCTCAAAGTCATTGATTTGTCGCTGTCTTTGCTCAAGTTCCTTGGGTTTCAGAAATCCATGCACGCGGCCGACAATGATGTCTTCGTAATGGCTGCGATTGAACACGCTGATCTCACCCTTGCCTGGACACAAGGTGTGCACGCGCCATAAGTAATCATGCGCCAACTCAACATCATTGGGCTTCTTGAACGAATGCACGGTCACGCCTTGCGGATTGAGCGCGGTCATCACCTTCCGGATCACGCCATCTTTGCCAGCCGTGTCGATTCCCTGCAGCACCACCAAGAGCGAGCGGCTCTTGTTTGCCCAGAACCTCATCTGCAGTTCGTCAACCTCGGCGAGATTTTTCTCAAGGCGCGCTTCGCCGTCTGCTTTGCTGAGACCGCCATCGTCATCAGGCTTCCAATCAGACAGCGAAACTTTCTTGCCCGGCTTGACCGTGAAGTCCTTGAGTTTGATGGTGGCCATCACGGCACTCTAATCGACCGCGTCAGACTCTTACTCTGTCCACCGGACGTCCACCACTACATCACGCCCCACCTTTAAATCACTCCGTATCCACTCTGCAAATCGCTTCTCAAAGAATGCCCGGCCGGCTTTTTCTGCTTTGGCGCGCACGGCGGAATTGCTGACTGCCTCAAGAAGTTTGGGGCGCAATTGTCGCACCAATTGGTCGCGGTTATCCATCCCGAGCCAACTGCGTGCATACAGGAGACCCGTGTTTCGCTCCGTGAACTCTATTGATTCCGGCACAATCGCCAACATTTCGCCATCGACGCGCGGCCGAGGCGCAAGCACCACAATCCGCGCTGGCTCCCCTTCTTTGCCAGGGATGAAGATGACATCCTGATCGGTCATGCGATCCACCGGGACAACAAACTGCGCTCGGCAATTCTTTGCTTCGATGCGACTGTAGGTGTCACCAAACATGGTGTCACTCACCAGGTCAACCGATACATCTGCCAGATGCGTGAAGACCACAATCTTTGGTGTTGCGTCTTCGCCACGTAACACCACCAGCGGCGCATTCTTTACGCTTGGCTTCAATACGTCGGCAATTTCCTTGAGTGAGGCGCGCGCTTCACGGATCGTGTCAACCACTGCGTCTCCGCCCGCGCTTACAACTTTCGCTGGGGTGCATTGCCGCAGCAGGTCAGTGACAAACCAGACGATTGCAACTGCAGCCACCAAAGTCAACACCCAGGAAGCGAATCGAAATCGAGAGCCACTCACTGCGGTGGATCCACTGGCGCTGTCCTGCGGAGCGCGATCGGTCACGATGCAGGCTTGTCCTTGCCCGTACCCTTGGACTTGTCAGCAGGCGGCGCTTGCAAGATGCGATCCATGATCGCCTGCATCTCCACGCGGTCGGCGTTGGTGAATCGCTCTTGTGACATGTAGCTGGCCGCAGCTGACATGAGCTCGGTGACCTTGCCCTGCATCTCGCGCAACTTGAGGACATCCTCGGTGGTTGCATTTGGATTGCCTTTGACCTTCTCCATCAGTACGGACACTTCGTCCTGCTTGGCCTTGGCGGCCCGGCACTTGGATTCAAACTCCGCGTACTTACCTCCACGCGGGGCCTGCTTCTTGGGTGCGTCATCTTGAACCGGCAGCGTGGATGCAGTGGCGGCAACAGGCGCAACAAGGGCGAGTACCAAGCCAAGTGCAGCGAATTGGGCGGATTTGACGGATTTCATGTCCGACAGGGTACCCAAATCCGTATCTCACACCAAGGGCAGCCGCTACCCTTTCCATCATCGGCGTGCGCAGCCGTGCGCGTCCATGATGTCCATGATTCCCGTAGTGTCCACGGTCTTCGGCGCCTGAGCCCCGACCGATCAAAGCCCCTTAACAGAGAAGCCCCGATGGCCCGAACGCAACACCACGCACGACGTCACGCTGGATTTACCGTCACGGAACTGATCGTGGTGGTCTCCATCATCGCGCTGATTATTGCACTGCTCATACCCAGCATTGCCAAGGTGCGCGCTTCGACACGCACTTTGCGCTGCCTAACCAATCAACGGCAGATCACTCAGGCTGCCTACACCTATGCCACCTCCAACGCGGGCCGATGGGCAAGTCCTCGTACCGATGAGTACGGATGGACGTACCCAGAGAACACCGCTGGTAACGCTAAGCACTGCTGGGTGAAGGCACAGGGTGGAAATGTTGCGGGCGCGTATGAGAAGATTTCGGCACTGGAACAGGGTGTGTTGTGGCCCTACATCGGAACGGTTGCTGCATACGTCTCGCCGGAAGAGCCGACCAACCCATACGCGCTGCAAAATCCTGGTGCGAACACGCGCGTTCGCAGTTATTCATTCAACGCATGCTTAGGCGTCACTCGCCCCGATGAGTTGGCCGACTATGACACGCCGTTCATGAACCCCGCCACTGGTGTCTCTGTGCCGCTCAGTATCTACAACACCACCACCATCGCCACCGTCAAGCAGCCGTCGCGCATGATGTCCACGCTGGTAGAAGATGACAACGTCGCGTGGAACAATGAAGGTTGGATCATTTCGCCACAGCCAAGTACTCGCCTGTGGGTCGATCTGCCGGCGCCGTGGCGACCTGATGCGGTCACGATGACGTACGTGGACGGCTCCACTGAGTCGTACGAGATGACCAATCCGTTGATTCTTGAATATAACTACACGGCGCCGCATAACACTCCGGGCCCGATTGACGCTTCTGGAACCTGCTGGGATTGGAAGTATTTCCGGGACCGCTTGAACCCGGGCGTCCTTCCTCCCCTGCCAAACTATCCGCCAACATAAGCACTATCGGATTGCGGGAACTCCCCGTACACTCCTCCGTTCACACGGGGCGTAGCTCAGCTTGGTAGAGCGCCTGCTTTGGGAGCAGGAAGTCGTCGGTTCGAATCCGGCCGCCCCGATTGGTTTGATTCTGATTGACTTCGGTTGATCCTGATTGACGAGTGCAGTCCCCTCGCTGCCGACACCGTCTCCACCAACTTTCAAACAATGCTTCCTCCCGACTATCGGCTCCGCACGATGCTCGAATCGGATTTCGATGCGATCGCAGAAATCTGTGCACGCGTCTATCCGGCAGAGACGCCGTACACGCACGCTGAGTTGCGCGAACACATGACGCGCTTCCCACAAGGGCAGGTGATTGCGGAGTACGCACCCGCCGGGAGTGCGAAGGCAACCGTTGTAGGCGTGCACTTCACGTTGCGACTGATGTTCAAGGACTTTCACATTGATGATTCCTGGGATGTCCTCACGGCCAACGACACATTCAGCGATGACAACCCGGAGGGGCACACCCTCTACGGCGCTGACATCATGGTGAGCCCGGATCATCAGCATCACGGCTTGGCGCATGCACTCACCGATGCTGCGCGCGCGATTGTCACGGACGAATCGTTGTGGCGAATGGTGGGCGGAAGCCGCCTCCCTGGTTACGGCGCAGTTGCTGCGCGCATGAGTGCCGAGGAGTACGTTGCTGCGGTGCGCGCGGGCACCATGATCGACCCGGTACTCACTGCACATCTCAAGGATGGTTGGGCTGTAGTGCGACCCATCCAGGGCTACCTGCAGCATGACCCGGACAGCGCCGGATGGGCCGCGGTGATCCAGTGGGTCAACCCCGAATGCCCGCCGCCGCCTGAGTTAGAACTGCGCTGATCAGGCTGATTCTTGGGCATCAGCGACTCATTTCAATTGCGCTGCAACGAACATCGAATACGGGCGAATAGAGATCGCTCCGCGAGCGGATCGATGCGGCGTTACGGATGCGGTGTTGGAATCCGCAAGCACGCTCCACTCACCCGCCGGTAGTGTGAATGGCCGCTCGGTAGCGTCACCGTTCAACACCACGATCACTTGGCGCGCCGAGTCCTTTGCGGCTGTTCCGTTCAGTGTCCACGCCAACAGCGGCGCCGCTTGTATCTGCGTGCAACTGGCACGAACGTCAGCTGCATTGTCCATACGGAACACCGGATGAGCCGCGCGGATAGCAATCATGCCGGCAACCCAGTCACTGACATCGCGACACCGCTCCGCTGCTACCCAATCGAACTGATTGATGGCGTCGCCTGCTTCGTAGGAGTTGTGATTTCCTTGCTTGGTTCGACAGATCTCACTGCCGCCTTCAATGAATGGGACACCTTGACTGACAAGGACAATTCCAATCGCCAGTTTCTGCATGGCGCGGCGTGTCGCGGCATCAGCGTCTGGCGCGGTCTTGGCAATCTTGTCGACAAGCGACAGGTTGTCATGCGCTGACGCGTAGTTGATGGACTCTGCTGGCGCAGTGGTGAAGTCGTCGATCGCACCCATCGCGCCGACCGTGATGCCGTTGGCGCTGGGGCTTGGGTTCAGGTTGGTGCCGGAGTTAGTGCCGGGGTTGGTGCTACCACCCGCGTTAATGGCAAATCCCCCGACTGCGCCGTCAGTATCGCCGCGGATCGCCGTGCGCAGATTGTCATTGAAAACACTGAGAGGCAAGCCTTTTTGCGCGCCCTTACCGAACCGGATAGGCCCGCCGCCCGTCCACGGTTCGCCGTAGAGCGTGGCATCGGGTCGCAGGCGTTTCACCAACGCGCATGCCGCGCGTGCAGTCTCTGGGGTGTGTGTTCCTAAGAGGTCAAATCGAAAGCCATCGACCTTGTATTGCGTCAGCCAGAACGCAAGCGAGTCCATGATGTACTTGCGCACCATCGGACGCTCGTCTGCCACGCTGTTGCCGCAGCCCGCGTCGTTGCTGTATCGACCATCGGGAGTAGTGCGAAAGAACCAGTAAGGGACTGTTCCATCAAACGGACTTGCCGAGCCACTTGATGAAGTGTGGTTGTATGCAACATCCATGATCACACGCAGGCGCGCGCTATGGAGTTGTTCGATCGCTGTTCTGAATTCACGGATAGCCGCCAATGGATCCGATTGGTCGCTGGCGTAGTTTGACTCTGGGACATTGAAGAGTGCCGTCCAGTAGCCCCAGTTGTAGGCGTTGGGTGCCGCCGAAAAATCTTGCACCGGCATCAAGTGAACAGCGGTAATTCCAAGTTCTTTCAGGTGATTTATGCCGGTTCCGTGACCATCACGTGCCGTGCCGCCATGCGCAAGCCCACGGTAGGTACCGCGAATCTCAGGCGGACATGTTTGGTCAGCAATGGAGAAGTCGCGAACATGAATTTCGTAGAGCACCTCATCAGTGGCACGCGCAAGGACTGGCACCGGAGTGGAGTCCCAGTTCGCTGGTTTGACACGATCAAGATCAACAATGACCGAGCGCATGGAATCCGCCGTGGCCGCAAACGCGTGAATGTCCGGAACGATCGGCGAGTCACCGTAATGCGTAAACCGATACGAATATCCCTTGCCGTGCAGATCACCGGTCACGGTCGTCTCCCAAACCCCGTGCGCGCCGCGGGTGAGTTGAATGGGCGCACGCGTATCCGGCCGCTGTGTGTTGTCATTGATAAGAAGTTCAACCTTCGTTGAGACCGGTGACCACGTACGGAACACTGTTCGCTCCGGTGTGCATCGCGTGCCAAGCTCAGCGTCTGCTGCAACAAACGCCCGGTCTTCAAGAACGCCACGCGCAAAGACTCGAGCGGTGGCCTGCTCCGCATTGCTTGGCTTCGGCGCTGTAGCCGATGGGCTTGCAGTACCGATCGCAACAGAAAGGCTTGAAATCTCGTCATCTTTGACTGAGCGCGCCAACTCCACGCGGGTCATTGATCCCTCTGCGCCTGGGACCGTCACAGGCTTGGCAGACACCACGTTGATGGGCTTTCCAGTCGCCACGGACGACACCACCAGTTGCTTCTGTTGAGTGGCGTTCAGCGGAGTGGTACTTGCAAGCATGATGATGTTGCGAGCATCAAGGAACGCGGCGGTCAAACGGAGCGTGCGATCAATGACTGGTGGCACGGTGTGCACCACTGGATCGCCTGAACGCAGCCACACTTCAGTGACCGGACGATCATTGAGATCTACAAAGCGATCCGCGTCGATGTCCTTTGCTTCCCACTCGCCCTTACGAACGATGAAGCCAACACGTGGCGCAATGGCACGCAATGGCATGACTGCGTACGGGCCATAATCGTCCACGCCCTTGAAATCGAGTTGTTGACCAGTCTGATCAACCACCCACGCCCACAGATTCCACGCGTTGTAATTTTCATCGGACCGTGCATAATGCACCACTAGTAACTGCTTCGCTCCAAATGTTGCCGGATCAAACGCGGTGCGCTTTGGGACCCCAGTGGTGGGAGGCGCAGCGCGGATTGGCGCAGCGGCGCCAACGCTGGCGAACGGCCCGGCCGAGCACAGGGAGCCCGCTATCAGGGCCACGGCAACAATGACTGTCTGAAACAGGTGCATCTCACAGACGATATGCGGACTTTCTTGGAAACCGCGCGGTGATTCGGCACTATGTTTGAATGAATGCTGCCCCGTATGCCCCTCTGTCCGCACCATGCTCTTCGAGCGCCCGCCGCGCTCGGCATGCCCGTCGCTGGAGGTCATGGCTGGTCGCTGGCAGGTGCCACCCGGCGAGGCACCATCGTTGCCTCAGCCATGCTCGCATCGCTCCCGGCGTTCGGGTTTGCCCCGCCCACTGACACTGAAGCAACGTCCCGCGCTACGGCCGCTCAAGCCCTGATCGCGCAACGCGCTGCAAGTGCGCGCGAATCGTGGTGGAGCTGGAAGCCACTCGTTGCGCCAGTGCCACCGGCCGTAAGCGATGACGCGTGGGTTCGTACTCCCGTTGATCGATTCGTACTTGCTCGCTTAGAAGCGGCTGGTGTTTCGCACGCTCCTGAAGCTTCGCGCGAGGCGTTGATCCGTCGCGCGACGTTTGACCTGACCGGCTTGCCGCCTACGCCGGAGGATGTTCGCTCCTTCGTAGCGGACACGCGCGCCAATGCGTGGGAGTTGCTCATCGACCGTCTCCTGGCAAGCCCTGAATACGGCGTGAAGTGGGCGCGTCACTGGCTGGACCTAGTGCGCTATGCAGACACAAACGGGTTTGAGCGAGACGGTGAAAAGACCTCCGCGTGGAAATACCGGGACTGGGTTGTCGACGCTTTCAATGAAGACATGCCCTACGACCGTTTCATCATGGAACAGTTGGCAGGCGACGAATTGCCTGACCGCGATTACTCGTCGCTCCTTGCCACCGGCTATTACCGACTGGGTATGTGGGATGACGAAGTTCCCGATCTCGCCCAGGCAATCGCTGATGACATGGACGGCATTGTTGATGTCACCGCCCGTACTTTCTTAGGAATTGGACTTGGTTGCGCGCGCTGCCATGACCACAAGGGTGATCCGATTCCACAAGCCGATTACTACCGATTTGCGGCATTCTTTGCTGGGGTCAAACCGTACAAGTCCAGTCCGTTTAACAGTATTGATGGAGAGA
This sequence comes from Phycisphaera mikurensis NBRC 102666, assembly GCA_945878575.1. Classification (GTDB taxonomy): domain Bacteria; phylum Planctomycetota; class Phycisphaerae; order Phycisphaerales; family SM1A02; genus UBA966. Next base: position 2,086 of record CAMDUB010000056.1, on the reverse strand, counting down.
GCGTGCTGCGCATGGTGCGCACCGACTTTGGTGAGGTTGATCCAGAAGTCGAGCGCGCCGCGTATGTCGCGAAGCGCGCATCGTTGTTGACCGAAATTACCGCGATTGAACGCGGAGCCGAAGCCGGCGCTGATGCTGCCAGTAGTGCATTTGTTGATCGTGCGCCCACCGATGGACTGGTAGCGCACTTGGCGTTTGAGGATGACAAGTCGCGCACCGCCATCAACTCAGCACCTGGTTCAACCATCATTGCCGCACATGTTCGCGACGCTGGGTTTGGCGCAGCTGGTCGAATCGGCAAGGCGTTCTCATTCGATGCTGGTGATGACCGCGTGGATATTGATCGACCGGTGCAAGACAGCTTTACCACCAGTTTCTGGTTCAAAAGTACAGATATTGGCGGTGGAAATGAAAGTGACCGGCGCTGGTTCCTTGGCAAAGGACTGGTCGACGGTGAAATCCCCGGCATCGTGCATGACTGGGGAATCAGCTTGGTTGGTCACGGATTTGTCAGTGCTGGCACCGGCGACCCGGAAACCTTTGTGTCCAGCGGTCCGGGACACAATGATGGGAAGTGGCACCATGTTGCCTTCACGCGCGATCGCACCACTGGGCGCATTGCACTGTGGGTTGATGGCGTGATGGAAAGCGAGGCCATCGGCAGCACCGCGCGGCTTGACTCACCAAAGACCATCGCTATTGGTTCACTGCACCCTGAGCACGCGCATCCGTTCGCTGGCACTATTGATGAGGTGCGCTTCTACAACCGCGTCCTGAGTGAAGAAGAGATCAGAGGCATCGCCACGGGTCTTGCCCAAGAGGCGGACGCCGCGCGCACACTTGCTGGGCGCCCCGCTGACGAGTTAGCCCGGTGGCATGAAATGCGCGGCCAGCTCAACACCCTGCGTCCACCGCCGTGGGAAGGCGAGATGGTTCTGACAGTGCGTGAGGATCCCGTGCCGCATGAAGTTCATGTGATGACCCGCGGCAACCCACACTCGCCGGCTGCCTTGGTGGAGCCCGGGGTACCACTGATTGCCGCTCGATTTGAGCCAATTGCGCCTGTAACACGCCCGTTTGGTGAATCCAGCGGGCGCCGGCTTGCCCTGGCAACATGGATCGCTGACGATCGAAACGCATTGGCATTGCGCACGATCGCCAATCGCCTCTGGCAGCACCACTTTGGCGTTGGTCTGTGTCCAACATCAAACGACCTTGGAAAGTTTGGCGAATCAGTGACTGATCCGGCGCTCCTTGATTGGCTGGCAGCGCAGGTGGCAGCCAACGATGGAAGTCTCAAGCAGATGCACCGCATTCTGATGAACAGCGCCGCCTATCGAATGTCAAGCATTGCCACTACTGACGCGCTAGCCAACGACGCGCCAAATGATCTGCTCTCTCGCTTTCGAATGCGCAGGCTGAGTGCGGAAGAAGTACGCGATGCCATGCTCGCGTGTAACGGGACTATCAGCTCCGAGCACGGTGGTGCGGGTATTCGTCCGCCGATGCCGGCAGAAGTGCTGGCGACAAGTAGCCGCCCCGATGAAGTGTGGCCCGTGACAGACAAAAGTACTTGGACACGGCGCACGCTCTACATTGAACTGAAGCGCTCGTTGCAGCACCCGCTGCTTGCCGTGTTTGACCAAGCCGATGTTGATGGTGCTTGCCCAGTGCGCTTCAACACCGTGCAGCCAACCCAGGCACTCAGCATGTTCAACGGTGCCTTGACCAACTCACTGGCGATGGATCTTGCGCTCCGTGTCATGCGAGAACGCCCAGAATCCCTGCGTTTGCAGCTTTCGTTGGCACGCGAACTCACCGCCGGGCGCGTGCCGACGGTGCAAGACCTGGATGAGTCGGAAGCGTTCATAGCCGAACTCCGTGAACGGGACGGCCTGACCACCGAGCAGGCCATGCAGGCCTATTGCCTGGTCCTCTATAACTTGAATGACTTCCTGACCGTCGACTGATGAAAGGCATGAGTGATGTCTGAAGTACCCGAAACACCACGCAATACATTCTGTGGCAACACGCGGCGTGAGTTTTTCTGGGAGGCCGGAGGCGCGTTCACCAGTGTTGCATTGGC
>CAMDUB010000055.1 GCA_945878575.1 Phycisphaera mikurensis NBRC 102666 | reverse complement strand
ACTTCTTCAAGTAGTTCATCATCGGTCGCTTCGATCGGTGCCCGTGGCGCAACGCCAGCGCAGTTGACCAGCGTGTCCAGCGCACCGCGTTCCGCAATGGTTCGATCGATCACACCATGCGCAGTTGTGCTGTTGGAAAGGTCACCGGTAATGACGATGGGTTGCCCGCCAGAACATGCGCCGCACGCAGCGACTGTCTCATGCAGCTTCGATTCAGTACGACCGACCAGTGTCAGTGCGTGTCCGCGTTCTGCTAACAGAATGGCAAGCGCGCGTCCGATACCACTTCCCGCGCCAGTGACGATGGTGATTGGAGTGCTCATCGATGAATACCTCGGTCGGCATTAACCGCCCGTAAATAGCCGCATCACGTCGTTATAGAAAGTGAATAGAAACAAGCTGCCCAGGAGCAGTAATCCCACCATGGTGGCTGCGTTCTGGAACTTCAATGATGGCGCGCGACCGGTGATGTGCTCATAGATCAAATACAGGAACAACCCGCCGTCCACAATTGGAAGCGGTAGGAAATTCAACACCGCCAAGTTGACGCTGATCATTGCCAGGAAGAACACCAGGTACATCACACCGCGGTCCACCACACGTGACCCCAAGTGCACGATGCCCACCGGACCGCGCAATTGTTCAACACCAACGCTGCCGCGGAAGATGCGGTCAAGCGTGAGGTAGGTCATGACCACCATGGTCTTGGTCTGATGGAACCCCATGCGAATGGCAGTGATTGGATTGCCGTTGGCAGTGAGCCGAGTCATCAGCGGATCAAAGATCGCCGACGTCACTGGTGATTCCCAGCCGAGCGTGTGAATGGCCGCCACATCTTCCTTGGCAATGACCAAGACGACGGTGCTGCGCTCATGTGCGGGCGTGGGTGCTTCGACTTCGATCTCTACTGATGCACCGGCGCCCTGAACAGCGGCATCCTTGGTTGCCGCCAAGAAAGCGGCACGCATGGTGACCCAGTCGATGACCGCGGTGCCTGCAACACTTCGTACGGTGGTGCGCGGTAGCAAGGCGAGTGCTGCGACCGCCGTGGCGCGCTCACCATTGTTCTCGGTGGCAAGGCGATTGATTGTGCCTGTCGTAGCGGGCTGATCGAGTGCTGGGGCGATGACCACTCCCAACCGTCCGGCGCGATCCACCTTGGCGGTCAGGCGGGTTGGCTCGCCGCTGCGCAATACCACCACATCGGCCGTACCACCTGCATGGCTCGCCAACGCCGTGCGCAGTTGCGACATGCGTGGCCCATCGACATTCTCAACGCGCAACAGCACATCGCCCGGGCGCAACGTGTCTTGATTGGGAGATCCAGCGGCCACGCGCTCCACACGCATGAGTGGAACCAGCCCAAGCAACCCACGATCGATCTCTGCTCCATTGATTTCACTTGCGGGAGTGATCAGCACTTGCAGTTCCGGAATGGGCTGCAATGTGCGGGTTACCTCCGCGCCGGAAGCGGTGGTCCACTTGGTATCAAAGAGTGCACCAGCGGAGCGATCGGCGGCCTCGCCCAACAGCACGGTGACGGATGGCGAATTCGGAGCGCGTTCGCCCACTGGAACGGGGATGTACTGCTGAGTGACGCGGTGCATCTGTGCGGCGTTTGCGCCTGACGCTGGTTCGATGATCTCGGTCAACTCGCGGAGCGGATCTGCTTTCGTCCCGGTCATCACTGGTCCAAGACCGGCAGATGTCAGGGCTGAATCAAAGATCTCGCGCTCTTCACCGCGGACCGCACCGATCAGCCCGGACATGGCGGGCTCAATACCGATGGCCAACAATCCACTGACCGCATCTTTGCGAGGAATCATGCGAAAGGTGCGTTGCACAGTCATCCCGGTTTCATCAGCGCGCTGCACTTCAATAGTGAGTGCTTCACCAGGGCGCGCCATGGCGCCGGCAATCTGAATATCAGCGAACGTGAGCACGGGCTCGCCATCGATCGCAGTAATGGCATCGCCCGCCTTCAGTCCGGCCGGGCCACCTTCAGCCGGTTCGGCAGCGGCTGCTGGGGAACCTGGAGCGACCGCACCAACCACCGGTGCTTCAAAACGAACGCCCACCATGAACGTGAGCACAAAGAGCGCGATCGCCAAGATCAGGTTGCATGTCACACCGGCGGTGACCACAATCATGCGCTTCCACACTGGTGCTCGTTGGAAACTGCGGCGTTCTTCAGAAACGCTGGCGGGGTCAAGGTCGTCTTGGCCAAGCATGCGCACGTACCCGCCGAGCGGCAGCGCGCGCAGTGACCATTCCGTCTCGCCGATGCCGTTACGAGCCAGCTCTTCGTCGGTCATCTCAATGGCAGGCTTTCCGAAGCGCGCAATGGTGGCGGGATCGGTGGACCCCGCTCGCCAGCCGATGCCTGACCGCCATGCTCCAAGCACGGGTCCCATGCCCACGGCAAAGCTCTCGCAGCGGATGCCAGCCCAACGCGCAGCCATAAAGTGGCCGAGCTCGTGGATGAAGATGAGAACCCCAAATCCCAGAAGGATGATGAGGACGTTCCAGCCGTTGGTAAGAATTTCCATGGTTGCGTGCGGCACGGAAGTGCCTCACGAAGCGTAGGCGAACTTACCGGGTTGCGGCGGCGCTGTGCGCGGCGCGTTCGGCAACGCACACGCGCGCGCACTCCCGCGCTTCGTAGTCTGCGGTCACGACTTGGGCCAGCGTGTGCATTGCGCGCGCTGGCAGTCGGTCCAGTGAATCCGTGACCACCGCGGCGATATCTCCGAAGCGCAATGATCCGGCGATAAACGCCTCCACGGCGACCTCATTGGCAGCGTTGAAGATGGCGCCTGAACTGCCGCCAGCATCGATCACTCGCTTGGCAAGTTTGATGGCCGGGAAACGAGCGTGGTCCACCGGTTCAAATTCCAGTGATCGAATGGCGTCCCACGCGATGGTGGGGCAGCAGCCAGGAAGCCGAGCCGGCCAAGTCAGGGCGTACTGGATGGGGTGCTTCATGCTCGGCGGGCTGAGTTGCGCAATGGTGCTGCCGTCGCGGAACTCGACGAATGAATGCACAATGCTCTGCGGATGCACGATGGCATCAATGCGGTCGCTGGGCAGGTCAAAGAGCCAGTGTGCTTCGATGACTTCCAGGCCCTTGTTCATCAAGCTGGCACTGTCGATGGTGACCTTGCGGCCCATCTGCCACGTGGGATGACGCAGGGCTTCAGCCAGGGTGGCGTTGGCAGTGCGCTCCGGGCTCCAGGTGCGAAACGGACCACCGCTTGCGGTGAGTACCAGTCGGTCCACTTCGCGCAGGGTGCCGGCACGCAGGCATTGGAACACTGCGCTGTGCTCGCTGTCGACTGGCAGCAGTTTCACGCCTTTGCGAGCGACCGCCTCTTGGACCACCGATCCCGCTGCAACCAGCGTTTCCTTGTTGGCGAGCGCAATGTCGCAACCGCGTTCAATAGCTGCCAGTACCGGCGCAAGCCCGGCAACGCCAACCATGGCAGCCATCACCATGTCGCCTGGTTGCGCAACGCGGTCAATCAATTCCAAGGCCGCGGCTGGCCCAGGGATAGTACGAAGTGACGCAGGAAGCGCGCTGCTGGCATGAATGTCTGCCAATGCAACATCATGAACACCGAACTGCTCTGCCTGCTGAGCGAGAAGTGCCGCATTACTGCCCGCGGCAAGTCCCACCACGGTGTAGCGCGGCGCATCATCCTGCTGAGCAAGATGTGCCACCACCTCCAGCGTGGCGGTACCAATTGATCCAGTGGATCCGAGGATGATGAGGCGCCGCGATTCAGTCATGCGATTCCTGAGTGACAAGGCCGACCAGTGCCCGAGTGTCTTTAGCGATCGTCGCGACTGCCACTACCGGGAGTGGTCTTCAGCCGTCGCATCCAACCAGTGACGCTTCGAATGGTCTTCTTGGCGGCGCCGAGTGGCGTATCCGTTGCGGGGTTTGCTGCAGGTGCAGCCGGCGGTTGTGCCGGAGCTGCTGGTGCGTCATTGCGCGGAGCGCGGTCGCCACGTGGTTCGCGCGGTTCGCGCGGGCCACGGTCGCTGCGTGGCTCACGTGGTTCGCGTGGAGTACGTGGTTCACGCGGGGTGCGCCCGCCGCCTGATCCCGGAGGTACGCCCAATGGTTGGCTTCGAGGGCGAGATTCCGGCGCATCACCTGCTGCGGCTGGACTGCCGTCACCCGAAGGTGCGCCCTCCGCGCCATCGGCACCTTCGGCTCGATCACCACCGCGTCCACGACCGCCGCGACGACGTCGACGACGACGCTTACGCGGTCCGTCCTCTCCGCCTTCGCCGCCTTCGCCACGTGGCGCGCCTTCAGCAGTTTCGCCGCCTTCGGAGTCTTCGCCGCCTGCATCGCCTTCAGCGCGCGCGACAGCTGGCGTACCAGCCGCGTCGTTGCGCGGAGCATTGCGTCCGCCTTGACGATTCCCGCCACCGTTACCGTTGGCTGGTGCTTCGTCATCACGATCGCCCCCGCGTCCGCGACCACGACGCCGACGTCGGCGCCGGCCGCGACCGGCTTCGCCATCGCCTTCGCCGCGATTGCCTTGACCGCGATTGCCACCCGATTGCTCACGCTCCAGTGCGATCGCAGCTTCTTCGGCGGCGTCCGCGGCGTCAGCCTCGTCCAAGTCAGCAACATCAAGGCCAGCTTCAACGCGCGTTGCTCGTTCAGCATCGCGTGCTTCGCGAGCGGCGGCGCGTTCAACGGCTCGCGCTGCTGCAGCTTCCTGACGTTCGCGGGCAGCTTCTTGACGTTCACGAGCGGCTTCTTGCCGCAGTCGTGCCTCTTCTTCACGCTTGCGCGTGTCTTCTTCGCGGCGGCGCGCATCTTCTTCACGCTTACGAACATCGTCCTCGCGACGGCGCGTTTCGCGCTCAGCGTCCGAGCGACGAATCAGTTCAGAAACGCTCGGTTCGTTGGCAGTTGGGGTCGGCAGATCGTCAAATCCGCCAGCGAGTGCCATCGCCGTTGCATCAGCGGGCGCAGGCTTACGACGACGGCGACGGCGGCGATGTCCGCCTCCGTCCACCACATCGTCATCACCATCGTCGTCGTCAGAAATGACCACGTTGTCCGGCAAATCCGCCAGACGTGGAACCGGAACGCGCGGTAGGCGATCAAGCTCAATATCCGCGCCGCGGTCGTCGTAGGCATACACCTCAACGCGATCCATGGCGAAGGCTTCGCTGATGCGAATGTCAACGCGCTTGTCGGAGCGCTCTTCAAGTTCATGAAGCGCATTGCGGCGCGTACTCAGGAATACGCCAGCAACGCGCGCACTGCACACCACCTCGACGCGCGCAATGCGATCGTGGCAGAAGAACAGTGCGATGCGACGCAGAATGTCTGCAGCCACTGCATCAGGCACGCGGACTTCGCCGGCACCGTGACAGTGCGGGCAGTCCATGAAGTGCGCCTTGTGAAGACCCGGGCGCATGCGCTGGCGGGTCATCTCAATCATGCCGAAGTCAGAAATCTCTAGCGTGGTGGTCTTGGCACGATCGCGGCGCAGGTTGCTTTCCAAGCGCGCCTCAATCTCGCGCCGGTGCTTGGACATGCGCATGTCGATCAAGTCGTTGACGATGATTCCGCCGAGGTCGCGCAGGCGCAACTGCCGGGCGATTTCATCAACGGCTTCACGGTTGGTGTTGAACGCGTTGGTCTCACTATCGCGTGCACTGCGGCTCTTGCCACTGTTCACATCGATCGCCACCATTGCTTCGGTCTGGTCAATGACCAGTGCGCCGCCCGATGGCAGCGGCACTTCACGTGCGTGAATCTGCTCAATTTGCCGCTCAACGCCGAACGCTTCGAAGACTGGCGCGATGCGGTCGTAGTACAGGAGCCGCGGTGCGTTGATCGGCGCCACCACTTGCAAGAAGGTCTTGGCACGCGTGAAGGCGCTCTCGCTGTCCACCACGATGGCATCGACGCTGTCGTCGGCGATGTCGCGGATGGTGCGAACCAGCAGATCGCTTTCCGTGTACAGGGCACAGGGCGCGCCGGTGGAACTCATGCGTCGCTCCATGGCCTGCCACAGGCGCTGCAGATAAATGGCGTCGCGCTGCAGTTCAGTCTTGGTGCGGTCGAAGCCAGCAGTGCGCAGAATGAATCCGAAGCCCGCCGGCAGTTCCAAGCTGTCCAAGATGCGGCGCATTTCGCGACGCTGGTCTTCGTCTTCCACCTTGCGGCTGACGCCAACCTTGTCCATCTGCGGCATCATCACCAGCAAGCGACCGGGGATGGAGACGTAGCTGGTGAGTGTTGGACCCTTGGTGCCGATGCCCTCCTTGAGGACCTGCACGATCACTTCCTGTCCGCGCTTGAGCGCTTCCTGAATCGGTGGACGATCGCGGCGCGCAATCTTCTTGCCGACGCGCTCGGTGCGCTCTTCGCCGGGGAAGTACTGCGGGTGCAGATCGCTGATGTGCAGGAAGCCGTTCTGGCCTTCGCCGAAGTCGATGAACGCCGCCTGGATGGCGGGTTCCACGTTCATGACGCGGCCCTTGTCGATGTTGCCGACGTGGGTGGCGGTGTTCTCGCGCTCGGCGAAGATCTGCTCAAGGCGTCCGTCTTCAAGGACCGCGATGCGGCACTCTTCACCCGGGACGTCATTGACCACGATCAGCTGGCGGCGCTTGGAACCAGCCGGTGCGCTCTGTTGGGTTTCCTTCTTGCGACCACGACCACCGCGGCGGCGGCGGCGCTTGCTGCCGTCTTCCCCGGTATCGGAGGATGCATCGCCATCCTCGCCGGAAGCGGCAGTTTCCGAGTCTTCGGAATCGTCTTCAGAATCGTCATCGGATTCATCATCAGACTCGTCTTCAGTCTCATCCTCTGAGTTATCTGAGTCATCGGCCGACGCTTCTGCGCCCTCCGATTCCTCGTCATCAATCGCGCGCACCGGAAGGATGGGGGCATCCTCGCCGCTCTCGAGCGCCTCGAGTGATGCGAAGGCGGCCGAGTCGATCGACGCGCTTTCTTCTTCGGTGTCGTGTTCGTGCTCGTGCGCGGCGTGATGCCCCTCGGAGTTAGCTCCGTTGGAATCCCCGTCGTGCGGTTCGAGTTCGTCATGCTTGGTATCGGCGTCTGCCACGTTCAATCCTTGCCGCGTCGAGCGGCGGTTCGTGGCGGAACCTTCAAGTGCAAGTCCGTGTCAGTCAGCACTCGACGAATGAACAAGCGCGCCCGGTGGATCGCTGATTATCGATATTCATCGATGATCGATCCAATTCGGGCGACGGTCGGTCCGTCGGATTCATGTGACACAAGCTCGTTAATCGCACCGTGTGTTCCGCCTGGGTGCCGTCGTCTCGCGCGCTCCGCTATGGAGCGCTCTTGGGGTCCGCCACGCCGAGGGTCGGGGGTCAACGCCGGAAGGGCATCGTCCCGCTTCGCACCGTGGGGCAGACCTGTCGTTTCGAGCGACGGTTCAACCCGTTGTCCTTACTTGGCTCGAGGCACGCGCCTTGGAGCCGCGATCCGTGCTTATTCGGACACCCACTGTCCAAACACATCGGGATCAAGTTTCCTGAGTTCGTCGCGCAAGGCTGTTTCAATCTGGCGCTCCGAGTCGAACGATCCGACCCTTCGGGCCAGGTGTTCGCATTGTTCAATCGTTACTGATCTGATCACCCGTTTGATGACGGGGATCTGGTCAGGAACCATGGAGAGTGTACGCAAACCCATGCCTAACAGCAACATGGAAAACAGCGGTTCGCCGGCCATCTCGCCGCACAGGCTGCAGTCGATCTGGGCGCTGCGGGCCGCGCGGACGATCGATTTGGCCAGATAAACCACCGCCGGATGGGCTGATTGGTAGAGATGGGCCACCCGTTCGTTGCCGCGGTCGACCGCCAGCGTGTACTGGACGAGGTCGTTGGTGCCGATGGAAAAGAAGTTGCTTTCGGCGGCAAAGACCCGGGCCATCAGGGCCGCAGAGGGCACTTCGATCATCACCCCAACCGGCATGTGCCGGTCAAAGGCGATGCCTTCGTCCTCCAATTCCTCGCTGATGTCGGCCAGCATGAGCTTGCCCTGGCGGAGCTCCATGAGGTTGGAGACCAGCGGGAACATCATCTTGACCGGTCCGTGGGCGCTCGCTCGCAAGATGGCGCGTAACTGCAATTTGAATTCGGCGGGGTTCGCCAAGGAGTGCCGGATGGAGCGCAGGCCCAAGAAGGGGTTGCGCTCCGGCTCTTCCATTTGCGCCTGTGTGTACTTGTCCGCCCCAAGATCGCAGGTGCGAATGGTGAGCGGCTTGCCCTTGAGCAGGTTGATGGCGCGCAGGTACGCGTCCATGTGATCTTGCTCAGTGGGCGGCTCCTTGCGGGTGAGCCAGAGGAATTCGGTTCGGTAGAGACCAACGCCATCGCCGCCGTTGGCGAGGACGGTCTCCACTTCCTCCGGGAACTCAATGTTGCCCATGAGTTGGATGCGCGCGCCGCACTTGGTGACGGCCTCGTGGCCGGAGAGTTCGCGCATTGCCGCGCGTGAACGTTGCGAGCGCTCTTGCTTGCGGCGGTACTCCTCAAGCGTGCGTGAATCCGGACGCAGGATGATGACGCCATCATTGCCGTCAACAATCAGTTGATCGCCGTCTTGCACTTCCACTGAAAGCCGCTGGCAACCAACCACCGCTGGCAAGCCGAGCGCACGCGCCACGATCGACGTGTGTCCAGTGCGACCACCGAGGTCAGTGGCAATGGCGATGACTTTGCTGCGGTCCATGCCAGCTGCTTGGCTTGGCGTCAGTTCATGGGCAATCACAATCGCAGGGGCATCAAGCTGCGCCAGTCGGCTCTTCTCTTCGCCCATGAGTCGGCCGAGCACGCGGCGCTCAAGATCCAGAATGTCATTGGCCTTCTGTTCGAAGACCTCATTGCCCATGCGATTGAACTGATCAACCAAGACGCGGAATTGATCAGCGACCGCCTGTTCGGCAGTCACGAAATCGTTGGCGACGCGGCGCTCGACCGCGGAGACCAACACGCGGTCGCGCAGGAGTCCGGCATGGAACTCAAATATCTTGGCTGGCTCAGGGCCGAGTTCGCGGCGAGTGCGTTCGCGCAACTCATCGATTTCAGCGCTGGCTGCAGTAAGTGCAGCGTGCAGCCGCGCATGTTGCGCGGTGACTTCTGATGGATCGATGATGCGGTGCGGGACGACCTGTTCGGCGGTTCCCACCAAGAATGCGCGTCCGACGATGATGCCGGGGCTGACGGCAATACCCTTGATGATCTGCATAGTGCGTACGGCGTTGCGCCCGGGTCGGCGTGATGCGCGAAGTTGCGCATCAGGCTGTGCGGAGCGGTACCGAAGCAATGCAGGCTAGCGGCAAGGGGAGCCTTGCCGCTAGCCACGCATAATTACTTCTTCTCGTCGGTTACTTCGTACTCGGCGTCGATGACGTCGTCCTTCTTGGGGCCGCCTTCGGCTGATCCACTAGGGCCGCCAGCTGCGCCAGGTTCTCCTGCGCCCGCGGCACCCGCAGCTTGCTGCAGTTCGCCCGAGGCGTTCATCAGGTTGTTGAGCGCAGCTTCGATAGCGGCTTGATCGTCGCCCTTCAGCTTGTCCTCAAGGTTGCTGAGCGCACTTTCAATCTTGTTGCGGCTTTCGGCTGGGACCTTCGCGCCCATCTCCTCAAGCTGCTTCTTGACCTGGTACGCCACCTGCTCCGCGCGATTCTTGGTGTCGACGAGCTCGCGACGCGCCTTGTCGGCGGTGGCGTGATCTTCGGCATCCTTGCGCATGCGCTCCACTTCGTCCTTGGAGATACCGCTCGAGCCGGTGATCTTGATTTCCTGCTTCTTGCCAGTGGCCTTCTCGGTGGCCATGACATTCAGAATGCCGTTGGCATCCAGCGAGAATTCCACTTCCACTTGCGGCACGCCGCGCGGTGCGGCTGCAATGCCCTGCAGGTCGAAGCGTCCCAGCACGCGATTGTCCGCAGCCATCTGGCGCTCACCTTGCAGCACCACGATCGTTACAGCGTTCTGATTGTCCTGCGCAGTGGAGAAGATCTCCTTCTTTGAGGTCGGGATCGTCGTATTGCGCTCGATGAGCTTGGTCATCACGCCGCCGAGCGTTTCCACGCCGAGTGAGAGCGGGGTGACATCCAAGAGCACCACGTTCTTCACATCGCCCATGAGGACGCCGCCTTGGATGGCTGCACCGATGGCAACCACCTCGTCGGGATTGATGCTCTTGTCAAGATTGTCGGTGTGGAAGATCTTCTTGGCGAGTTCCTGCACCTTGGGGATGCGAATGGAACCACCAACCATGACGATCTCTTGCACGTCGGACGGCTTGAGCTTCGCATCAGCAAGCGCCTTTTCACATGGTGCAGCAAGACGCTCGAACAGGTCCTTGCAGAGTTCTTCAAACTTGGCGCGGGTCAGCGTGACTTGCAAGTGCTTCGGACCGTTCTGGTCCGCGGTGATGAACGGCAAGTTGACCGTGGTCTCCACCTGAGTAGAGAGTTCAATCTTGGCCTTCTCGGCAGCTTCTTTGAGGCGCTGCAGGGCCATCGGATCCTTACGGACATCAATGCCTTCCTTCTTGCGAAAGTCTTCGGCCAAGAAGTCGATGAGCTTCTGATCGAAGTCATCGCCACCGAGGTGAGTGTCACCGTTGGTGGAGAGCACTTCGAACACGCCGTCGGAAATGTCCAGGATGGACACATCAAAGGTTCCGCCGCCGAGATCGAAGACCGCGATCTTCGCATTGGTCTTCTTCTCAAGACCGTAGGCGAGTGCTGCGGCCGTTGGCTCATTGATGATGCGCTCGACCTTGAGGCCGGCCACTTCGCCAGCGTCCTTGGTGGCTTGACGTTGCGCGTCGTTGAAGTACGCGGGCACGGTGATGACCGCGCGGGTAATGGTTTCACCAAGGAACTCTTCGGCCTGACGCTTGAGGTCGGCCAAGATCATGGCGGAGATTTCCGGTGGGGAGTAGTCCTTGCCGCGGATGCCAACCTTCACCATTTCGTCCGGTGCACCCTTGATGGCGTAGGGCACCAACTTCTCTTCGTGGCCTACCTCACTGTGGCGACGACCCATGAAGCGCTTGATGCGGAACACGGTATTGCTGGGGTTGGTGATCTGCTGGTGCTTGGCGGTCTGGCCGACGAGCCGGTCGCCCTTCTCGGTGAAGCCGACCACCGAGGGGGTGGTGCGCTGACCGACGGAGTTGATTATGACCTTGGGCTGGGAGCCTTCCATGACGGCGACCACGCTGTTGGTGGTGCCGAGATCGATTCCGATGATGATTGATTTGGTTGACATAGTGAGTTG
>CAMDUB010000054.1 GCA_945878575.1 Phycisphaera mikurensis NBRC 102666 | reverse complement strand
AGCGCATGCCATCTGCAGCCGCGCGCAATGCGAGCGCTTCGCGTTGCTCTGGAAACAGTGCAAGAAATGGATCGAGCACAGCGATGGCCGCAGCAGCATCGCGCGACTGCAGCGCGCACTCCGCATCAAGAAGTACTGCCTGCGGGTGGGCATTGTTGATAGCTCGCAAGTGCGTTGCTGCTTGGCGCGCGCCGTCAAAGTCAAAGGTTTGCACCGCAACGCGCCCCAACAAATGCAGCGCCTCGCCGCTACGCAGATTTCGACCAAGCGCTTCCTGCAGCGCAGCAACACCATCTTCAAAGCGATCCTTCTGCACAAGCAGGCGCCCTTCAAGAAGCCGAGGCCGAGGATCTAGCTGATCGGCATCACGAAGTTTGGCAAGTGCATTCAACATCGACTGCCAGTCGCGCGATGGTCGACCCTCCAAACGCGCCAGCAATGCCGTTGCTTCGATGGCATCCATTTGCTCATCGCGCGTTGCGCCATTCTGTTCACCTGCTTCCTTGGCAGCACGCGCAGCGACGGTGCCGTCGGCGGTGCGCCCGAGCGCGTCAAGTGCGAAGGCGCGCATGAGAACACCCCGTGAATCGGTGGCTTTTTCTACCAGGGCAAGTGCCGCCTGCGGTCGACCGGAGGCAATCAGGGCCTCCGCGCGGACGGCTGCCGGGGCGGCAGGATCAGCGAGTGCCGGAGAATCAAAGTCCGCAACCGCTAGCGCGGCGCGAGCGCGCTCAGCGGGCGCGGTGAGATCACCGTCATCCCAAGTGCCATGCCGCAACCGAAGGGCGGCGCGCTCTTGATCGGTGATCGCGGGGCTCTGCAACGCAGCACGCACCGCTGGCGACAGTTGCACTTTCGGAGGCACTGCTTGTGCGTGGGCTACTTGTGCACACGCCAGCACTGCAAGTATCACCAATACGCTTCGCATGACGCTCCGAATACACGATAGATCGCGCGCTGGGGAAATTCCAACGGCGCCACTCGGGAACGCTCGCGCGCACACGAAACTCACGGGAGGTTTCCTGCGCCGGGCGCGACTGCCAGCGGACGCTCGTCAACACGCCAGCCGGTGGTTACTTTTTCTGCCAACGAAAGCAGCGCTTGTTGTGCATCATCAATACCACCATTCATCGTGGCATCGCGCAATGAAACAACGGTGCGCCCGGACTTTCGCTGCGCTTCCACGCCAACGGGAACCAGTGATTGGGCGTCGTACCAGACCGATGCTTCCACTAAATCTCGATCAGCCATGCCCGGCTTTGGCTTCAGACGCACGCCAACCATCGGACGCGCCGACCTCAAGAGCAGCGTGGAATTTGGCGTAGTTGCCAGCGAAGCATCAAACCGCGCCAGCACATCCGCGCGGCGCTGACCAATCGGAAGTGGAACCGGACCCTCGCCCGGCTTGAGCGGGTCATACTGCTCTCCAGCGCGCGCCAATTGCCGCCGTACTAGCGTTCGCTGCTTGAAGTCTGCCTCAGTCAGCCAGCCGTCGGCGTAGATGTATCGAACTGGTCGCTCATCCATACGGCCGCCGCCATCGATAAATTTCTCAAACACCACCGCAAAGCGGCGCGTTGTCGGCTTCCCCTCATCTTGCACGAATACCAATTGACCAAGCCGCCGCTCGGTATCGCCCGTGACATCATCGGTGGTTTCCAGCGTGATGTTGGCGCGAAAGTCACGGAGTGAATCAGAGGTGCGCTCGACGGCAGTGAGCAGCGCGTCGGCGTCCGCAAATTGCGGGGCGGGCACTGGTGCAGGTGTAGGTGCTGACGTAGTCGTCGGCGGAGTAGCCGGCACACTCGGTACAGCCGGCGCGCTCTGCACATCAGCCGCACACGCGCTGCACGTCACGCACATCGCCAAGCATGCAACAACGGTGCGCTGCACGGCCGCTTGTGATGCGGCCGCACGTCTTAAATCACCACGAATCGTCTGCTTGGAGCACGCCATGAGCAAAACGATACGCGCCTCGGTCAAACCAGGATCGGTACATGCTCAATGATGTCGAGCCCAAATCCATGCAAACCAGGCATCGGCTTGGGGTGATTGGTCATCAGACGCAACTGCGAAAGGCCAAGGTCGCGGAGAATCTGACCCCCGACGCCAAAGAGACGCGCATCCATCGGATTGCTGCCGCCTCCAATACCGTCAAGGCGCGTCAGATCGGGTGCATTGACGTCATCCCGATCGGGGCGCCGAATGCGGGCGAGACGCCCGGGCAAGTCAACGCCCGCACCCTCAGTCCGCAGATAAACCAGCACCCCTTCGCCCGCATTGGCAATCGCTCGCAGGCTGGCACGGATCGTCTCCTGCCCGGCTGTTTCCGATGGGCTCCAACGCACACCAAAGACGTCTGAAAGAATTTCACGACGCTGCATGCGCACCAACACTGGCTCCACACGCGTCTTGGCAATTCCCCGGTAATCAAGATCACCGATACCGCCAAGGCACAGCGCAACATGCGGGAGCGCATCGATTTCACTCTCCCACGCAAACAGCGTGAACGTTCCCTCTGGTGTTTCCACTTTGGCGCCTTGCACAGGATCAACACGGCGCACTAAGCCTTCACCACCAAGTCGGTGCCGAATGATCTGCTCAACGCTGCACATCTTCAATCCATACTGCGTGCACATGCGTTCCAAATCAGGAACGCGCGCCATCTCCCCATCTTCGCGCACCACTTCAATGATCGCTGCTGCCGGCTTCAAACCAGCAAGCTTGCATAAATCCACGCTACCCTCGGTCTGCCCGGTACGAACCAACACTCCGCCATCGCGCGCGCGCAGTGGATTGATGTGACCGGGGCGCACAAAGTCATCGCGACGAATGGCCGGATCAATGAGCATCTGAATTGTCTTGGCCCGGTCCTTGGCACTAATACCGGTGCCAACCCCGTGCCGAGGATGTCCGTCAATACTCACCGTGAACGGCGTACCGCGCAGGCTGGTGTTGCTTGCGGTCTGTGCATGCAAGTCCAGGCGATCACAAGTTTCGCCATCAAGGCTCACGCACAGATATCCCCCGCCAATTCGGGTCAGAAAGTTAACCATCTCCGGCGTCACAAACTCCGCCGCGACAACAAAGTCGCCTTCGTTCTCACGATTTTCGTCGTCGACAAGAACGATCGCCTTCCCGGCGCGCAGGTCTGCAAGAATCTCGGGTATCGGACAAAGCGGCATAGGGTAAATAGGTTAGGCGAAGCGGGTGCCCGGGATGGCAATACCATTCTAAGTCCCCATGATGATGCCAACCCCTGAAATCCGTGCAGCCCGAGAAGCCCTTCTCCTGGAAGTGACGCAAATTCCCACCGCCGCCGGGCATGAAAGCGCCGTCATGGCATTCATCGATCGGTGGCTTGCAGAGCATGCCAGTGCGGTCACCACGCAGCGCGATGATGTCGGTAACTACCTGATCACCCAGCGCCGGCATGGCGGCGCTACCCCGCTATTGATCATCACAGCGCATCTTGATCACCCTGCGTTTGTTGTCACGGCTGTCCACGGCAGAACCATCCACGCCGCTTTCCGCGGTGGAGTCAACGATCCATACTTTGTTGGCGCTGACATTGAAATCATCGGTCCGAAGGACGAACGAGCACAGGCGATCATTGCAACGCTCACTGCAGACGCAAAGCCATTCAAAGAAATCACCGCGGAACTGACTACGACTACGAGTGGATCACCGCCCGCACTGCCCGCGTGGCTTGCGGCCGGTTGCATCGCTCGTTGGAAATTCCCGAGCGCAGAAATTCGTGATGGGTTGATCCATACTGATGCATGCGATGACCTTGCAGCCGTCGCTGCCGCGCTGTGCGCATTCGGCGAATTGCTCCACACCGAACAGTGCGAACATGTCGGCTTGCTATTCACCGTCGCTGAAGAGGTTGGATTCATGGGCGCTATTCACGCCGCTCGCAATGCCTGGATCCCCAAGGACGCGCGCCTGCTCTGCTTGGAGAATTCGCGAAGTTTCCCCAACGACTCACCGATCGGTGCCGGCGCCATTTGCCGCGTCGGTGACCGGATCAGCGTCTTCAGCCCCAGCCTCACCAATCACTTGGCGCACCTCTTTAGCGCCGAATCCAAGCAGAATCCTGCCTTCAAGTGGCAACGAAAGCTCATGGCAGGGGGCGGCTGCGAAGCGAGCGCGTTCGCCTGTTACGGATACCAATCCACCTGTATTTGCCTACCCCTTGGCAACTATCACAACATGGTGGACATTGATGGCGTTGCTGCCGGCGCACAACCGGCGCGGGTGGGGCGCGAGTTCGTCAGCATTGATGACTATCACTCCATGATCACCATGTTGCACGTCGCCGCACGCGGCATCGACGCCACGCTGCCAGAGTCAACGGAACAACTGATGGAGCGGCTGTATGCCGAACGATCCTTCGTGCTTACGAAATCTCGCCGCGATCCTTGAGGTGCTTCTGTAGGAAGGCCTTGGCAAACCGCCAGTCCTTCTCCGCCGATTGCAGCGTGCCGCCGACGATCGTGGAAATGGTGAGCATCGGCAGCGAGCCGAAGATCTTCAATTCCGCCACGCGCGCGGAGCGATCATCCACCTCAGAAAGCATTTCCAGTGCGTTCTCAAGTGCCAAGGTCAATTCTGGTGAAGCGCCCTCAAAGGAGGGAAGTTCTGGTTCGGCCACCGGCTCGGTAGCACCCTTCTGCGACCGTCGTGCCTGCATCGCCTCAGCGGCGCGGCGCTTCTCTTCAATGCGCCTCTTGGCACGCTCCGCAAACACCTGTCGAAGAATGACCGACGCGGTAGCGCGAAAATCATCTTCGCTCTTGAACTGCTCGGGTCGATGATTCGCAAGGCGGACAAATGCCTCGCTGACGATGATCGTTGGCTGCAGCGTCACTTCAGGTGGGTGCGACTTCATGTACAGCGTGCTGAGGAGCCGAAGCTCGCCCATGATTTCGCCGAACAGGTCCGCAACCGACTTGTCCTCAGCGCCAAGATCTTCGATCTCTTCCATAGTGCGAATACTACTAGTGGCTCTCCCGGTAGTCGCCAAGGTCAAATCAATTGATCGGTCTGCGCTTGCCGCGCCCAATAAGCCCCGGGATTCACGCTTCTCCTATCCTTCTCTACATGCCCGCTGCCGTCTCTGCCGCCGAATCTGCCGCCTCTGTTGATCCAACGGCCGCGCTTGAACGCGCACTCCGTGCAGCGATCGCTGCCGTCACGGGATTGCCCGCCGAAGAGTCGGACCCGCATATCCGTCCCAGTGGCAATCCGCAATTCGGTGACTTCCAAGCGAACTTCGCCATGGCGCTTGCAAAGAAGATCGGTGCAAATCCGCGGCAACTTGCCACCGATGTCTTGGCGCGTGCGCAACTCACTGGCATCGCTGACAAGGCCGAGGTTGCTGGTCCCGGTTTCGTGAACATCCATCTGGCAGGTGGTGCGCTGGCATCCGCGCTTGATGCCTTTGATTCACCCGCGCTCGGAATTGTTCCAGCCACCGCGACCTATGCGGTGACCGTTGATTTGTGCGGCGTAAATGTTGCCAAACAGATGCATGTTGGTCACTTGCGCGCCACCATCATTGGCGACACCATCGCGCGCGTCCATGAACGCCTCGGTCGCAAGGTGTGGCGTGAGAATCACCTTGGAGATTGGGGCCTTCCGATTGCCATGACGCTGGCGGCACTCCGCCGCGCTGGCACCAATCTTGATTCACTCACGCTTGAGGATCTCAATCGTGCCTACCGTGCCGCGCAACTTGAGGGGCGTGATGACGCTGCGGGCATGATTGCTGCGCACGCCACCCGGGTTGGACCACATCGAATTGCTGAACTTGAAGCACAAAACACTGGCGCCGCGCTTGCGCAAGAAGACGCACGTGCCACGCTGGTTCGACTGCAATCCGGCGACGCGCAACTGGTGGCAGAGTGGCAGAAGATCATCCACTGCACCATGCAGGAAGTGTTTGAAACCGCCGCTGTTCTTGGCGTCCAACTCACTGATGAGCACAGTCGCGGCGAGAGTTTCTTCCGCGACCGATTGGGCCCAACCGTCGAAGCATTCGCCAAAAGTGGACTGGGAGTAGAAGACGATGGCGCCATTGTGGTCCGCTACCCAGATCGCGATCGACCCATGCTCATTCGCAAGCGTGATGGCGGATTCCTATACGCCACCACCGACTTGGCCGCATGCAAGTTCCGCGTGCAAGATCTCAAGAGCGATCGCGTGGTCTACGTGGTTGATGCACGACAGCGCGATCACTTCAAAGACGTGTTTGATGCCGTCCGAATGATTGGCTGGAACAAGCTTGCTGATGGCACGGAAGCAGAGCTGGTGCATGTTCCATTTGGCAGTGTTCTTGGCGCTGACAAGAAACCGCTGAAGACGCGCAGCGGCGAGAACTTCACGCTGAAAGCGCTGCTTGACGAAGCCATCGAACGCGGCACCCGCGAAGTGCGCGCTCGATCAACGGACCCCAACGCGCCAACCGCTGGTATGTCTGACGCCGACCTTGCCGCCATCGGCAGTGCGGTCGGAATTGCTGCGGTGAAATATGCCGATCTCGGTTCAGATGTCACGCGTGACTACGTCTTTGATCTTGATCGCATGGTGAGTTTCGAAGGCGATACCGGCCCATATCTGCAGTACGCACACGCGCGCATGGCCAGCATTCTTGGCAAAGCGCTTGATGCCGCCGCGCACGCGCCGCCGCGCCCCGCGATCAGTGTGGCCGAGCCGGCAGAGCGACAACTTGCCCTGACGCTCCTGCGCTACCCACAGATCGTTCGGGAAGTGGCGCAACACCTTGACCCAAGCCGGCTGTGCGCTTATTTGCACGGCCTCGCCACCAGTTACAACGGCTTCTACCAGCAATGCCCGGTACTGAAGTGCGAAGATCCAGCCCTCCGCGCGAGCCGCCTGCGCCTATGCGCGATCAGTAAGCACGTGATGAAGGACGGGCTTGGACTCTTGGGTATCACCGCCCCGGAGCGTATGTAGGCACTGAGTGGATTCGGCGCCCTACTTCCGCAACGCCAGATACTCCACCCCTGCTTCACGCATCACGGCCCTTGCCTTGGCAAAACTCACCTGCCAATGCTCGTCGCCATCTCCGCCGTATTCATAGGTCACTACGCGAACAATCCCAGCCTGCACAATGGCCAACGTGCACTGCACACACGGACTGAAACTCGTGTAGACGGTGCTCCCCACCGGGCTCACTCCATTGCGAGCGCATTGAATGATGGCATTCAACTCGGCGTGACACACAAAGTCGTATTTCACTGGTCGCTCAAGGCGCTCTGGTAAGTCATCCACTCCACGCGGAAGTCCATTGAAGCCCGTGGCAACAATCTGCCGCGCTGCACTGACGATCACAGCACCCACGCCGCGGCTTGGATCCTTTGACCAGCCGGCAATCTGCTCAGCGAGCTCCAGAAATCGCCGGTCCCACTTCTCCGAAACATTCATTCCGCTCATGGTCTGCCTTGCTCCTGGTTGGAATTTCCAGCGCCCGGCTCTGTGTTGACGCCGGTACCGGTCTTCATCTCCGATTTCATCTTCTCACGAGCCGCCTCGCGCTCTTTACGGCGCTCTTCGCGCATCCATTCGCGCTTGAATCGCTCAAAGTCTTTCCATCGTAAGAGCGGCATCGCTGCTTCCGCCATGCGTAACTGATCGGTGCGCTGAATCACCACTCCGCGCAGGAACATCAGTGGACCATTGGGGCGCCCGAGCGGCTGTATGCGCACCAGCAGTTCCTCGGCAACACTCGATACTGACTCACCGACGCGTAATAGCCCAAAGTCACGCGACGGTGGAACTTGCATCGTCATCAGGTCATCGCCGAAGAACACATCCACTTTGCCCCCGCTCAGGCCTTGGACATCAAGCACGATGTCGTACCGCCCAGCAGCGGGAAGGCGCACCTTCCACACCGCGACGTCGTCAGCATCACCCCATCCGCCCAGCAACTTCTCGCTGTCCTTATCCTTCGACATGACCGCATTCGTAGGACCCAGGGCGCGCCCGTTGTTCACGCCAAGCCGCGCAAATCCATCAGGCGCAAACTCCACCACCGGTAGCCCAACCGATGGATCATCCGGCGGCATCACGTCACCAGCCTGCACGCGCGCCAGCATTGCTTCGATGGAAGCGCGTACTCGCTTCGCTGACAATGCATACGTCTTCATGCGATCGGCGCGCGCGATATTCAAACCAACCACCCGGCCGCTGCTATCCACTACTGGTCCACCCATGTTCTGCGCCGGAACGATCGAATCGTGCTGAATCACTTCGCCAAATCCAGTGGCACGACGACTCAAGATCGCGCCGCCCGCCAATGCAACACGCTGCTCACCAAACGACGGGCGCAAGATTCGCATCGGCACGGTACGGCGCTCGCCGCTGTGCATAAATTCCACGCTCACTTGCTCTCCCGGAGTATGCGAACGAATCGGCGAAGCAGCTGACTCCGGCGTCGCCGCTACCACGCCATCAATGCGAAGAATCACATCGCCCTCCACCATGCCAGCCTCCGCCGCACCGGACCCGGTCATGACCGCCGACACAATTTGCCCTACTCCGCCCGGAATATTCGCGCGTTCCTCGTCAGTCGGCTGGCGCATGGCAACACCTAAATACGCGCGACTTGCGCCATCTGACCCGCCCGATACATACACACCAAGTCCGCGAAATCCCAGGGCAAGCGGCGCCATACCGCGCCCAACCGAAATCACCGCGTCCCCGAGCTCGGGTTCCGTACCAAAGTCAAACGCTATCGGGGTGACATCAGTGATGCCCGTTTCCAGAATCGCTAAGTCCAGCGCGCTGTCGATGGCCAGGCGCTTTCCCTGTACTGAAAGGCCATCACCAAGCAGCACATCAATGCGGCGCGCACCTGTTCCCAATTCGCTCGCCTTGGTGAGGACGTGGCCTTCGTCGTCAATGACAACGCCGTAGCACGCATCGCGCGAATCAACAATGATGCTGACGATGGAATCCGCGTACGGATCTGTCAGCGCGGCCAACATCTCCAATGTGTTGGCGTGCCGATCCGCTTGCTCCTTGCGTGCGTACGTGGTGTCTCCCACGCGCGCATCGCTGCCGTCATTTGGTGGCTCGTCCTCGCCATCACCCGCACCAGAACGGAGCTCCGCGGCCACCGTAACCGGATCCTTGGTCGGATCAGCTAAATACGCGCCCGTGGCAAGCCCCTCGCGCATGGTGTCCATATGCGCGTTCGCACTTTCAGCGGTCGCTGCCATATTGAGATCGGGACGCTCAGAAGCCTCACTATTGACGCCAACCAGCGCGCCATCAAGGTTGAAGACCGGCCCGCCGGAATCACCAGGACTGAGCGGCGCATCGATCGCCAAGCGCCAACCATCGCGACCAATCACCCGACCAAACCGCAACGGTGGCGGCCGCCACGGCGATCGCTCCGGCCCCAGCGGATGACCAAATGCGACGATCGGATCACCCGTTGCCAACGACGCCGACGTCCCTATTGGAGCAACCGGAAGTACCCGCCCAAGAGTGGCAACCTTGACTAACCCAACATCGCCATCGGGTCCAAAGTGTGCACCGACAGTGACCCCCGTCAATGCAGTGCCATCTGCAAGCAACACTGATGCCTTGCGGCCTGGCTGCTGCGCTACATGCCCCGCCGTTAACACCCAGCCATCAGTAGAAATGATCGTGCCGCTGCCTGAGCCAAGTTCAAGGCCCTTGTCATCAGTGAAGACAATGCCAACTACCGCCGGACGAACCTGCACCGCGAGCGTACGAAGACGCGCCTCAAGCGCACGGAGCGCATCAGGCGAATCAATCTCCATACTGGACGAATCTTTAGCCGCCGCTCGCGCCGCCGGCGGCGGATCAATGCCCGCCACGCCGTGTGCGTGATACTGCACCACGCCAATCAATAGTGCAGTCAACATCATGCCACGCGCGTGACCGCACAGCAACACACTTTGACCGACCCACGAATCGCAAGCGACGCGTGGTGTCATCGTGTTTAACCGCCTCGTGATGGATGACTGTCGTACGCGCGATCCGGCGCGCCGGAATCCGAAAGGAATCCCTCAAGCGCTGCACCAGCACGAGTCTTCTGGCAATGCTCCGCAACGGCATCGAGCCGCTCCGCCAGCATCTCCATTGACTGCGCACGGGCCTCAGGGGCAACCTGAATGCAGTGCATGACAATGTCGTTGAATTCCTTGGGAATTCGCGGATCCTGCTCATGCAACGGTCGCGGCAGACGAATGCTTGCCGGGGCAACTGCACTGCCAACCTTGCCATTACGGGAAGGCAACGCGCAGGGAATTTCCTCTCGCAACAACACCCAGTACAGCGTTGCTCCAAGATTATAGATGTCTGTCAGCGCGGTGATTGCTTGGCGGTGCGCCTGCTCTGGTGCGATGTAACCGGGCGTTCCTTGAATGCGCTCCTTGACGGTGCCCAGTGCGCATGCTTGACCGAGGTCGATGACCTTGACGGTCCCATCCTCGCAAATCATCATGTTGGATGGCTTCATGTCAGCGTGGACAAATCCGCGTTCATGCATATGCCCCAACGCGCGCGCGGCTTGCGCGAAATACTTGGCAATGTTCACACCGGACGGCCTTGGGCTCAAATCCAGTGTGGTGGCGTCAACCAACTCCATGAGCAGCGCAGCGTCGAGCACTGGGCCAAACATGTACTTCTGATTCTTCAGGTATTTGGTGATGGCGCGAATGTTCGGATGATCAAGCTTGGAGCCCACTTGGTGCTCCTGAACAATCTGCTCAATGAACCGTTTGTCTTTTTGTGTGCGGCAAATCACATGCTTCAACGCCATCACTTGGCGCGACTTGGGATCCATCACTGCATAGACAACGCTTGCCGCACCTTCGCCGACTTTGTCGACCACTTTGTAGCCGAATAGTTCTGCGGGAATGGCTGGTGAAATAGACATGAACATAGATTCTCGCGGTCAAACACACCCCGTGTCCCAATCCTCCAGAAAGGAGGGCGCACCAACCGAGGGGGCGCGGTGGGCACCGATGCCGTCAAGACGTGACCCCCGCTAGGGGGCATGACGGCGAGAAGAGGGTAGCAAAACGACTAATAGGCTGCACTATTTCGATATTGTCCAACAGATTGGCGGGAAATTGAACTTCGGGACAACCTCGGAGGAAATCACAGGCGAGAAGTGGCTCCAATGAACTACGGGAGCAGTTGCGCGCGAAAGGTTCCCGGCTGTAACTGACCAAACTTGCCCAATCCGCTCACCATTGGGGTCAGTTCCCGATCAAAGAACACCGCATGTGCACCAATTCCTAACTCAGCTTGCAGGGCCCGCACCAGATTCA
>CAMDUB010000053.1 GCA_945878575.1 Phycisphaera mikurensis NBRC 102666 | reverse complement strand
CCAGAGCATGTCCCGCACGCCTTGTTACGACGCATGGGTCCAAGCCCGATGGGCGGCAAATTTCCAATGGTTGGCCTGCTCGCCAGTATCTACGACAGCATTCGCGCGCGAACGGCAGAGTGAGCGCGGGCCGAATCAGACCTTCGCGTTGGGATTGCTGTAGAAGATCCGCAGTCGATTGCCAGGGTGCAGATACTCAACCTCCGACATGTACGCCCGCATCAACATGATGCCGCGGCCAGAGGGACTGTCGATGTTCTCATCGGCGGTGGGATCGGGCACTGAACCGGGGTCAAATCCTTCGCCCTCGTCAATCACCACCAGCTCAACACCTTGCGGGTCGATCTTGCATTCCACGGTGACGTGCTTGGATGGGTTGCCCTTGTTGCCGTGCCGAAACCCATTCACCAATGCTTCTTCCAGTGCCAGGCGGATGGCGAATGATGCTGCCTCCCCGTAGCCACAACCGGTCAGCGCATCATTGACGTCCGACTGCAAGCCTTCGATGGAATCGCGTTGCTCAAGCAACACCCAGCTTCGCTCGAAGCGCCCATCATGTGCATGTCCTGGTGCGGGGTGCGCCATGGAGTGACTGCCTTTCACTTGGTGCCGCCGAGGCTCGCCTTGGCGGATGCAAGGTCTTTCTCGATACGCAGAATCTTGTTCAACTTGGTGATTTGGAAGATCTGCAGGATCTGCGCGTTAATGTCGCAAAGGCGCAATTGGCCATCCTTCGCCTTCACTCGGTTCATCACGGTGAGCAGTGTGCCCAGAGCAGCTGACGAGAGATGCTCTACGCCCTTGAAGGTCACCACGATTCGCGGCCGCGGCGAGTCATCAACCAACTTGGTCAATTCATTGCCGATCTGGCGAATCACCACTTCGTCAATGATGTGCTTCTCAGTGAACTCCACGAGCGTGCACTCAGGGTCCTTGACGATCCGAATAAAGCTTTGCTGCGGCTGTGCCATATGTATGAAGTGTACCCCTGTCATGCACGGGGGCGGCACAAAAGTAACATCGGGAGCCCGAAGGCTCCCGATGATGGGTGTCAAGGAACGGATCCGGCTACTCAGTATCCGGCGCCCGGGGACATCTGCTGACGCAGACCCGGGAACAGCGCGTCTTCCTGCTCCTGCTGGATGATGATCTCCGGGCGGATCATCAGGAGCAGCGTGGTCTCTGTCTTCGAAGTGATGCGGTTGGTGAAGAAGCGATTGACCACCGGAATCTTGGAGAGCATCGGCACGCCGACCTCGACTTCGAGTTCCGTAACCAAGCGCTGTCCGCCAAGCAGAATGGTGCCCTTATCCGGCACGGTGACCGTGGTGTCAATCTGCGTACCGGTGACTTCAGGAAGCTGAATCGTTCCTGTAAAGTTTGAGGATCGCCCACCACCGCCACCACCACCGCCGCCGCCGCCGGCCGCACCAGAGACCTCCTGCGAGGTGAACTTGGCGTTCTGGTTGAGACCAAAGAGCACGGTCATGGTGACGTAACGGCGGTCACCAGAGATGCATGCTTCGATATCCAGCACAAAGCCTTCATACAGGTTGCTGATGACTGGGGAGAATGCACCCGAGTTGTCACCCGTGACTGGCACGAGGTTGGAGACGTAAGCGATCACCTTGGCAACACTGATCCACGAACGCTGGCAGTTGTAAAGCGTCAAGCGCGGGGCAGTGAGCACCACGTTGCGCTGGTCGGCCTGCGTTGCGGTGATGAGCAGGTCAACCTGCACATCGTCGAGGTAGGTGAAACCAGTGGTCAACACCGGGTTTGCCACAGCGGCAATGCCGAATGGATTGAGACCCGCGGCGGCCAACGTGTTCACGAGGGGCAAGCCTTCTTGCTGCACGTTGACTGTTGAGATCTCGCCCTTTTGCACGCCAACTGGCTGCACCGGAACCGAAGATCCGTAGGTGATGTCCTGACCGAAGCCGTTCGGCAGATCACCCTGATTGGTTGGGAATCCAGTGCCTCCAACTGGAGTATTCACTCCAGGCTGAACAACGTTTCCGAAGATCACGGGGTTCTTGAGACGGCCAGTCTGCTGAGGGCCACTGTCAGCTGTTCCTGGTCCGCCCTGCTGATAGAAGAAGTCACGGAGCTGGAAGTTTGGGTCAACCGCACGAGCTGCCGACCACATACGGTCGTTGGAGTTGAAGTACAGGTCGAAGTCGATACCGATCTGCTCAAACCAATCCATGGAGACCTGCACAACGCGGCCTTCAATATTGATCTGCAACGCACGAATAGCGCGCAGTTGCTGGAGGAGACCTTCGATATCACGGTGCGCCGAAGGCGAAGCCGTGACAATCAGGTTGCGATTGAACTCGGCAATGCGGTCGGTACCTTCGCCACGTTCTTCCCAGTTGGCATCCACCTGGTCGTAGACGAGTTGCTTGAGCTGATCGATCAGTTCGCCAGGGTCACCGCGCTCTGGAGGTTCGCCGGGGGTTCCAAACGGCACACCGCCGCCACCGCCGCCACCGCCACCACCGCCGCCACCACCGCCGCCGCCACCGAATCCACCGCCACCACCACCGCCGCCAGCGCCACCGCCGCCGCCACCTTGCCCGCCGGTTTGCACCGACTGACTCAGGTTGAATTCGGGGGCATTGTCAAAGTCGGGCGCACGGAACAACAGGTCGCGGACGTCGTAAACGAAAGTGACTTGCTTCTTCTGAACGCCAGCCTTGGTGGTGATGACCACAATGCCGTCCTGCACATCAAAGGCGAGCGGCTCGCTCGGCGGCTGGTCACCGTTCTTGGAGATCACCCGCTCAAGCACGCGCTTGATGGCCGATTCCATGTTGGTGCTGCCAAGGTCAATGGTGACGGCTGTTTGCTCAGGCTCAAGTCCAACTTCCTTCAACTGCGTCCAGTCGATCAAGAAATCGACCTTGGTCTGATTCTTGAAGTAGTCGCATGCTTGCTCAAGGGTTGGGCCAGTAGTGAAAGGCACCGGAATAGAGGTGGTCTGGATCTTGTTCCAAGTCGGGACATTCACCTCTGCCTCGCGGTAGCCGCTCGCGCCGTAATCAGGCTCACGAACGCGGCGATCACTCAGCTCCTGCCAATCCTCTGGGTAAGTCACCAAGGCGTTGGTTGAACGCGGTCCGGGACCGGAAACATTCACGCGCTGCGGCACAGTGGCCTCAAGCGCTTCGTCCTCAAGACGGGAGAATCCGTAGGAGCGACGCTTCTGCGTTTCTGCAAAGCGCACATACATCTCGGTGGTGTGCAGCGCATCACGAAGCGTGAGTGCCGCAGAGTTGTTGGGGTCAAGCGCAAGTGCACTATCAAGAACCTGCAGCGCTTCGGTGTACTTCTGCTGCATTTGCAGCTTGCGTACATTGAGAAGAATTTCGTTGACGCGCTTGGTGCGGTTCTCTGCTTCAGTGCGCTGCGAGGATGCGCTCTGCTCACCCTGAGTAGTGCGGGCCTTCTGGTCAACAGTCAGCTTGTGCTGCCGCGATTCTTCGCCAATTTGGTCGACCAACTTCTCGGCGTCGGCGGACATCTGCTCAAATTCGGCTGCGTTCAGAACATTGCGCGCAAGGTCAAGCCGAGTGCGTGCCGTGACGGCTGCAAGCTTGGCTTGGTCGTAGTCCTGTTGTGCAAGAAGGCTCTGCGAACGCTTCATATCCGAACTGAATTGCGCAGTGGCCTGCTGGCGGCGGACTTCACGATCGCTGGAGACGCTACCGATGACGGTGCCGCCTTCCAACATGGATTGTGCGCGTGTGCGCTCACGGGTTGCTTCTTCATCACCAGGGAGGAATTGCAGCAGCGTTGCCCATCCATTGGCAGCCTGCGACCACTCGCCCTTCTTCATCGCATCCTGCGCAGCATCGCGGATTTGCTCGGTATCAACGGTGACCGGGACCTCGTCGTCAGCGGGTTCAATCTCTTCGGGCGCCGGTGCTGGCTTCTTTGGTGCGGGTGCTGGCTTCTTTGGTGCCGGTGCAACTGACTTCTTTGGCGCTGGAGCGTCTTGCTTCTTTGGTGCAGGCGCCGCTGACTTCTTTGGTGCCGGAGCCGCTGGCTTCTTCGGTGCCGGAGCCGCTGGCTTCTTTGGTGCTGGAGCGGCTGGCTCTTCGACTGGCTCATCGGCCGGCTCTTCAATTGGATCATCCGCAGGATCGCCCGGATCCGAATTCATCGGCTCGTCGGCGGGATCCTGCCCGGGCTCTTCGGTTGGCTCGTCGGCGGGATCCTGACCCGGTTCTGAATTGGGATCCTGCACTGGAGCGACCGGCGTTGCCGTTGCATTCCGTGTGAAAATGTTAGGCATGACGGCGGTGACGCCGAACATGCCGACCACTAGCGTCGTCTGAAGCGCACTGGAGGAACGCGCAAACAGCGAGTTCAGCGGACGAACGAATCGAATCTCTTCACGAGGCATGACTGCTCCTAGACGACAAACGCCAGCACCGCCACATGGCGGTATCGGCCGAACATCTCTTTCGGGCGCGGGTGCCCAAAGGATCGCCCCACATCCCAAGATTCGGCACGGACCGAACATCAGGGCGAAGGTTTGGCGAGGCTACCCTGCCCTCCCACGCTCTGCAAAGGGGTGGTTCAGACGCGGGGACAACCCGTCAACTAAAGAACTGCCCGCGGAACCCGGTACACTCCCGCCCGCCCATGATGCAGACAGTTCAGACAAACCAACCATCAATCTGCCGACTCGCACTTGAGGACGGAACGGTTTTTCATGGCCATCCGTTTGGTCTTTGTACGGATGCAGCGACCGCTGGAGGCGAAGTGGTGTTCAACACCGCCATGTGCGGATACCAAGAAGCGCTCACTGATCCTTCCTATACAGGGCAGATCTTGGCCATGACGGCCACGGAAATGGGCAACTACGGAATCTCCGATGAGGACGGCGAGAGCCGCTCCACCGCCGTGCGCGGATTTGTCGTGCGCGAGGCGATTGCGGAACCAAGCAATCATCGTTCCGTCAGCAGCCTCTCGGCGTGGCTTGCGGCAAACGGCGTCATTGGAATCGATGGGATTGATACGCGCGCATTGGTACGGATTCTGCGGACCAAGGGCGCACTCCGCGGCGTGCTCTTTGTAGGCGCCAGCAAATCTGACGATGAACTGATCGCGATGGCGCGCGCGCTTCCTTCAATGGCGGGGCAGAATCTTGCTGGATGCGTCAGCCCAACCCAGAGCAGCACGTGGCGCGAAGGCCTCGGCGAGTGGACCTTGCGCGGACAATCGCACGGAGGGCGGACTTTCAAAGTGGTGGCGCTCGATTGTGGTGCAAAGCACAACATCTATCGCAACCTTGCTGAGCGCGGCTGCGATATCGAAGTGGTGCCGCACGATTTGAGTGCTGCAGAAATTCGCGCGCGCAAACCCGATGGATTGTTTATCTCGAACGGACCCGGCGATCCCGCCGCTGTAGAGCGCACCATCAACACGCTGCGCGAAATCGCCGGTGAAGTGCCAACCTTTGGCATTTGCCTTGGTCACCAATTGCTGGCATTGGCATTGGGTGCAAAGACTTGGAAACTGAAGTTTGGGCATCGCGGAGCCAATCAGCCGGTGCGCAATTTGCTTACTGGCCGAGTGGAAATCACTAGCCAAAATCATGGCTTTTGCGTTGATGAGGCATCGCTGCGCGCAGTGGGCGGCGAGCCGACGCATATGCACCTCAACGACGGAACGCTGGCTGGATTCCGGCACACTTCCAAGCCGATCTTCAGCGTGCAATATCACCCCGAGGCCTCACCCGGCCCGCATGATTCCGCGTACCTCTTTGACTGCTTCGTCACCATGATGGGCAGCAGGCGCCCGATCACCGCCGCTGACATGGAAGCGGCGCAACGTGCGCTCGCTTCCGCGTGACGAGCGCTGCATGTCCCTGTTCGCTTCCGGTGACCGTACCGTCTCGCTCCTTGCTCAGGTGGCGGTCGAGCGATCATTGGAGCGTTACCCCGACGGACTGACGTACGCGCTGCCGCCAGAGCTTGCGGATGTGCGTGCCGGTGAGCGAGTGCGCGTCCCACTTGGACGCGGCGACTCGGCTGTAGAGGGGATTGTGGTTCGCACCATGGCCGCCGATGCCATGCCGGGCGTACCGCTATCGAAACTGAAATTTGTGGAAGCGCGTTCAAGCGCAGCGCCACCAATGCCGGTGCAACTGGTGGAGTTGGCGCAATGGATTTCTGCGTACTACGTGTGCCCGATCGGAATGACGCTGGCATCCATGACGCCGGCGGCCGTGAAGAAAGGTGTCGGCACGGTGACGCGCACGTTGGTTGACCTGGCACCCGGATGGGAAGTGGCTATCGCTGCAGCAAAGCGCGTCACCGTGCAGCAGCGCCGCGCCGTGGAAGCGTTGCGAACGGCAACAGATGTTGAACGCCCGATGGATGTTCGCGACCTATGTGAGCGCGCCGAATTGGGAACCCCGGAGCCAGTGAAACGCTTGGTTTCAGCGGGAATTCTTGTGGCGCAACGGCGCACCAAGGTCGAAGCAGAGTGGCGCGCCGAACGCGCCGCTTCTGGGGTTGCGCCGCAACTCACTGTTGCGCAACATGGCGTAGTGGAATCGATCGGTGCCACGATCGGCCAGGGATTTTCTCAGCACTTGCTCTTTGGTGTCACTGGTGCCGGCAAGACCGAGGTGTACATGCGGCTCATTGAGCGCACCTTGGCAGCAGGACGCACGGCGTTGGTGTTGGTGCCGGAGATCGGTCTGACACCACAGACCGGCGGTCGCTTGATGGCGCGCTTCCCGCAAGAGCGTGTCGCCATCTTGCATAGCGGG
Source organism: Phycisphaera mikurensis NBRC 102666 (assembly GCA_945878575.1). Classification (GTDB taxonomy): domain Bacteria; phylum Planctomycetota; class Phycisphaerae; order Phycisphaerales; family SM1A02; genus UBA966. The sequence continues at coordinate 4,656 of CAMDUB010000053.1, read as the reverse complement.
CTCACTTCCGCGCAACGAAATCAACACTGGAACTTGGTGTCAGCGGGACAAGTGCGATTGGTGATGGGCGCGCGCAGTGCAGTGTTTGCGCCGGTTGCTGATGGTCAACTCGGGTTGATCGTCGTCGATGAAGAGCATGACGCAAGCTATAAGCAAGATCAAATGCCGCGCTATCACGGGCGTGATGTTGCTATTCGTCGCGCGCAAATGGCGCAGTGCCCCATTGTTCTTGGTAGCGCCACACCAAGCCTCGAGAGTTGGTTTAACGCAACCGAGCGAAAGACCAGTGCGCTGCATGTCTTGCGCGATCGGGCACCGGGGCTGCGATTGCCGCATGTCGAAGTGGTTGACTTTGCTGAAGAGCGCAAGAAATTTCCTGATCGCCGCGTGCACCTCTTGGGGCCACGGCTTGCGGGTGCAATTCAGGAGACGCTCGATAGCAATGGGCAAGTACTGATCCTGTTGAACCGGCGCGGCTATGGAAACTGGATCGCCTGCGCAGATCATCGATGTGGATGGCTGATGCGCTGCGAACGCTGTGATGCAGGCATGATTTGCCACACACTGCCCTCAGCGGCGGGCGGAACTGCCACGCAGTACGTGCGCTGCCATCATTGCCAAGGCGAGCAGAAACTGCCGCGCACCTGCCCCGTGTGTGGCAAGCAAGTCTCGGTGTTCGGTCTGGGCGTGCAACGTGTGGAGGAGGAACTTGCACGACTCCATCCCGCGCTGGTGCCAGGAACAACCATGCTGCGCATTGATGCAGATTCCATGCAAGATGCCAACGACTTCCACGATGCACTGGGGCGCTTCGGCGCCGGCGAAGTGCGGCTCTTGGTGGGAACGCAGATGATTGCCAAGGGATTGGACTTTCCAGGCGTTCGCTTGGTGGGTGTGGTGAATGCGGATACCGCACTCAACTTGCCAGACTTCAGAGCAGCGGAGCGGACCTTTCAATTGGTGAGTCAGGTCTCCGGGCGCTGTGGCCGAAGCGCGGAGGCGGGGAGAGCCATCGTGCAAACATTCCAACCCGACTCGCCCGCCATCAAGCTTGCAGCGGCGCATGACTATGAGGCGTTTGCAAGCGAGGAGCTGGCGTTGCGCGAGCGGTTCGCATTACCGCCATGGCGGCGGATGGCGCGCGTGGTGATCCGCGATGGGGACGAGGAGAAGGCGCGGGTCATGGCGGAGGAACTCGCCCGGGCGCTGGCGATTGAAGCGGCGCGGATGAATGCTGGGGACGGTGCGGGTGCGGGTGCGGGTGCCGGTACTGGTACTGGTACTGGTACTGGTGCAGGTGCAGGCGCAAGCGCCATCGAAGTGGTCGGGCCCATGCCCTGCCCGATTGCGCGGATTTCTGACCGTTGGCGTATGCAGGTGGAGATCACGGCTCCGAATGCTGCCAGCCTTGGTCGATTTCTGACTGCGGCTCGGAATGCGAAGATCCTGCGCCCCGGCGAGACCTACGCCGTGGATGTGGATCCCGTGGCGCTCATGTGAGTAGACGCACGGCGAATCAAGCGTCCGGGAAAGCGACGTTTACCCTATAATCGTTGGACTTTGCGCATCGCGAGCTGCGATGGCACATTTAGGAGCGCGCGACACCATGTCAGACAGTTCGGGACACGGCCAAACCCCCCACTCGCCCCTCGCTTCCACAGGTCGCGCGGTCAACGCGTGGTCTCCGGAATACATCGAACAGATGCACGCCGCCTGGCTGCGTGATGCCGGGTCTGTTGGTGATTCGTGGAACCAGTTCTTCTTGGGTTTCGAGCTTGGTCTGGACCGACCAGCGAAATCTGCTGCGGGCGCAAGCACCGCTGGTGGCGCTGATACTGCAGGCACAAGTCATTCAGAGCAGCCCAAGGTGCAAGCGCTCATTGACGCGTATCGCCGCCTTGGTCATCTTGGCGCAACGCTTGACCCACTGGGCACCGTGCGCCCCAAGCCGCAGGAGTTGGCGCTTTCGGCGTTTGGTCTCACTGGCAACGACCTGACCACCACATTCGATACCGGCACGCTGCCTATGGGTCCGCGCGCAACGCTTTCCGAAATCATTGCGTTTCTGCAAAGCGCATACTGCGGCAACATCGGTGCGGAATTTGGATTCATCGCCTGCCCACGCAAGCGCGCATGGATTGCTGAGCGGATGGAGACGCTGGCGTTGCGATCACCGCCCGGCGGCACTGCAGCACGCACGCGGATCTTGCAGAAACTGGTTGCCGCGGACGGACTAGAGAATTTCTTGGCAACCCGGTTCATCGGCAAGAAGCGATTTGGCCTGGAGGGTGGCGAATCACTGCTGGTGGTTCTTGATGCGGTGCTCTCCGGAGCAGTGCGCGCTGGTGCCGAAGAGTGTGTGCTCGGTATGGCGCATCGCGGGCGCGTGAACGTGCTGCACAATGTTGCTGGCAAGCCTGCAGAAATGATCTTCACTGAGTTTGAAGAAGCGTGGAACCCACACTTTGAACATGGTGGCGGCGACGTGAAGTACCACCAAGGTTTCTCGGGCGCGTACCAGACCGCTGATGGCGGTTCATTGCGCGTTTCGCTGTGCCCGAACCCCAGTCACTTGGAATTTGTTGGACCAGTCGCCACTGGCAGAACGCGCGCGCGGCAAGAGCGGACTCGTTCGCTTGCTGATGGCATTGCCAAGGTGTTGCCGATTCTTCTCCATGGAGATGCGGCGCTGCCCGGCCAAGGCGTGGTCGCAGAGACGCTCAACATGGCTGGCCTGGTTGGCTATGACGTCGGCGGTACGGTGCATGTGGTCATCAACAATCAAGTTGGATTCACTACTGACAGTAGTGACTCATACATGGGTGCGTACTGCACCAACGTTGCCAAGATGGTTGAAGCGCCCGTGTTCCACGTCAATGGTGGCGATGCCGAAGCATGTGACTTTGTAGCGCGCCTTGCCTCGGAGTGGCGCAGCACATTCGGCGAAGACGTGTTTATTGATATGTGGTGCTGGCGCAAGAACGGGCACAACGAGACGGATGAGCCCAACTTCACGCAGCCGATCTTGTACCGACGAGTGCGCAGCACCAAGCCGGTTGCGGCGCGTTACGCCGAGCAACTGGTTGCTGAGGGCGTGATCGGTGCCGATGAATTGGACAATCAGACCAAGGCGCTCTTTGCGTCGCTAGACGCTGCACAACAGCGCGCCAAGGCGAAGCCGATGGAGCCCGGGCATGCGCCGTTCGAAGGTGCATGGAAGGGGATGACCGGCACGTGGAACGATGACCCAGTGGAAACTGGCGTCTCTGCCCGCGTACTCAAAGGACTTGCCGCGCAACTGGCTGTGATTCCCGAGGGATTTGCAGCGCACAAGACCGTTGCCAAGGGCGTGCAGTCGCGTGCGTCTGTTGAGACTGGTGGTGTGGAGTGGGCGCTGGCGGAGTTGCTGGCCTACGGCTCGTTGGTGGAAGAGGGCGACACCATTCGTATCACGGGTCAAGACGTCAAGCGTGGGACGTTCAGTCACCGACACGCGGCGATCTTTGACCAAGAGACCGGCGAAGAGTGGATGGCGCTGAAGCACCTCAAGGGGGCCAAGGGTCGCTTTGAAATGTTCAACTCCCCGCTCACCGAGTGCGCGTGCGTTGGATTCGAGTACGGGTATTCCCTGGTCGATCCGCATGCGTTGGTGATTTGGGAAGCGCAGTTTGGAGATTTTGCCAACGGCGCGCAGGTGATCTTTGATCAGTTCGTTGTGGCGGCGGAGTCCAAGTGGTTCCGCTCGTCCGGATTGACGATGTTCTTGCCACATGGCTATGAAGGTCAGGGGCCGGAACATTCCAGCGGTCGCATGGAGCGATTCCTGCAACAGTCCACCGATGAGAACATTCAAGTGGTGTACCCATCCACCACCGCACAGATGTTCCACGTGTTACGACGGCAGATGAAGCGCAGTTTCCGCAAGCCGCTGGTGGTGATGACTCCCAAGAGCATGTTGCGACTCCCGACTGCGCAGAGCCCGATGGCTGAGTTCACGCACGGGCAGTTCCAGACTGTCATTGGCGATCCCACCAAGCCGGATCCGGCGCGCGTGAAGAAGCTGGTGTTCTGCACTGGCAAATTGTTCTACGAGCTCGATGCGCAGCGGACTGAAAGTGGCAACACCGCGGTAGCGATTGTGCGCATTGAGCAGTTGACTCCGTTCCCTGCTGAGGAGATTCGTGCGCAAGCGGCGAAGTACCGCGGCGCGGAAATCGTGTGGGCGCAAGAAGAGCCGGAGAATTGCGGTGCATGGCAGTCAATGCTCGGCAAGTTCATGACGCATCTTGGCAGCACTCCTTCCTACGTTGGGCGGCCGGCGCAAGCGAGCTCGGCCGTCGGCAGCACCAAGCGCCATGCCAAGGAACAGGCAAAGATTGTGGCCGCCGCAGTGGGTGCGCCCGCAGGTGCTACAGCTGGAAACAAGGACAACGCGGGCAGCACGTCCGCCGCAACGCAGAATCCCTCATCAGGCAAAGGCCGGAACGCGCGCTAATCAGTTCGTTTCGGAAGAATGACACCGCGCGTAACGCGCATGGAGAATGACATGTTGGACATTATGGTTCCGAGCCCTGGCGAATCGATTACTGAAGTCACGCTCGGTCAATGGCATAAGCATGACGGCGACTGGGTGGAGACCGATGAGGTCTTGGTCGA
>CAMDUB010000052.1 GCA_945878575.1 Phycisphaera mikurensis NBRC 102666 | reverse complement strand
ACCGACTTTGCTGATGTGATCTTGATATCCATGGCGAAGGTGCTGCAGAATTTCCTGTTCGTCCTGTTGGTCAGTGCGTTCATCATTGCTGAAGCATCAAGCTTTCCAACAAAGATGCGCGTGGCGTTTCCACACGCGATGCAGAGCAGTGGACTTGGCAATGTTGCAGACAAGATTCGATCGTTCCTGGTGGTCATTACCCAACTGAATGTGGTGCTGGCAATCATCAACTGGATTGCCTGCATCTCCCTTGGCATTCCCTTTGCATTCCTACTTTCGTTCTTGGTGTTCTTCTTGAACTACATCCCGACCATCGGCGCCATTGTTGCCAGCCTGTTGGTCGTTGTCATTGCACTGGTGACCCACGGCTGGGGCGTAGCAATTGCCATGGCGGTGGTGCAGGGTCTCTCCGGCGTACTCATCGGCAGCGTGCTGCAGCCGAAGATGCTTGGTTCGCGCCTGGGACTTTCACCACTCATGGTGCTGCTCTCGTTGGTGGTGTGGGGTTACCTACTGGGAATCGCCGGAATGTTCTTTGCTGTTCCGCTCACCATCATCGTGAAGATCGTGCTTGACTCCACTGACGATCTGCGCTCACTCTCCGTGCTTCTGGGCGATGCCGCCAGTGCACGGGAGATGGAGAAGCGGTGAAGCAATGACGGTAACCGGCGCCTTCAGCGCTTGGGAATCGCTCACGTTGCCGGATGCAGTCCCTCTGCTTGAGTCATTGCGCGGCATTGATTCAACCCCTCCCGCTGCAGTGATCGAACGCTTACGGCGAACGTGGCCAGCGGAAACGGTCAACGCTGCCATGGAACTTTCCATCGCTCGCCTGCGCGCTCGGCCTAAGTTTGCAGAACGCGCCGCAACCCTGTGGTGCGATCGCAGCGGAGTAGAAATGTCCAGCTCGCCTGCGACTGCGCGTTGGAAGGCGGCGCGGTTCCAACGTGCTGGAGCCATGCGCATCGACGACCTATGCACAGGTATCGGCGGTGACCTCATGGAACTGGCGCGCGTTGCAGAGACCACTGGCGTTGACCTTGATCCGCTGCGCGCATGGATGGCCGCGCGCAACGCCGGCGTCACGGTACGCGCTGCCGATGTACTTGCCGATCCCGGCACTGCGCCGTTTGCGCATGCGGATCCGGCGCGTCGTTCGTTTGGAGGCAATCGCATTTTCCGCGCTGCGGATCTGCTGCCAGCACTGGAAACCGTGCGTGAATTGTTGCGCGCCCGCACTGGCTATGCAATCAAGTTGGGCCCCGGCATGGACCTGGACGCAAGCGAACATGCACCCGGCGATGAACTGGAATTCATCAGTGAATCTGGGCGATTATTGCAGCAAGTTCTGTGGACGGGAGCATTGGTACAGGCACCCGGTCAACGCACCGCTTCGCGTGCATGTAGCGGAACATCAGTGAGCGGTACGCCAGGCGATGCCGCCACGGGCGAGTCGCGCATGTTGCGGATGATGTTCGTTCCGGACCCGGCGTTGGAGCGAGCCAAACTGTTAGGACTGTTTGCCGATCGCTTGAACGCGGTGGATGCAGCCCCTGGGCTGGGAATCTTGACAAGGGATGAGTGCGACCCGCTGGCACCCGATTGCGCCGAGTGGTTCGAGCAGTTTGAGGTGGTTGAAGAATTGCCCGCCCGTGAACAAACCGTTGCCGCGTGGCTTGCTGAGCGCGGCGCCGGCATTGTCACGGTGCGTACCCGCGGCGCCGCCTGTGATCCGGATGCATGGCAAAAAGCACTGCGTGGTCGCGGCGAAATACCGTGGACGGTCTTTGTACTACGCCTGGGATTGCGCCGAATGGCTTACGCCGTGCGACGCGTGAATTCTAGCTGAATACGGGCGATTGACGCTTCAGGGGTCATTGCCCCGTGCGGCGGAAGCATTGCAGGCGCACTGAACACATGGAGCCCAACAATCGCCTGCAATTTGCGGCGATCAATCGAAGCGATGACTTTCGCAAGCTCTGGGTCAAAGTGCGTGCCAGCACACCGGGCAATTTCTTCAAGTGCTGCAGACATCGGACGCGCGCTTCGGTAGGTGCGATTGGTGGTCATCGCATCAAGTGCGTCAGCGATGGAAATGAGTCGACCGAGTAGCGGAATCCGCTCGCCGGAAATGCCGTGTGGGTAGCCACCGCCCGCGAACCGCTCGTGGTGATGCATGACGCCACACAAGATGTCACTCATCTGTGGGATGCCGCGCAGAATGTCGTGCCCAATGACTGGATGAGCGGCAATCTGCTGGAACTCCTCGTCGGTCAGTTTGCCAGGCTTGCGCAACACCTCTTCACTGACACCAATCTTGCCGATGTCGTGCACCAGACCGCACAGCCGCGCTCGGCCTGCATCAAATTCATTCATCCCAGCATGGGTGGCCAAGAGGTGCGCAAAGTCAGCAACGCGCGCCGAGTGACCGCGCGTGTACGGATCCTTGGCGTCAATGGTGCCAATCAAGGCATGCATGGTTCCATCAAACATGGCGCGCTGCTCTGCTTCAAGTTGAGCATTCACTCGTAGCCGTTCCATGTTTGCAAGTGCAAGTGCTGCCACGGCGGCGACCGATCGGACCAAAGCGGCCACTGGTTCAAGCGGGGTTCGAAATGCGCCACCGTCGGCCAGATACAGCAGTCCGAAGAAGCGATTTCCAAGTTCAACGGGCACGCACACCACCCGTGCCAGGCTCAGACGCGCCAAGGTGTGGTGTGCTTCCGCCGCTTCGCTGGCGTCGCTGACTACTACTGCTCCAAGCCGCGCTCGCGCAAGAACACTTTGACTCAAGCGCACATGACAAGCACGCGGACCGCGCGATGCAACCGCGACCAACGCGCCATCGGTCGACAACTGCTTCACAAATGCCACTTCAGCAAATCCACTGATGCGCGCGATGGCGTCTATGGCGGCATCGGCAATTGCTTGTTCGTCTTGGGCGGCATGAATTGCTGCGCCAATGGCGAGTACGGCGTCAAGGTGCTTTGCTTCCAGTGCCGCTGGTGCAAGTGCATCAATGCGCTCGGTGCTACGCGGTTGCGCACGGCCAATGATCGTCTGGGATTCCAGTGGCGCCGGACGCTGAAAGTGAAAGTCCATGGGCCCAATAGCAACGCGATCACCTGGCGATAGTGGCTGCGATTGGAACGCCACCAACTGCACGTCATTGACGCGTGTACCGGAAGCACTTCCATGATCAGTGATTCGCCACGTGCCGCCACTGACCGGGTCGGGCGTCCACTCGAATGCCGCGTGATCTCGGCTCACTGCCGGATGCGTCAGCACCAATGCATTGGCAGCACCGCGGCCAACGCTGACAATGCCGGGGGCCTGCAAGCGATGACGGACGTCGCCGGTGTCGCTGCGGTGCACAAGCCAATGCTCGTAGGAGGCGTGGGTAGTCACGGACTTGCCATCGGCGCTCAGAATGCCCGACTTTCGTGCAATTCCCACATTCCTTACTCGGACTACCATTTCCGTCCCGGGCGAGCTTGTAACCCGTTCGTTACGGGAACCAAGCACGCGCATTCATCAGCAGGAGCGACATCATGGCCGGACCCGACACCATCACAATTACCGCCGCAAACTTTAAGTCAGAGGTCCTCGAATCCGCCGTTCCGGTGCTTGTTGATTTCTGGGCCGAGTGGTGTGGCCCGTGCCGCATGCTTGCCCCCACCATTGACCTGGTAGCCACTGAAGTAAAGGGCAAAGCCAAGGTTGGCAAGTTGGATATCGACAGTGCACAGGAGTTGGCGGTGAGCCTTGGAATTCAATCGATCCCCACGGTGATCCTGTTTAAGAACGGCCAACCTGCAGGCAAGTGGGTCGGCATTCGTCCCAAGGGCGACTACGTGAACGCGATCACTGCAGCGCAGTGATTGCCCGCTAATCGCGCACTGCACGCTGCCTGTCCACGTGTTATTGATCCAAGCGCCGCGCGCGTGTTTCGCGCCCGCGGCGCTTGTGCGTCACGAACCCGCGGGTATAATGTCCATTCACTTTGGCGCACCGACTGGTGTGTCAATCGCTGGGCCTGTAGCTCAATTGGAAGAGCGCTTCCATGGCATGGAAGAGGTCGTCGGTTCGACCCCGATCAGGTCCACTCGCAGCGCAAGAGGCCAGCAATCACTGCTGGCCTCTTGTCTTTTTGGGTGGTATTCAGGCAGTATCGGCAGCGCAGGCTGCCGTCGAGCCCATCCATACCGCGCTAGTCTTTCGGTGTGCCAACCACCATCACCGTCATCGAATCCGCGGACACGTTCACGCACGTGCAGATCATCGGGCCGCTCGACATGGCGGGCGTTGGCGCCATCGATCTCAAACTCACCGCCGCGACCGCCACGCGCCGCAAGCACACCATCCTTGACATGACCGAGGTGCCATTCATGGCGTCCTTGGGCATGGGACTCCTGGTGCAGATCGCTCGGGCACTGACCGCGCGCGAGCAGCGCCTGATTCTGCTGACTCCCAGCGATACCGTGGCGATCGCCATCCGGACTTCACGTCTCGACACCGTGATGCCGATTGCTGAGAGCCTTGAGGCTGCGCACGGTTTGCTGAAGGCGTAACTCCGCGAAGCTCGGCACGTCACCTGCGCCCGCCGCCATGGGTGGCGTTCCAGCGCGCGTGTGATGCCTCCGCCGCGACACGGCATGATCTCCGCGGCTTTACCATCTGTGGATGCAGACTTCGTGCTTCATTGACGGAACGTTCGTACCCGCGCGCTCGGGGCGCACCTTTACGGTCCACAACCCAGCAACGGACGAGGTGATTGCGCAGGTTGCAGATGGTGATGCGAGTGATGCTCGCGCCGCTATTGACGCAGCGGCGCGCGCGTTTCCTGCGTGGAAGAGTTTGGCAGCTATCGAGCGCGCCAAGCCCCTGCGCCGTTTGGCAGAACTGATGCTGCGCGACGTGGAGCGCCTTGCCGATCTGTGCAGCCAAGAGTGCGGCAAGCCGCTCGCGGAGGCGCGCGTTGAAGTTGCCTATGCAGCGAGCTTTCTTGAGTGGTACGCCGAGGAGGGCAAGCGTGTCTACGGCGAAACGATTCCAGCGAGCGATCCAGGTAAGCGCTTGTTGGTGCTGCGCCAGCCCTCGGGCGTGGCGGCAGCAATCACCCCATGGAACTTCCCAATCGCCATGGTCACCAGAAAAATGGGGCCCGCCCTTGCTGCTGGTTGCACGCAAGTTGTCAAACCAGCAGAGCAAACGCCGCTGAGCGCACTGGCGATTGCAGAACTCACCGTTGAAGCTGGATTCCCTACCGGTGTGTTCAACGTCATCACTGGACTTGATGCACCTGCGATTGCAGACACATTCTTTGACGGGCTCACTGTTCGCCACGTGAGTTTCACAGGCAGCACAGAAGTGGGCCGAATGCTCTTGGCCAAGAGTGCCGCCAACGTGGTGCGCGTTTCCCTGGAATTGGGTGGACACGCGCCATTCATTGTCTTCAATGACGCGGACCTTGATAAAGCCATTGTTGGCGCCATGGCAAGCAAGTTCCGCAATGCCGGTCAAACCTGTGTGTGTGCCAATCGATTCTTGGTGCAGCGCGGAGTGCATGATGAATTTGTCAAACGGCTGACCACCGCAGTGGCAGCGCTGAAAGTTGGCGATGGTCGCGCGCCGGGCACCCAAGTTGGACCGCTCGTCGACGATGCCGGTATTCGTAAAGCCGAAGCGCATGTGGCCGATGCGTTGGCACACGGCGCACAGGTAACCACTGGCGGCGCGCGCGTCACCGTGCCCGGTGGCACCAACCGATTCATGGCACCAACCGTTCTCTCTGGTGTGACCCCCACCATGTTGTGCTTCCGCGAGGAAACCTTCGGTCCCATTGCACCGGTGTGCGCATTCGATACCGAGTCCGATGCGTTGGAGATCGCCAATGGCACTCCGTACGGGCTGGCGGCCTACCTTTTCACTGCCGACGGTGCGCGGATCATGCGCATGGCGGAAGCGCTGCAGTACGGCATCGTTGGGGTCAATGACGCGCTACCGGCCACCGCGCAGGCGCCGTTCGGCGGAGTGAAGCACAGCGGCTTGGGCCGCGAAGGCGGGCACCACGGGATCGAGGAGTACCTGGATCTCAAGTACGTGAGTTGGCGAATCAGCTGAGCGGGCTCAGGCGCCCGAGTTCTTGTCTCCGGACCGAACAGCGCCAGTGACGCGATCAGTAGCTCGATTGGCGAGTTCGGAAATCTTGGTCATCTCAGCCAAGCTGCGGAGGTTGGAGAGTTTGTTCAAGAACCGAATGGCGACAAAGACGCTGAATGCCACAATGCCAAACTGAACCACTGTGTCAATGAACGCGCCGTAGGTGATGGCCACTGCTGCCTGCGCCGCAACGCCATCGGCCGCCGCCACTGCTGGCTTGATGACCCACTTCAGGTCAGTGAAATTCACACCGCCGATGACCCAACCAAGTGGCGGCATGAAGATGTCGGTAACGATCGAGTTGACGACCTTACCGAAGGCGGCACCAAGAATCACACCAACCGCTAGATCGAGTGCGTTGCCCTTGACAGCGAAATCCGTAAATTCTTTGATGAAGCCCATAGGTTGAGTCCTGAGTGTTGCGAGATGAACAAGCCGAAGAATAGCCTGAGAAATTGACTTGTGCCGGCGGCGTTGGTCAATAGGAGTTAGCAGGAATTGAACCCGGATGCGCTGCCTCAAATGCACGCACACGCTCGCGACATGCCTCCAGTTTTTCTGCAGGAAGCGCCACCGGATCAGCAGCGTTCCATGCTTTGTACAGCTGGCACAATGCCAGTAAACCTGACGAGCGACGCTTGGGATCTATACCGAGCGGCTCAAGTAATACCCACGCCTCTTGCAGTGGTTTCTCTGCCTCGGGGTATCGCTTGGAGGCGGTCAAGGCGCGCCCGAGTGACATGCGAGCAGCGGCGCTTATCCATGGATCTTGGCCCGGAACGCCATCGACAATACGAACCGCCTCCCGACCAGCATCAACGGCTTCGGGGAGTTTGTCCTGATCGCGCAAGAGACTGGCAAGATTGAGAAATGCAATTCCAGCGTCGGGAGAATTTCCAAGATCCAACTCCGTGAGGATTTCAATTGCTTCGCGCTGGTACTTCTCCCCTTCAGCAAACTCCTTCTTGGAGCGCTTGATGAGCGCCAGACTGGCAAGAACACTGGCCCGATGCGGATGCTTCATTCCGGCAAACCGTTCCACCAGCACCAGTGCTTCACGGGTGTGTCGCTCCGCATCATCCAAGCGACCAGCGCCCCGCTCAATCTGCGAGATGTTGTGAAGATCAAACATTGCCTTGTAACTGCCCTCTTGACCAAGCTGACGATTGATGGCGATCGCCTCCTCGGCGGCGGCGATCCCTGCATCCATGTCACCCATGATGAAGTGCACTACGCCCAAATTATTCAGTGCCGACGCCAATTCTTCTGGCGGCGCACCTGGCACCGAGCGAAGGATTCGAACTGCTTCCTCTCCATTTCGCTTGGCAGATTCAATATCCGTAGCTTCGACGCGCTGCGCATCGGCGAGCGTTGAAAGCGATCGACCCCGCAATACGGCATCATCGGCGCGGTCTGCGCAGGCAAGCGCGCGATTGGCCATTTGCACGGCGTCAACGCCACGATTGGCGATCGCCAGACCAGCTGAGCACTGGATGGCAAGTTTGCACTCCAGCGCTGGCATATCCGTATGGCTTGCTTCCAGCGCATCCATGCCGGCGCGGTACTGCAGCACGGCATCATCGGTTCGACCAATGCCAGTGAATGCACCGCCGATCGCGTAGCGAATCTCCGCCGCTTCACCCGGCGCCTCGCGCAGGGCTCCCTTATCCAGGTCGGCAACTGCAAGCGCTAACTGTTCGCGCACGGTGACATCTTCGCGCCCACCTTGCGCTGTTGGATCAGCACCTGCAAGGACCCCGGTCATGTACTCCAAGACACGCGCATTCTGATCGGCACGGCGCTGCGCATCGGCGCGCGACACTTCCGCTGCATTGGCCTGACGAACTGAGAACGCCGTGGATCCAAGTAGCGCCAATGTCACCAACGAAGCCACCGCAACGCCACGCCAATGTCGACGTGCAAATCGCAATGCGCGGTCGAATTGCGAAGGATGCACTGCTAGCGGTGTCTCGCCGTCGCTCCAACGCTGGAGATCCGCGCGCAGTTCGCCCACGGATTGGTAGCGCGCGCTTGCATCGGCAGCAATTGCTTGCATGCATACTGCATCAAGATCGCTGTCAACCGACCGTGTCGCGGGCGCAAACACCGACGGAGCCGTTGGTACAGTGCCGCGAATAGCGGCTGCAAGTCCCGCGCGACCACCAGCGCGCAACGCATCAGTACTGCGCGGCAATCGATCAGCAAGCAACTCATAGAGAATTGTGCCCAAGGAGAACACATCACTGCGCGTGTCCGGCGGAGCAGCGTCCGCTTGCTCGGGCGACATGTACTCCGGCGTTCCCACCAAGGCGCCCTCCACCGTACTGGTGCCCGCGCCCATGAATGCTGCATCTGCCAATTTGGCTACACCAAAGTCAATGACTCGCGGGCGAACCACGCCGGCATCATCAGCAACAAGCACATTTGCAGGCTTTAAATCACGGTGAATCACCCCGCGGCGGTGTGCATGCTCGACGGCATCACAGGCATCGGTCACCATGCGAACCCGGCTATGCACACCAAGCGAATGTTCCCGGGCAAAGTCAGTAATCGGTAGACCAGCAACGAACGGCATGGCGAACCACGGACGACCATCGGGCAACTCCCCGGTCTCAAGCATTGCTGCAATCCCCGGGTGATCAAGCGAAGCAACCGCCTGTTGTTCCACACGAAAGCGTGCATGCGCAACGGGCGAAGAGAGCGCATCCCGCAGGACCTTCACCGCTACCAGGCGCCGCACCGGATGCTCTTGGCGACCAAGGAACACATCTCCGAATCCACCCGAACCGAGTCGGTGCAACAATACATAGCGACCAGCACTACCGTCGCCGTGCGCCATGGCGTCGCTCAGTTCAACACGCATCGCGCCCATCGCTGCGTCTACACGCCCGGCACCCGCCTCAAATGCCGCCACCATCGCCATGGCAGCCGCGCGCTCCGCGGCGCTGACGTCGATATGCGCCGTCAGCCACGCAGCACGCTCCGCGGCGGGAACGTCAAGTGCGGCAAGAAAGAGGTCCTCGACAATCATGGTGCGAGGCGCTGAACTCCCGTTGATCGAAGAATTATTCTGAAGTTGCACGGCGAAAGTGTAAGCCGCCCCATGCACCCCCTGCACACACATGTCATCGCTACGATGATTGCCCATACGGCCCCACGAAGAAGCCCGCAACGAAGCCCACAATCATGTCCAAGACCATGCCCAAGACTATGTCCAAGAACAAGCCAGCAACCATGTCGAAACGCACCAAGAAGTCCGCAGCCGCTACTTCAGCACCATCGCATACCCGTATCGAGTCCGACAGCATGGGGGAAATGCATGTCCACCATGAATTGCTGCACGGCGCCACTACGCAGCGCGCAGTGTTGAACTTCCCGGTGAGTGGTCGGCCATTGCCGCCGCAAGTGATTGCCTCGTATCTCGAACTCAAGCGTGCGTGCGCGCAGGCGAACCTGAAGCTTGGCGAATTGAAGCGTGCCAAAGCAAACGACATTGTTGAATCATGTGAGCGCCTGCTTGAAGACTTTGCGGATCGCCGCGGGCACGTGATGCGGCACTTCCCGATTGATGTCTTCCAGACTGGTTCCGGCACCAGCACCAATATGAACGTCAATGAGGTGATCGCCAACACCGCCAGTGTCATGCGCGGCAAGCCGATCGGATCAAAGGACCCACTGCATCCAAATGATGATGTCAACTACGGGCAGAGTTCAAACGACACATTCCCAACCGCCATGCAAGTGGCTGGCGCGGTTGCCATTCATGAGCAATTGGTGCCCGCGCTGAAGCGCTTGCATCGCGCCCTTGATGCCAAGGCCAAGGCGTGGGACAAGCATGTGAAGATCGGGCGCACCCACTTAATGGACGCTACGCCTATCCGCGTCGGTCAGGAATTTGGTGGCTACGCAGCAGCCATTGCCTACGCCGTTGCGCGCGCAGAGTTAGCGCGCGATGTTCTTGCTCGCAACTTGCCGATCGGTGGCACCGCGGTCGGAACGGGCATCAACGCCAATCCAAAATTCGGTCGCACGGTCAGTGCAATTCTCAGCAAAGAACTGGGCATCACCTTTACTGAAGCAGCCAACCATTTCGAAGCACAAGCCACTCGCGACTGCGTGGTGGAAGCAAGTGGAATGCTCAAGACGATCGCAGTCAGTCTGAGCAAGATCGCCAATGACATTCGCTGGCTTGGCAGTGGACCGCGCTGCGGACTTGGAGAACTCATGCTCCCCGCCACGCAACCGGGCAGCAGCATCATGCCCGGCAAGATCAACCCGGTCATTTGCGAAAGCGTGATGATGGTGGCGTGCCGCGTGGTTGGCAATGACGCGTGCATCACCCTCGGCGGATTCGGCGGCATTGGCAGTCTGTTGGAACTCAATGTTGCCATGCCGATGATCGCTGACAGCCTGTGCGAATCCATTGACTTGCTGGCGAACGCCTGTGACATGTTCCGCGACAAGTGCATCGAAGGCTTGGAACTTCACCCCGATGCTTCAAAGACCGTCGAGCGGAGCCTGATGATGGTCACCAGCCTGGCGCCGGTGATCGGCTACGACAACGCCGCCAAGGCCGCCAAAGAGGCCTACAAGAGCGGCGAAACCATCCGTGCGTACGTGCTCCGAAACAAGATGGTGGAGCCGAAGTTGCTCGACCGCTTGCTCGACCCCACCTCGATGACCAAGCCGGGCGGCAAGGGCCCGGGCGGCGGGTAAGGGGGAAATCCGGGCTCCGGAGCCCGGCCGACCCGGCACTATCGGACGAATTCTGCGCGGATCTCAGGTTTCGGCGGAATATCAGGCGGCTTTCAGTTGCCCCGGTCCGTTCCCGGGTTACTTTCACATTGCTGAGCCTCACGGCTCCGGCTCGTTTCATTACCAGAAGCGGTCATCACGGAAGGAAAGGTCTCGCTATGCGTTTATTCGCAGCGTCAGTCTTCATCATTGTTGCAGCATGCCCGGCGTTGGCGCAGTCGACGCCGATCGCGCAGAATCTGCCGGTGCCGGCCGTGCAAGACCCGAATGGCAGTGGGTTTAACGTTCAAGACGGAACCTTCTCCGACGCGCTGCAGAGTGGCGGTAGTTACTTCTACTCGCAAGCAATCGGGCAAAGCTTCAGTGTTGCTAGCGGTCAGTCATCCACCATCACGGATATCTCCTTCTGGGGTTCATCGGAGTACTTTCAGTCCACCACTCCGTGGAACCAGACGGCCCTCAGTAGCAACATCATCAGCATGCAAATTGCAATTCTCCGCACTGATACTGGGACGTCAGACTTCCCGATCGTGCACAGTTGGACGATTCAGACCGGGCAATTTTCGCAGGT
>CAMDUB010000051.1 GCA_945878575.1 Phycisphaera mikurensis NBRC 102666 | reverse complement strand
GGTGATCGGAGTCTGCACAAATAGCGAAGACGCCACGTTGGTACGCGCCACGCTGAACGCAAAGGGCAAAGTCAATCCATGAATGGACTGCTTCGTCGCATCGCCATCCCCACCCTGCTGCTCACCTGTGTTGCAATCGAGTGGTCACGTGGCGGCGACGCGCTTCCACATTGGCTCGCAAACCTCTCCGTCAAGACCGGAGCCGGTTCGGACAAGGTGCTGCGCATTCTGATTGCGCTTGAGTTGTGCGGCGCCCTGTTTGCGTTTTTTTCGTCTGGATTGTCACGCCGGGTTGCTTGGCTGACTGGCATCGCCTTTGCGTTTAGCGGTCTGGCGGAACTGTCCGCCATCATCAATGCGCCCGGTGATGCGGCGGTTCCGGCCAGTATGTGGATCGCCCCGCTTGTCGGTCTTGCCATTGGCGCTGGCACGCTTGCACTGCTGATGCGGCCGAATCCAACGCCCGCCCCACGCGGCCGTATTTCCGCGTTGAAGGTCATTGGAGCTGTGGCAGTTGCGGCGTTTGCATTTGGACTCGCCGGGCGCCTTGACTTGGCTCCGCGAACCAATTCCCGGTTTAGCAGTAGCGGCGCGGAAATGGTGGTACTCAACCCGAGCGAATGGGTTGGCATGACCATGGCCGAGGCTGGCATCGCTCGACATGTTCCAAGCTTGACGCCTCTGACACTGGAAGGAACCAAGTGGGTGGTGTTCTATTCACCCACCTGCGGCCGTTGTCATGAAGTCTTCCGAACGTACTTTTCCGGCCCGCAAGAAGGCAACGTGATTGCCGTCCTGGTGCCACATGGCCCCGGCGTCACGGTGTTGCCAAGTGACCAGCCCGCCGACGTGGAATGCACGGGCTGCGAACGCGTTTCGCTTCCGGACACCAAGCAGTGGATCATCACCCCGCCCACTATCGTCAAGGTGGAGAACGGGCGAGTGACCTGCGCCACCAGCACTGATTACGACCGCTGCCGACTACCTGCAGACGTCAAACAGTGACCGGACGCACCCGCACAAGGTGAGCGCACACGGAAAGTTCGTTGCCGCCACTCATCGGGAATCGGCGCGGCTCGGTTGAATCATCAACGATCGCTTCGGCGGCGGCCCATCGCGTGGCATCATCCATGCGATCGTCTGCAAGCATCCAGACTGCTGTTGCTGCAAGCGCTTCGGGCGCATTGCGGAACGCACTGCGTGCAATCGAACCGTCCGGACTGCGCATGGCGGATACGTGTGATTCAAGCAACACATTTCCAAGCCGTGCCAGCTCACCGGTACGCGCAGCACGACGCGTGGCACCAGTCGCCAATGACTCCAGTGCTGGAATCACCACGTGTCGAACGATTCCACGCGGAGTGTCACGCCGATCGTTGCTTGGATCTTCGCGCCATTGCACCGCGAGGTCAACACATGCAGCGCGCAATGATTCGCGCGAAATGCGTAAACACGGGCGCACCAGCAAAAGGTGCTGCGCTCCCGGCGTTTCACACGGAATGGGGCGACGACCAGGCATGCCGCCCATGCCACCAAGACCAGCGCCGCGCGCCAATGCAATC
The DNA here is from genome assembly GCA_945878575.1 of Phycisphaera mikurensis NBRC 102666. Classification (GTDB taxonomy): domain Bacteria; phylum Planctomycetota; class Phycisphaerae; order Phycisphaerales; family SM1A02; genus UBA966. The sequence continues at coordinate 10,032 of CAMDUB010000051.1, read as the reverse complement.
AGCATGGTTTCCAGTTGATCATCCGCGTGATGCGCGGCAAGAATGCTGGTGGCGCCGCACTCAATCGCCATCGATGCCAGGGCTTCGTACCGGGCGGTCCGCGCCCGGTCGGCCAGTCCGGCACCGGCACTCAGATCAAGACGTCGAGTCAGTACCGGCACACCAAGCCGCACACCCATCATCGCAACACATTGGCAATCAAGTACTGATTCGCTGCGAATCCCGTGATCGACCGTGCCCGCCGTCAGTTCAATGCGCCCATGCGCCGCCAGTCCCGCGCACAATGCCATGAGTGCGGTTGAATCCGCACCGCCGCTGGCCGCCACCATGACGCGAGCGCCATCAGGAACACCGGAACGAGTCAATCCGCGCGCCACTTCAGCCGCCAACGGATGGCGACGGCATGCCAAGATGAGCCGCTCATCAAGTGCTGCAATCATGGCGCGGGGGTGGATGTCGGTGTGGGCGCAGGTGCGGGTGCAGGTGTGGCCGCAGGTGCGGGCGCCGGTACGGGTTCCGGCATAGGTGCAGGCGCGGGCGCAGGTACCGGTGCAACTACAGGCTCCGGTACCGGCGCAGGTGCTACTGCCGCCGGTTTCGGAAGTTCCACCACCAGTTCGCTTTCGATCACGCCCTCCATCGGCGCGCGTGCACGCCAACGCACGCGCGGTGCCGCGGCGAGGATGTCCGCAGCCAATGACACGCCTTGCACGAACGGCTCAGGCGACTCAGGCACAAAGAGCGCGGGCGCAGTGGTCCATGAGCGCAAGTGCGCCGCCAATGTCGATCCGGAGATCGTGCCAAGTTCATGCGCGTCATCTGGATCGGCCATGCGCTCTGCCCCAGCAATCGCGGTTCCGATCTTGTCGAGCAGCGCGGGGTCGGTGGCAATGATTTGCCATGCGCCGTTCGCGCCACTCTGCGTGGCCCACGCAAGTCGCACGGATCGAGCAAATGGGTGATCTGCAAAGATCGACCGCACCGCGGGATCAATATCGACCAATCGCACCGCGCCAGTTGCAGATTCGGCGCGGACGGGCGGCGGCATATTGGCGCGTGCAGAGACGCTTTCCATACATCGCTGCGCCCAACCGTCCCACTGTTTTTCGGCAAGCACTGGATCGCGCACCTCAAATGCAATACCGAGTGTGGGGACGCGCACCGAAGTTCCATCAAGTGCCGCATCTCCAACCACCACAATCTGTCGCGCACCCATGTTGGAACGCATCGCGTCATCAATGCGCCCCTCGAGCAACAATGCGTCGACTACTTCCTGCTTATCAAGCGGACCGCGCCACGGGTTCATCACCAATGCGGCAATCCCCGCTCCGTCCAAAGCGCGCAGCAACCCGGCATCAGCAGGTGCGCCAGACGCCACGTGGATCGGCGCGCGGTCAAATCGACTGCGGTGACGAACCCGCAACTGACCATCAACCGCACGCGCGGTGAACACGGTCATGCCGCCCGTTGGGAGTTCATGCCTCCACACCACTTCAACTGGCGCGATGTCCCATCCGTTGGCAGCAACAAGATCAGCGGCGGCAGCAAGCGAACCATCTGCATTCGGTGCATCAATGCGCCCCACCACATCGTCAAAGAGCGCCGTGCGATCTGACGGACCCAGAACAAGATTCGGAGGTCGCCACGCGGCAGCAACTTGTTGAACTGGATAGATCGATCGCCCACCCGCAGCGGTCGCCGGCTTCAACTTCTCCACAAAGAGATCAAGGAGCGGTTGCTCGATACGCGTCACGATCGCCCACTCCACTTGGCCAGCACGGGTACGTTCGATGTACGTGACGTCGGTGCCCAGAAGTAGGTCAACCAAACTGGAGGCATCCACGCCAAGGTCCGCCGCGAGCCGATCCCATGTCTGCACCAAGACGCGTGAGCCAGCAAGCCGCAACAGCGCCGCTTGCGCTGGAAGCATGTCTGCGTCAGCACGCAGCCCCTTGGCACCGCGCACTCGAACCACCACTGCTACATCTGCGGGAACGACCGTTGCACTTCCAAAGACACCGTCACCCGGCGGAAGCGCGGACGTGGCGGTCGCTGCGCCAATGGCGCACAACACAGCGATCGCATGGAGCACACGGAGCGCAGAGAGCACACCAAGTGTTCGTGGCAACCTTCGTTTCATGGTGAACGCGACTGTGACCGCACAGCGCCAGCGGTTCGGAATTAGTAACTACGAACGTGTACTGGGCCATCCGAAACGGCAGAGGCCGCATCGGGCGCACCCTTGGTTTCCGAAGCCTGTAGAACGCCGCTGTTGGAAACACGCGGCATGCCAAGGAGGATCGAATCAAGTCGACCAGCACCCTGCACGACCGATCCGCGCAATGCATCGCCGACTGCTGCCTGTGATCGATCGGCGCGGGAAGTTCCCATCCACCACGCAGCGCCAAGCGCACACGCGGCCAGGACCAATGCGCCTTGCGCAATACCCACCACGATGCGGCTGGTGCGCATGGATCGGGCTTGCGCGGGATCAGTCGCGTTGTTGTAGCCCAAGCGATGCATGACCGAATGCGTCACGTCGGGGGAACTGTTTTGATCGTTACGGTCGTTCGGAATCATTCCATGACCTCCTCGGCCTTCCTGGCCAGTTCTTCGTCACTATTGATCACCGCATGCATGCGCTTACGAGCGCGATGTAAATGACTCTTGATGGTGCCTTCCGGCATCGAAAGATGGCTGCTCACTGCCTCGATCGACCAATCTTGATGATGGAACAGCGTGACGATCTCGCGCTGCAGCGGCGTGAGGCACGCAATGGCAACATCCAAGATGCGACTCAGGTGATCACGCTTCTCGGCGGCCACCATCACGTCGTCGGGACGATCGGAATCCGAAGCCCAGAACTCCATGGCTTCGCTATCGCTGACGGGACGATGCTTCTGCATGTGATTCACATACAGGCGTCGGGCGATGGTGAAGATCCATGTTGAGAATCGGAAGCGCGTATCGAATCGACCAATGTTCTTGATGACTCGAACGAACGCCTCTTGCACCATGTCTTCCGCCACGTCCGGGCGACCCGACAGGCGGACCATGAATCCGTACAGGGCCCCTTGGTGCTCGCGGATCAGCTCTTCAATGGCCGCGCCATCGCCGCGCTGAGCGCGTCGAATGAGTCGGTTCTCGTGAGCCTTGCTGAGCATGCAGGAAGCCTACCGCTCCGTGCACGTTGGGTTGCCGCTCCCCCGCCGCTGATTGACCGAGGATTGCCAAAAACACACCCGCCCGCCGGTCCGTCGTGGCCGGCGGGCGGGTGTTGGAGCCCGCGGAGGCGCCCCGAGGGGCACTTTCCACAGACGAGGATCTGGTTTACGCAGCCTTTGAAGAGCGGCGACGGGTGGTGCTGGCAGTGGCGGTGGTACTGGTCCGCCCGACGACTGCCGCAGTTTCCAGGGAAGTCAGGGCCGCAACCAATGCTGCCGGAGTGGTGGCTGAGACGTCGGCGCCGATCTCTTCGGCCAAGCCGAGCGCGCGGTTGAACACGCCGCCGCCGCACACGATCCGCAGGTTCGGATGGCCACCGATTTCCTTGATCTGGTCAATCAGCGCGCGAATGGCCGGTGCATCACTTGCTGCTGATGCCCAGAGGACCAGCGTTCCAGCGCGGGTGCTGGCGAGTTCTTCAAGAACCTCGTCGTTTGCAACGCCGGCACCAGCAAAGAAGACTTCGTATCCAGCGGCATCAAGCAGGTCAACCGCGATCTGCGCTCCCAGTTCCTCGCCCTCGGTTGGGCCACAGAACATGAGGATTCGACCAGCGGAACGCTCCACGCGGGTGTAGGTACTTGAGCCCTGATGCGCGATCTGGCGCAGTGCGCGGGTCGCATAGTTGTAACTGATGCGGGAGAGCTGGTCCTTCTTGAAGAGCTTGACGAGCATCTCGTGGATTGGCCAGTAGATGTCGTTGGCAAGGCGCTCGGCAGGAATGTTCTGCGCGGTCAACGTGGCCACGAAAGCGTGGGCGCGACGACGGTCGCCGGAGACGAGGTGCTGGAAGAGCTGTTCGATGGTGGATTCGAGATGCATAGTTCTGTGTTCCTTACAAGTGGTGCGCCGCGTTGGTGTCGGCGTGAGAGTGGCATCGGGCGATCCGGTTTCGACCCGCCACGGCAAGGCAATTTCCTTCGTTATGGCGCACTTATTCTTTGTTATCGATCAATTCAGGGCACTTTCCGGGTCCGTAGAACCGCCTACCATCGTCCGAATGGTCGAAATCGGACCCATCTGGACCCAGGAAGCGCTGCGCGAAAGCCCGCACATTGACGCCGAGAAGGCGCGCAAGGTGCAAGGGATGTTTGCCGCGATCGCAGGCAGCTACGACCTGAACAACCGTTTGCACTCATTCTTTCAGGATCAACGTTGGCGCCGCGCTGCCGTTCGGGCTGCAGGTGTGGATGCCACCACGCGCGTTCTTGATGTTGCGTGCGGTACCGGCGATTTGGCGGAGGCGTTCGCAGATGCCGGCGCCGCTGAAGTGACCGGCGTGGATTTCACCCCGGAAATGCTTGCCATTGCACGAGACAAGGGACTCAAAAACCAAAGCGCGCCACGCGCCGACGCGGCGGGCACTTCACCAGGCTCAACAACAGCACGCCCAGCGGTGGCATATCACCAAGGCGATGCAATGCAGTTGGCATTCCCTGATCAATCCTTTGATGTAGTGTCGATTGCGTTTGGAATCCGAAACGTTGCTGTTCCTGCACGCGCGCTCGCCGAGTTCTTTCGAGTACTGCGCCCGGGCGGCCGACTGGTGGTCTTGGAATTTGCCGACCCAACGAATCCCATCGTTCGTTGGGGAAGCAACCTGTACACCAAGCGCATCATGCCGTGGACGGCCTCCATGGTGGCACGGGACGCTTCGGGTGCTTATCACTATCTGCCGCGCTCGGTGAGCACATTCCTGCAACCGCGCGAATTTGCGGAAAAACTGCAAGAAAATGGCTTTGAACAGTGCAGTGCCGCGCCACTCACCATGGGGATTTGCGTTCTGCACCGGGCTATTCGACCGAAGAACCGGTAAATCCCGCTACACTTTGAAGCATGTCACAATCGCGCCCCCACGGATGGGTGCCGCCGCGGCAGGACGCCGAGAAAGTGAGTCGTTCCAATGATCGTTGACTGCTCTACACGAGTCTTTAATTCGCCTGAACAACTTGGTCGCGAAACTGCTGAAGCGCTGCGCCGCTTCACCGCGCTTCGTGGCACCCGCCTTGAGTCGACTGCTGCTGCGCTCGAGCGCGCCATCGAGCCGGTAGCGGCCGCGTTGGTGCACGGATTTCGATCCAAGCTTCTTGACGCCGGCATCCCCAATGAGTTTGTAGCAGAGGTTGTTCGCTCCAATCCTGGTCGTCTTGCGGGCGTAGCCGGCATTGATCCGATGGCAAGCGACGCGGCAACGCAACTTGAACGCGCCGTCGACCTTGGACTGGTGGGTGTGACCATCTCCCCCAGCGCGCAGGGATTTCATCCAACGCACTCCGATGCCATGCGTCTCTATGCGCGGATCGAAACGTTGGGGCTTCCACTTTTCATCGGCCGACCTGGTCCGCTGGTAGCGAGTGGCTCACTGGAGTTTGATCGACCCGCTGGCTTCGACGAAGTGGCGCGTGCACATCCGAAACTTCGGATCGTGATTGGCGAACTCGGCTGGCCATGGATTGATGAGTGCCTGGCCATGCTCATGAAGCACCAGAACGTCTACGCAGAAATCAGTGGCGTGTCGGGCCGACCATGGCAACTCTATAACGCGCTCTTAAGTGCACAGAGTTTGGGCGTGTTGGAGAAGCTCTTCTTTGGAAGCGGCTTCCCGTATGACTTGCCAGCCAAGGCCATCGAGAATCTTTACTCAGTGAATGCATTTGCACACGGCACGCAGTTGCCAGCGATTCCACGCATCGCCCTGCGCGCGATTGCTGAGCGTGATCCATTTGCGATTCTTGGAATTGATTCGCCCGCAGCACGTGCAGTGCAACAGCGCCCGGCGTCTACAGAAGGTGATCTGTCGCGGGATATGCGATGAATCTTGGCGTGGCGCGGATGATTGCCACTGCTGCTACTGCATGGCTCTTAGCAAGCGCCGGGTGTTCAATTACCCCCGGTGGCACGGTGGAAATTGTTGGCTCGGGAGATACCGCGGTCCGGCTGACTTCCGAATTCAGTAACGGCACCTACGCCATTGAGCCTGCACAGACCACCGTGGTCTTCAGTGACATTCCATATGAAGAGCTGGCTACTGGAACTGCGAAGAACGGTCGGTTCTTGCATATTGAAGTGTTGTGGCGACCCAAAGCTGGACGTACCCCGGTTGAGCCAAGTTCCACAAACCTCTCCATTCGATTTGTGGTGGTATCCAACGGCGAAGTTGGCGTCTACATCGGCGGCGGATTTGCGTGGATCGATGGCGGCAAGCCAGCAGACGACTCCATCGGATTGGAAATCACCGGCGCCAGTGTTTCACTGATCGATAAGACTCCAGGATTTGTTGATCTACTCAGTCCCGCCATACTGGTTGGCGAACTGGGCGCGCTGAAGAATGCAGAGAATGCACGCGCGACTCGGCGTGCGGCAAGCCAGTTTGTCACCAACCGACTTGGGCACGTTCGCTGGGTGAGCCGTTAGCGCTGCGCTTCCATCGGTTCAGCACCTGCCAATGCGCTGATGATGGACGGATCAACCGGCTCGCGGCGCGGATCAACCGGCAGCCACGCGCGCTGCATGGAGCCGTCCACGATCGATGGAAACCACAGCGACGCATGATCGAGGTACATCTGACCCCGCGTGCCCCCGTACTCCTGATCACCAACGAGCGGGAATCCCAATGCACCCAGCATGGCGCGAATCTGATGGAAGCGTCCAGTGACCAATCGAATCATTGCATGCCACTCACCGGGGTCAGCAGGCGCGGGCGCGACGGCTTCGATCACCAGCGTTGATGGATCTCCTCCCGAACGCACCACTCGAGCCACAGCACCATCCCGACGCAAGTAGGCGTGGTGCTGACCGACGAGCGCACGAGCATCGGTTTGTGTGCCGGTAGCAGCAATCCGCGCCAGGTAATGCTTGGTCCACCGCCCTGCCCGAATCGCCTCGTTGTGTGCCGCCACCGCGGCGCTGTCGCGTGCAACCACTACAAATCCACGGGTTGGGCGATCAATCCGGTGCGGCAATTGCGCTTCGGGCCAACCAAGAAGTGCACGCGCTTGCACCAGCAGTGTGGCGGGACCCTTTCCGTTGGTTGCTGGTGCCTCGCTTGAAAGTCCAGCAGGCTTCAGTAGCACTGCGTCGCGCTCGCTGCGCAACACAATGTCCGCCGCCGTCACTGACGGACCGCTGGGCGGATCATCACTGCGTCCACGGTTAGCGCGCACGTACACGGCGTTCCGCCTCCACAATGGGCAGCATTTGCACTGCGACGGGTGCCAGTGGCTCGGGCCACTCGCCGGGATTCACAGTACGCAGTTCACTGCACTCCCACGTCTCCAACGGGACGGCAGGCGGTAGCACATCAATCACGTAGAGCACTTCCCAACTGCGGACCACCGGATCAAAGGCGAGCGCGCGTGCCACGGGTGGAGCACTGGCCGTCCAACCGGTCTCTTCATGAAGTTCGCGAAGGATCATGTCGGCGGGTGAAACGCCGGGCTCCAGCGTGCCCGCAGGTGCAAACTCCCACATGCCGGCGTAATTGAGCGTCTCTGGACCGCGACGCGCCATCAGTATCTGCCCCTCGGGCGTGAAACACACCGCCTTCACCCCGATGGGTCGAACGCCCGTATCAAGTCCTTCCCGGGCAACGGCGTGAAATCGGTAACTGGTGGGAACGCAATGAATGGTCACGCCACCGTGGCCGTTCCGACTGGTGCCCAAGACATGGAGCATGGGGCCATCGTGAGCTCGCGGAACGCGGGCGCAGAGTGATTCCCACGCAGTGTTTACGGCATCAAGCGTGATGCCATCGGTGCCGGCTGGCACAAATCGCCCCTCCACCACCGAGAGTATTGGCGGCCGGCGCAACGGAATCAGCCGCTTGGGCAGCGGTTGCACGCCGCGTGGCAGTGCTGGGGAGTTGGGCGGCTGAGGCTCCATGGCAACTCAATCTATACACTTCTCGGCTCATGAGCACCGCCCAATATCTCACGGCCCCGGTCCCATCAAGCGAACTACCCAAGGGAATTCCCTACATCGTTGGAAATGAGGCTGCGGAACGCTTCTCCTTCTATGGGATGAAGACGATCTTGGTGGTCTTTATGTCGCAGTACCTGATGAGCTCGCAGGCAGCTCCGGCGTACATGACGGAAACCCAATCGCGCGAATGGATGCACTGGTTTGTTGCGAGTGCCTATTTCACTCCCATCTTTGGAGCGATTCTCGCCGACGCCATCCTGGGCAAGTACCGCACCATTCTGCTTCTTTCGCTGGTGTATTGCGCCGGCCACTTGGCACTCGCCTGCATTGATCTTCCACCGGCCGCGCTGCAAGCAACCTTTGAACCGCGCACATGGCTACTCACCGGATTGTTCTTGGTGGCAGTGGGCTCGGGCGGCATCAAGCCATGCGTGTCTGCGCATGTGGGCGATCAGTTTGGCGCAAGCAACAAGCACTTACTCACCCGGGTGTTCGGATGGTTCTACTTTGCCATTAACTTCGGTTCGTTCTTCTCAACCCTGCTCACTCCGTGGCTCCTGCACAACTACGGTCCGGGTTGGGCATTCGGAGTTCCGGGTGTTCTGATGGGGTGTGCCACCATCGTCTTCTGGATGGGTCGACATAAGTTTGTACATATTCCAGCACGCGGGTTTGGATTCGTCACCGAGGCACTCTCCGGCGGCGGATTGAGGGTGCTTGCCAAGTTGGCAGCGGTATACGTATTTGTAGCGGTGTTCTGGTCGCTCTATGACCAAACTGGCGGCGCGTGGGTGCTGCAAGCCGCGCAGATGAACTGCAATTTCCTGGGCATCCGTTGGTTGGAATCACAGGTTCAGGCGATCAATCCGCTGCTGATTCTGGTGTTTATTCCAACGTTTTCGTACCTGATTTATCCATTCCTTGGCCGCTTTGTCACGCTCACTCCAATCCGCAAGATCACCGCTGGGTTCTTTCTGACCATTGCCGCATTTGCGATCAGTGCCGGAGCACAGGCGAAAATCGACACCGCGGAAGCAGCATTCCGCGCCACCGTGGTGCCGATGGTTTCCAGCAATCGAGTTGATATCACCGCCACTGCTGCCGCACTGCGACAAGAAGAGCGCAATGCCACGGCCGTGACCATTGAAGAACTCACCAAGGCTTCAGCGCCGGATGATGCCAAGTGGAGCGCGTCGATGTCACAGGCATTGGCTGCAGGCGGCATCGTGATTCAAGTGGATGGTTCGCGCTCCGAGGCAGACTGGCCATCGATTGCATGGCAGTTGCTGGCATACGTGGTGATTACCGCTGCAGAAGTATTGGTGTCCATCACCTGCTTGGAATTTAGTTACACGCAAGCTCCGCCCGCTATGAAGAGTTTCGTCATGAGTCTCTATCTCTTGAGCGTTGCAGCGGGCAACACACTCACCGCATTGGTCAACCGCTTCACTATGGATGCCGACGGCAACTCCACACTGGTCGGCGCGGACTACTACTGGTTCTTCACCAAATTGATGGCAGTGGCATCGGTGGCGTTCTTGATTGTTGGCTACCTCTACAAACCACGTGACTACATGCAGGAAGAAACTGCAAAGTGGCCTTCATCACCCGGGCAGGAACCATAGGAATCATCATGAAATTTGCACCGTATCTCGTCCTTTCACTGTCTGGAATGATGTTGCTTGCGGGGCTTGCGCCGCTGCCCGCCGCACGTCATGAAGACGCGCAGCCGGCGCCGGTAGTGCCCGTGACATCCGGGGTGCAGTACGAGTTCATCGGTCGCTATGACGTTGATCGGCTCAATCAGATTTTGACCAAGGACACGCCCGCTTTCACCGGCCTGCCAGTCACCTACACGCCCGCGCGCAACGCGGTGAAGATGTACCG
>CAMDUB010000050.1 GCA_945878575.1 Phycisphaera mikurensis NBRC 102666 | reverse complement strand
CTGCTCTGCATCGCGTGTGGAAACGCCACGCGCATCTTTGTTGGAAAGCTTGATGCTTCAGCAATGATGAACGCACTGACCAACAGGACGAACAGGAAATTCTGCAGCACCTTCGCCATGGATATCAAGATCACATCAGCAAAGTCGGTAATTTTCCATGCGTGCGCCTCGCGTAGCAGGCGGTCTGGATCAATATCAACGCCACGCTTCTGCAGCGATTCCAAGCCAGTAAGCAGCAGTTCATCAATGCGGCGTTCATACTCGGGCAGCAAGGGCTTGATGGACGCCGCTGACTGACTGAGGTAATAGCCAAGACCAAGTGCACCGCCCATGGTGAGCAGCAGCACAATGAGTAGTGCCAGCCAACGCGGCACACCTAATTTCCCTTGCAGCAGCGTCAGGGGCAGGATGGCGATCATGGAGATGAACGCTGCTGCCAAAATCGGCGTGATGATTCCCGCGGCTTCGCGCACACCGGCGGCGATGACAACAATGGCCGCCAGCGTCAACAGGATGGAACGCCCGCTGCCAGTGGCAGGCGCGGTGGGGGCGAGAGTTGGTTCCTGGAATGACATGGAGTTCTTGGAGCTCAGGATGGTTTGTTGGGGGTCGTTGGTGGCACGGGTGTCATCGGCGATGCAGGCGTAACTGGTGCAGCAGGCGCCACGGGCGCGGATACCGCGGGCAGTGTTCGAATTCGAATGTTTCGGTACTGGACATAGTCACCGTGCCCCAGGAAACCAATCTTTCCAGTGCTGCGGCGCGCTCCCGGGTGTTCTTTGCCGCTGAGCGTTCCATCCTTCATTGCGGCATCAAGGTCAATGTCAAGAATCACCTTGTCGTTGAGGGTGACCTTGGCGTGCCGGCCATCAAGAACAATTTCTTGATCGTTCCACTCGCCTACGGGGCGCATGGCTGCGGCCGCGTTTTTGGAAGGCGCAATGCCGTACACGCTGCCGTGGTGCTGCCAATCCTTCAGCCAGCCCTTGTACTTGTCGTTGGCATCGTCAAGAACTTGAAACTCCATCGCTTCGTATGCCGCATCACCTGCACCAGGAGCGCGCACACCAATGCCGTTATTTGCCCCAGCCGATAGTTTGAATTGCAGGCGTAGGACAAAATTTGCATAGTCGCCAGCGGTGAAGAGGTCAGTCCCCTTTGGACCGCAGGTGATCGCGCCAGATTCCACCGAGTAGCCCGTGGTGTCGCCAACCCATCCTTGCAGGTCGGTTCCATTGAAGAGCGAAACAAAGTCTGCTTCCGTGGTGGGCGGGGCAATCGTGATGGCGGCCATAATTGCAGCAAGGAGCAACGGTCCAGCAGTGATCATCAGGGGACGGTACCACGGAATATTGCGCAATCCTGAACGAGTGTGAGCAGGTCACACGCATCGGAGCGGACTACAATTGGGTCTAATGCGAACTGAATCTCGGAATTCCGTCATCAACAGTCGATCCATCGCCATCGCCTCGCTCATCGCCGCGACAGCATCGCTTGCCGTTGCCGCGTTACCGGTTGCGCCGCCGTCACTCGCAGCGCCTGCACCGACTGCGGACGCAGTGAAGTCGCCAACGCAAGCGACCAAGGCTGCCAAGCCCGCGCCGATGCCAAAACTCAAACTGCAGCGCGTTGCGCCGGAAGTGGTTTTGCGTCGTCCGATCCAAGTGATCTTTGAGCCCGCGAGTGATAAGCGCATGTATGTGGTGGAGCAAGCGGGGCGCATCCTGGTGATCGATCCAGCTGATCGTGACGCGAAGGAAGCGCCAGTATTTCTTGATATGCGCAAGCAGGTGAATAGCCGCGGCAATGAAGAAGGTCTCTTGTCGGTGGTGTTCCACCCAGACTTTGCAAAGAACCACTTCTTCTTCACGTACTACACGGCAATGAACGAAGACAACAAGCGCGTGGATGTGCTCTCGCGTTGGTCCGTTGATAAGGAAACCCAAGTTGCCAAGCCGGACAGCGAGAGCATTCTCCTCACGGTGGATGATCCGTATTCCAATCACAATGGTGGAACAGTGCTCTTTGGTCGGGATGGAATGCTCTATCTCAGTTGTGGCGACGGCGGTGCCGCCAATGACCCGCTGTTCTCTGGGCAAGACCTTGGGTCACTGCTTGCGAAGGTCTTGCGCATTGATGTTGATCACCCAGAGGGCGACCGCCCGTACGGAATTCCCAAGGACAATCCATTCATTACCGTGCCCGGTGCGCGCCCTGAAATCTGGGCGTACGGGTTGCGCAACGTGTGGCGCATGTCCTTCGATCGCACCACCGGTGAGTTGTGGGCCGGTGATGTTGGACAGAATCAGTACGAAGAAGTGGACGTGGTAGTGAAGGGCGGAAACTACGGATGGAATGCGCGCGAGGGCGTTCATGACTTTGCGGGCGGCCAGCCAGGCAAGTTTGGCAGCGATTACCTCAGTCCGATCGTGGAGTACTCGCACAGCGACGGTGTCAGCATCACCGGTGGATATGTCTCCCGTTGCGCCAAGTACCCAGTGATGGATGGCATTTACCTCTACGCAGACTTGGTGTCCTGTCGCGTCTGGGGGCTGCGAGCCGACAAGGGCGCGTTGCTTGCGGGTCCTGAAGTACTGCTCACCACCCGGAATCAATTACCCACCAGCTTTGGTGAGGCCAACGATGGATCGCTTTACCTGGTGACCTTTGAAGGCAGTCAGGACCCACGCGCGAAGGGCGCGGTGTGGCACATTGCGCCTGCGCAGTAACTGAATACACTTCCATCATGCTTGCAAGCACCGCTCGTACTTCGTTCCGCATGGCATCACGTTCCTGCATGTACGCCGGTACTTCGGTGCTGCTGTTGGCACTCCTGTGTGCGTGCGATTCAGAAAATGATGGTGACTTGTGGGGCGACTCCATGTCGCCCACGCAAATGCAGCGCGCTGAACAAGGCCCTGGGCCGGGAGGCAATATGTTTGCGACCACCCAAGGGGATAGTGACGATCCGTTTGTCGACAACCCGAGTTATCCGTTCGTGAGCGGACCGTGGTGGTCGAATCCGGCCTACAACGGCGGCTGAGTTGCTCGGCTCAAGCCCGTACACTCCCGGTATGCCGCGGCATCTTTTGCAACTTGAGGGTCTCGAGGCCCCTGAACTCACTGCGCTCCTTGATCGGGCTGAGGCGTTCATTCCAGCAGCGCGCGGGGAAGTTTCTGCTACCCCGGTGCTTGCGGGGCGTTTGGTAGCCAACCTGTTCTTTGAAGACTCCACCCGGACGCGTTTGAGCTTTGAGGCGGCCGCTGCCAGGCTCGGGGCTCGGGCGATCGCGCTTCAGGGTTCGGGCTCCAGCACCAGTAAGGGCGAGACCTTCTTAGATACCGCCCTGAATGTGGAGGCGCTGGGGGTCGACGCCATTGTTGTTCGTACCAATCTTTCCGGCGGACCCAACCAGCTCGCGCGCCACGTTCAGTGTGCCGTCATCAATGCCGGGGATGGCCGCCATGAACATCCCACGCAAGGTCTGCTGGATTGTTTGACGATTCGGAAGGCATTAGGGGCGATTGAGGGTGCAAATGTTGCGATCGTGGGCGATATCGCCAATAGTCGCGTTGCCCGGAGCGCGCTTCATGCACTCACCACCTTGGGGGCAAACGTGCGCCTAATCGGGCCGCCAACCCTGCTACCACGCGGCTTCGCAACCGTGGCAAAATATCACGAACGCGTGGCGATCTCACACGATCTTGAGTCTAATTTGCATGATCTTGACGCGATCGTCATGCTTCGCGTCCAGGTGGAACGTGCCGCCGGCGGGGCGATTGCCTCTGATTATCGGCTGCAGTACGGTCTCACCCGCGAGCGAGCCAGCCGATTGCCCTCGCACTGCATTGTCATGCATCCCGGACCGGTGAATCGTGGTGTTGAGGTGGACGACGACGTGGCTGACGACCGTCGCCGGAGCCAAATCCTTCTCCAGGTCACTCATGGGGTGGCTGTTCGGATGGCCGTTCTCGAGCAGACGATTTCAGGTTAGAAGTTTGTTCGGGGGCTACTTCAATAATCGTCACAGATGGAGGTGAAGGTACCCTGCGGTGCTTGCCGATAGCCCATGCGTCCCCCCGACTTATTTACTCGGGCGGCACGAGTGGTATCGATTCGGTCGGCGATGTTTAGCCCGGCCTTCCTCCGAAGAGGTTCTGTCACATGACTTTGGTCCGGACTGCACAGCCAACCCGTTCAGATTGCCCCGCAGCGCGCACCCACGCACGTCTGCCGTGGGCACTTGGTTTGCTGCTGGCTGTCACGTTGACGGGCTGCGATTACGACAGCTGGATGGATCCAAGTCGAACCGGTTACTTTGAGCACACCCCCACGTCCATCCCGATCCTTCGCAAGATCGATGTGATTGAAGTTGATGAAGACGCCTTTGCTACCGAGATGGGTCCGCCGACTGCAACTGACTTGGTTGCTGGGTCTCCGGAGTACATCTTTGCTGCGGGTGACGGCATTGATGTGCAAATCAATGACCTCTTTCAGGTGGACAAGCCAGAGCAGTTCAAGCGCACCATCGATCAGTCCGGCAAGATCTTGCTCCCGATTGTTGGTTCGATCCAAGCGGCAGGAATGTCGCAGACCGACTTGGTTGCCGCGATTACCGAAAAACTCAGGCCGATCATTCGCGATCCACGCGTTGACGTCACCATCCTTGAGGGTCGAGCCTTCACGTTTATGGTTGACGGCGAAGTGCGCAATGCTGGCGTGTATTCGCTCTCACGCCCCGACTTTGACATTGAGCAAGCGGTGGCACTCGCGGGCGGAGCCAATCAAGGCGTTCGCCGCGTTCGCATTGTGCGCACCCTGAAGCTTGACGAAAGTGCAGCGAAAGAGATGGCAGCCGGCGGGACAACTCCCGCCGCCGCTACTGGTGCTGGCGCCGGAAAGCCGAGTACCACGCCGAATACCGCGTCGCCATCCGCGCCGGCAATGCCTGCCGAACCACCGCCGAGTGTGGATGACTTACTCAAGCAAATTCAGGCTCCGGCTACTGCTGCGCCCAGTACTGCACCAAGCACTGCACCCGGCGCTGCGCCCTCCGATCCGAGCCAGCCAATCGAGCCCATCGCTCCCGCTTCGAATCCAGCCGCGCCAGCGAGCCCGGGCGCGCTGCGCTCGCCATCGATGGTGGTGGACGTGGATCAACTTGAATCCCCAACATTGGAAGCTCCGGGGGTCGCTGAAAAGTCAGTTCCCCATGCGGATGCCGCGGTGCAAACGCCGCCGACACAACAGGGCGCCACCGAGGCGCGCTACGTCTTCGATACTCAGAAGCAAGAGTGGGTCTTCGTTCCTGCTGGAAACAGCGGGCCGATCGGCCCCGACACAAACCTGGCGGCGCCAAACTCGCCCGAGGGCGCACTCACTGGCGGTGCAGCAGCAACATCGGACGGTCGCACACTGAAGCAGGCGGTGAATTTCCGTCTCCCCAACGGCCGCAAGACCCGCGTCATCATCATTGACTGGGAGAAGTTGCAGAAGGGCGATTTGACGCAGAACGTTCTGATTCGTCCCGGCGACAAGATCCATGTTGAGAGTGATATTGGCGTCGTCTACATCGACGGCGAAGTGGCGCGTCCTGGCGTTTACAACTTGCCACCGATCGGCGAGCTCACGCTCAGCCGCCTCGTCACCGCCGCCGGTGGACTTGGCCAGATTGCTATTCCGCAGCGCGTTGACCTGATCCGCAAGGTCGCTCCCGATCGCGAAGCGGCTCTCCGCGTCAACCTGGCCGCCATCCGCAATAAGGCAGAGCCGGACATTGTGATGCGCGCTGATGACCACGTCATCATCGGTACGAACTTCTTCGCCACCCCGCTCGCGGTGATCCGCAACGGGTTCCGAATGACCTACGGCTTTGGATTTCTTATCGACCGCAACTTCGGAAACGATGTATTCGGACCACCTCCCTTTTCCCAGCAACAGTTCTAGTTTGTCAGAATTGGCGAACCAGAGACGAGGGTGGGCGTAGGAACGCTGGCACAGATCCTCGGAACGAAGTCGGAGCCTGGATCCTTGCATGACAAGCAGCGCGGCGAACACTCCCCAACCTCGTAATGCCGCGCCCGGCGCGGATGGTGTTGGCGTTGGTGCATTGGACGTGTCCGATCGTGCAGCAATCGCTTGGGGTGCGCTCTTTGTAGTTGCCTTTGTCGGCACATTCTTTGAGTTCTTCCGCTACCAGTTTGTGCAAGCAACCACCCAGGTGCAGGACTGGGGACACACGCTGTTGATCCCGCTTATCGCGGGTTACTTTGTGTACGTGCAGCGCGAGAAGCTTGCGGTGCGGCGGTTTGCACCGTCATGGACTGCGTTCTTGCTGCTGTTTGTGGGCTTGGCAATTTACTCCGCGTCCGCGTTCGGTCCGCCAGCGATTCAGCATCACAACGTGCGCGGCGTCGGGGTCGGCTTTGCGCTGCTTGGCTGCCTGCTTGCTGTGTTCGGCACTGCCTCGTTCCGTTGGCTTTGGTTCCCATGGGCGTACTGGTGGGTCTTTGGACAGACCATTTCGGAACGCGTGATGTCGCGCGTCACGGAGCGTTTACAGGATTGGAGCGCGATCGGCGCAGATATTCTGTTGAACACATTGGGCATTGACACGGATCGAGTGGGCAACGTGCTCACCGTGCATATGTCCGACGGCACTACTCATCCACTCAACGTTGCTGAAGCATGCTCCGGCATGCGCACGCTGATGGCGTTTCTGGCGATCGGCGTTGCCTTGGCGGCACTGGGCCTACCGCGCTGGTGGCAACGCGTGCTGCTGGTGGTGGCGGGCGTTCCCATCTCGCTCTTTGTGAACGTACTTCGGGTTGCATCACTGGGCATGCTCTCCATGGTTGATTCGAATTTCAGCACGGGCGAATTCCACAGCATGGTGGGATTGGTCTGGTTGATTCCGGCATTCCTGATGTTTCTGGGCGTGATGTGGGTGATCCGCAATTTGGTGGACGAAGGTCAGACTCCAACTGCACCGCGCACTGGAGGGAAATCATGATTCACTTTCAGCCCAAGGTGAAGCCGGTGTACTTCGCGCTGTTAGCGACGCTTGCGGTTGGTGGACTTGGTCTCCGCATCGGAATGCAGGCGCTTGATGTGTATCTCAAGAAAGACCCGGTTCCGCTCCGCACGGACCTTGGCTCCATTCCGACGGTGCTGGGTCACTGGCAACGCATCGGCGAAGATCAACAAATGGATGCGGCCATGGTGGAGTCGCTCGGTACTGAGAAGTACCTGACGCGTTCCTATGCCATTGATGGTGATCCTGCCAAGGGCGTCATCTCGCTGCACTTGGCGTACTACACGGGCATGATTGATACGGTGCCGCACATCCCCGAGCGCTGCTGGGGAGCAGGCGGTCTAGTGCAATTGGGTGATCCGATCACCATGGCACTTTCGCTACCGATACTTGCCAATGTTGCGGTCGATGCGCCTGTGAATGCCGCCACTGGTGCGCGCTACCCGATGGCGAAACTGGTTGATCCAGTGACGCGCATCGAAGAACAAGTCACCTTACCGGTTGGTGAATTTGCGATGACGGTTTCCACGTTTCAAGATCCGCGCGCCTCGCGCGTTGAGCAGCTTGGCGGGTACATGTTCATTGCCAATGGTCGCTCCACCGCTAGCACCTTTGGTGTTCGTGCGCTGGCGTTCAATCTCACCGATCGTTTCGCTTACTACTGCAAAGTGCAGCTCTCAGCCCGTTACCCACTCAGCGACACTCCCTCGGCCGTCTCATTTCAGACGAACGCCGAGGACTTTCTCACGCAACTTCTGCCGCCCTTGATGCGGTGCCTCCCCGATTGGCCGTCGATGGAACGCACTACAGCACGGCCGGAACGCAAGGATTGATCGATGGCAAGCAAGCTCAACCGTAAATTCATTTTCGTCGTCGGCGGCTTTTCTTTGGCCGCCGTTCTTCTGTTGGTCGCAGTCATTCTGGTCAACCAGTTGTGGCTGAAGAACGCAGATCGGCACATTCGCGCCGGTGATGAACTGATGGCACAGGGCAAATCTCGCGAGGCCTATGCCATGTACGGCCGCGCAGTGGGCAAGAAGCCTGACGTCGTGCGCTACATCGAGAAGATGGAAGAGGCGCTCAGCAAAGTCACTGCCGACACTCCAGCGCAGTCGGTTGAGGACTATCGAAGCATGATGGCTTTGAAGCGCCAGCACACGCGCGCGCAGCCTGGTGACCCAGAGCAGTGGAAGATTCTGATTGCTGCACTTGAAGATGAAGCAGAGCTTTACTCACGTGGTGACGGCTGGCTTTCCATTGAGACCGTCGGCAAAGAAATGAAGGACGTCATGGCTCCGGGGAGCGACGGCATGAAGACGGCTGAGGAGACCGTCTTGTTTGCCCGCGCGCAACGTGAGCAAGTACTGACGTCCGGCGAACGTACTGACCTTGAGAAGCAACTTGAGGCGTTCTTGAAAGTAGCGCCGAAGAGTTGGCGCGCGTGGAGCGCATTGGTCGCGATGCGCACGGCCGATGTGGCGCGCTTGCGTGGCGCGGGTCAAACCCAGGCAGCATCGCGCCGCTTGGAACTTTTGGATAAGTCCATGGCTGACATGCGCGCAGCAGCGGAACCAGCTGATTTGCTGGCACAGGATGCGGTTGCATCCGCGGACCTTGAGCGCGTACTACTTGACGCGCGGACCGGAAACCGCATGGATCGCACCAAGATTGATACGGTGAAACTCGATGCTGCATGCGTCAAGGCTGCAGAAGCGGCGCTTGCTACCGGTCGCGGATCGGCAGTGCGCGCAGTGGCGAGCCGACTTGTTGATGCCAAGGGGATTGATGCTGGTGCCAAGCTTCTTGAAGATTGGCTGGCAACCCACCCAGCCGATTTGATCACTGCCGGACTGGACCTTGAGTATGTCAGTCGAACCGGTGATGCCGAAAAGGGATTTGACCGCACTCAAGTAGCAGCACGCCGCATTCTCGATCAGCCGCGTTTGCCAACGGGATTGATGGCAAGTATTCAGTCGGACACGCGCGCTCGTGCACTGCAAGTGCTCCTTGAGGCTGCCATCGTGCAGATTGCACGCGGAACCGACCCTGCGCAAAAGACCAAGCTTGACAAGGAAATTGTGGAGCTTCGAGCAAGTTTGCTGGAAGCACTTCAGAATGATGAAAACGTTCCAGGGATGATCGCGGCGGACGCAAAGATCTTGCAGTCGCGTACGGATTTGAATGGAGCAGCTAAGAAGTGGGAGCTGTATTTCACCAAGGTGCCACAGCCGCCAGCCGACGCGTTCCTCTGGGCAACCATGGTTTCTCGTGCACAGAACGATCTTGGACTTGCCATGCAGACAGTGACCAGGGGTACCGACGCGTACCCATCTGATCTTCGCTTGGCCATTCAGCGCGCGGAGATTGCAACGCAGCTGGGGCGGTTTGCAGAAGCTGCAAGCCTCTACGAGGCTCTTGCAAAGGCACTTCCTGAGCAGGAACAGTATGCACGCATGGCGCAGGATATTCGAAGCCGGGCCGAAGGTGGCCGCGTTGAAGCAGCTCCGGAGATTGCCGGATTGGAAGCCGCTATGCGCTCCAAGGACTTCCCGCGCGCCCGTGAACTGGCAGCAGCATGGGTGAAGTCATCCGATGGATCTTTGCAAGCGATGTATGCGCAGGTCTTGGTTGAGCAGGAGTCTGGTGACAAGGCCGCGGCGTTAGTGTTCTTGCGTGCAGCACTTGAGAAGTACCCGGGTAATCCCGACCTCGCTCGTAACGAAGCACTTCTGGCCACCGAAGATCCGGTGGAGCGCATCGACATGATGATTGCCCGGGTCGTGACTGACCCAGCGCAGCGGAACAATGAACGCGTACGCGCCTTGCGTGCTTTGCGGACGGATCTTGAGCGGCAGATTGTTGAACTGCGTCGATCCAATTCTCCTGATCTTGCCCGTAGCGAAGAGTTCCTGAAGAAGATCAATGACGTGCTTCCAGAGGCAGAGAAGCAAGTCGTGGCGAGTGGTGCAGGCGATGCATCAAGCGTCGAATTGTCCTTCATGGACGCGCTTTCTCGCGGTGACATTCCGGCTGCAGAACTGCACGTGGCCGCTGCTGCAAAGTTGACGTCTTCGTCGCCGATTCTTGAGGTGATTCTCCGCGCCCGTCTGCTTGATTATCAAGGCCGCACCGCCGAAGCGATTTCCGTATTGGAGAAAGCGCGGCAGGCCGGTAGCAATCAGGCACCAGTAGCCGCACAGCTTGCCCTGATCCAAGAGCGCGTTGGCAATGAGCCAGCCGCACTGGCGCTGTGGAAGGAAGCGTACGACCGCCGTCCCAACGACCTTGTCAATGTGCGTGGGTACGCCCGCTCCTTGGGTCGATCTGGGCAGGGGCGGACTGCACTGGACATGTTGCGAAGCGCCATTGCAGCAAACCAGAACGACCTGGAAACACTGACCACCGCCGCGCAGTACGAAGCGGTTTATGGAAGCCGCGCCAAGGCCATTGAGCACCGGCAGCGCATCTTGCAAATGGACTCAACCAATCGTGAGAACATCGGCGACCTGTACGCGCTCTTGTACATGCCCGCCGATTACGGTTCAGTGCGTGATGCGCAGGGTCGTCCCCGTTACGACGCGCGCGGCTGGTCGACGGTTCCGCCTGATGAGCAGCGCCGCCTGCTTGAAGACGCGAGCGTCATGAACATTGCACTTGCTGAACAGTTGTATGACGCTGCGATGAAGGTTGCGCCGCTCGATGTTCGATTTGCTGGGCGTAAGGCTTCGGTGATGCGTGAAAACGGCAAGCTCCCGCAGGGCACCAAGGCCCTCCAGGACGTGATTACCCGAGCCGAGACAGAGAACAAGGTGACTGCCTTGATGTATCTGGAGCAAGGCGCCTTCCTAGAAGGTAACGGTGACGTGGCTGGTGCTGACGCCGCGTTCGCCAAGGCAACCGCCCTACAAGATCCCAAGAAGCGCGAAGTAGACGCAGCGCTTGTTGAAGTGGAGTCGCGCCGTGGCAACACCCAGCGTGCCATCGAATTGCTCACCGCAGTCATGGGTGACTCCCCGCAACTTCCTGGTTTGCTTCGACTTGCTGATTTACAAATTGTTGCACGCAACTACGTCGAAGCAGAGGCGACTCTGGTTCGGATTCGACCGCTGCTTGGTGCTTCCACCAATTCCGAGTTGCAGCGTCAGTTTGAAATGCTTGTTTCCGGCGTCGCTGCCGGCCAGGCAGATGATCTGCGCAATGCCAACAAGTTGGATGAATCAAAGGCCAAGATCGTAGAGGCACTTGCTGCGTTGAGCCGCGCGGAGACGGTGGCTCCCGCAGATCTCTTTGCGCCGTTGCGTCGGGTCCAGGTGTTGCGAGGTATTTCGATTGCGCAACAAGACCCAGCCAAACTCGATACGGCTATTGCCGAAGCGGATCGGCTGCTCGCGCGCAATGCCATGTATTGGCCAATGGTTTCCTTGCGCGCGGATCTCTCACTCGACAAACGCGATATCAAGGCAGCCATCGGCATCTTGGAACGATTCTTGCAAGCGCAGCCAGCCAGTGACGAGGCGCGCATCCGCTTGATAGACATGCAAATCGCCACTGGCAACGTGCCGCGTGCGATTGAGGTGGCTCGGGCCGGCGTTGATCTGCGTCCGCAAGACCCGGTGTGGGCGGAGCGGCTGGGCGATTTGCTGCAGCGCACCAATGACTCGACCGGTGCTGCACGTGAGTTTGAGCGCGCGTTCACGCTTGATCCGAAGTCAATGATTTATCTTGAGAAGTCAGCGTTGGCCCGCCTTGGCGCTGGTGATGCAGCCGGCACACTCAACCTATTGCGTGGTGCAAGCGACCTTGCCGCTCGTTCGACGGTATTGCGAGCGGTATCGGCTGCGGCCTTGGCTAAGAGTGGTCGTCGTGACGAAGGTCTGAGTGCTGGGCGCGAGGCGTTGGCTGCAGCTCGCAATACACCGGACGGTTCGATCGGCAACACCGAGCGCACCGTGATGGTCCTGCGCGAGATGTTTGCCGCTGACAAGACCGCAGACTTTGAAGCATTCCTGACGCAGGGTGGAATCGCGCCAACACTGGTGGA
>CAMDUB010000049.1 GCA_945878575.1 Phycisphaera mikurensis NBRC 102666 | reverse complement strand
CGCAAGCTTGGCAACGTCAACCTCGACTCCATCGAGGAAGAGGGTCAACTGGAGCAGCGCAACGAGGAATTGGTTCGCCAAGTGAGCGACATCGATTCCGCGACCACCCTGCTCGGTGAACTGATCGTGCAGCTTGACGCTGTCACCCGCGTGCGCTTTGAGCAGGTGTTCAATACGGTTCGTGAGAACTTTGCGGGTAACGGAGGCATGTTCCGACGCCTGTTTGGCGGTGGTAGTGCTGACCTGTTCCTGGTTCCTGACGAAGTCACCGGCGAAGTGGACATCTTGGAGTCGGGCGTGGAGATTCGCGCCAAGCCACCCGGCAAGGAGCCGCGCGTCATCAGTCAGCTCTCCGGCGGAGAGAAGACCATGACCGCCGTTGCTCTGCTGATGAGCATCTTCAAGAGCAAGCCGAGCCCGTTCTGCATCCTGGACGAAGTGGATGCCGCACTCGACGAGGCCAACGTGGAGCGATTCTGCAACGTGCTCCGTGAATTCCTCTCCGGTAGCCACTTCATTGTCATAACCCACCATAAGCGCACCATGCAGTCCTGTGACCAGCTGTACGGAATCACCATGCCACAGCGCGGCGTCAGCAAGCGGGTCAGCGTGCGCTTCGAGCAGGTTGGCAAGGACGGCACCATCGCCAAGGAGGCCGTGGATGCTGCCCAGGCCGAAGAGGCGCAACGTCAAAGCCAGAGCCAAGGAGCAGGCGTGGGAAGCCATGAGGACGCCAACAGGCCCTCCGATGCCCTCGCAGGCGCCTGGGAGCGAAACTAAGCGGCCAGCGACGGCGTGCCGGCCATGATGAAAAATGAAATCGGGCCTGATGATCTGCAGCCGTCCGCAGGTCATCAGGCCCGATGCATTTCAGTCAAAGCCGCCGCTTGAGTCGCGGGGACGAATCAGCCCCAGTTAGACAAGAAGATACCGAGATCTGCGCCGTTAATGATGCAATCACCATTCAGGTCGTACTGCGAGCCACAAGTGATGGGACCCCACACGGCCAAGAGAATTCCCAAGTCGCCACCGTTGACGATGCCGTTGCCATCAAAGTCACCAACACGTGGCGCAGGCGCAACGATGGTGCTGGACAAGGTGTAGAGCTGAACGTCGTCAGTAGTAATCGCCGACGACACCCTGATGGAGTACACGTCTGATGCAGGAAATGCGAAGTTGGAGATCGTTTCGACAGCTCCTGGACCGGATGCATTCTGCACGATGAGTGGCGTTGTGCTTGATCCACGATAGATACTGATAACTAGATCCTGAACGACGAGTGGCAGCACCGCCGTACCCGCACTGCAACTGCCGTTGGCATTCTGTGGACCGTTCAGGTAACTGCTCGGACCCGTTGGGAAGGCAAACGCCGTGATGGTTCCTCCAGCGACGGCGTTGAACTTGTAGTAGTCAATGTCAGAGTTGTCATCAATCGACAGGTTGGTCAACGTGGTACCGCCAGACTCATTGATAACTGCGGAACCGGTAGCGATGGTGTCGTTGGGCTCGTAATTGTCGCCGTACTGACGCTGCACCGCGCGGATGTCATCGTTCTGTGGACCATCAAAGTTAGTTGAGATGAACGGCTCCATCAGCTTAGAGTTGTTGGCTGGGCAAACGTGATCAAAGCCCAATCCGTGACCATGTTCATGAGCAAGAATATTGCGGAAATACCGCTGATTGTTGGCCGCTGACCAAGCGTTGCTACTGGAGGTGACGATCACCATGTCGCCATTGTTTGGGAAGAAGTTGTACGCCAAGACGCCGCCGGAATTTGCGTATGTACGACCCACAATTCGAATGTCCCCGCGCGTAGCACCACCCGATGCGCCCCACACTGCATTGTCATCGGTGACCTCGGTGTAGTTGACGCCCGAGAGTTCAGACCAGCGCGCATAGACCTGTCGAAGCAGATTCTTGCCCGCCTCAACCGATCCAAACTTGGTGACGAACGTGGCATTCAGGTTGTTCGGCGAAGCGGCACCGCCGAAAAGGTCGTCCGGAATTGAAAGACCGTCGGCAGGCATCGACCATCTCAGAGTGACTGGTGCGCCTTGCGTAGAACTACCGGACAATACCCATCGGGTAGTGGTGAAATACGCGGCGCCGCCATCACCCTCGCCTGCCAACGGGCGCTCTGCAAGGTTCTTCGCCCAGTACGACACCAATCTCTGAGTGACTTGGTTCACTTCTTCCGCGGACGTCCCCGGCATGAAGCAGAGCGACAACGGCACACCAGGCATCTCTGCCACGCACACTGGCTCGAAACCGATCATCGTCCGTTCTGAGGACGTGTCGGTCGGCACGGCTGTTGCCACGGTCGCTGCCTGCGGTACCGGGAGCGAACCCATGACGGCGGCGATCGACGCAATGAAGAGGACAGATGAACCGATACGGATGGCGGGGGCGGCGTGACGAGTGATGAATTGCGGCATAAGAGTTGTTCTCAGGTATGGCGGTCGGGGGACAGGTCGGATCGGCAATTACGCAGATTTGGGCGCCACTTTGGGTCGACACCGCCTCCGGTAACACAGTATGTACGCGTCTCAGAGACGTGCGGTCCATTTCACTTCACGAAATCATAAAAAAACCCGTACCCCGAGTTCTGCGTCCGGTAAAGGGCAGTTCGGGGCACGGGGGTCAGTCAACGTGTCGGTCAACAGGCGCGGTTAGCGCTTGGCAGGAATGACCAGCTTCATACCGGGAGCAATCGCCTTGGCATCGCCCTTCAGCGTGGTGGCATTGGCTTCCAAGATGCGCTTCCATTCGGCGTCATTCCCGTAGAACTTGCGGGAAAGCTCAATGAGCGTGTCGCCCTTCTGCACCGTGTAGGTGTTGGGAGCGGCCGCCGAACTGCTGCCCGCTGGAGCCGCTGCCTTTTCCTTCATGGCGGTCGCGGTGCTGGCAGGAATGGTGATCTTCTGACCAATCTTGAGAGCCTTTGGATCAAGGCCAGGATTGGCTGCAGAGATCAGTTGCCACTTCTGTCCGTCACCCATCTGCGCGCGAGCGATGCCCTCAAGGGTGTCGCCGGACTTGATGGTGTATTGCGTGGTACCGGCAGCTGGTGCTGCTGGTGCGGCTACGACCTTCACCGGAGGCACAACCGCTCCGCCACTGGAAGTACCAGTGGTCGACGAGCCGGCGACGCCGGAACCGGTGGGCGTGACCGGGGTCACAGGGGTCACCGGACGTGTTGAGTTGGCAGTGGTCGCAGCAGCGGCGCCGGCGGCACCACCGGTAAGAGATCCAGCGCTTGCGCCAGGGCCACCAGTCGTTGCGGCTGGCGAGTCAATGGTTCCGGGAACGGAGAGCGTTCCACTTCCTGCACCGAACGCCTCGGGTGCAGGAGCTCCATTGGCGGCGCCGGCGTCGGCTGCCGCAGAGCCAGTCATCTCGCCGATTCCTTGTGCGGAGTCTGGCGATACCAAGGCGTCGACGGGCGCTTTGGGATTCTCAGTCCGCGCGGGTCCTGAGGGCGTCATGAAGGCGAAGTAGAGGCCGATGGCGGCAACTGCCACCACCACGATCACTGCTGAGAGACGGGCTCCGTTAGACATGTGGAAAATCTCCTTCCGTGGCGAATCCGATCGTGCTGCAGACGCGTTGCCCGCAGCGATAGTTCAATCAATGACGGCTCATGCAGACGCCGGCGATGCAAGGGCGCGCGATGCCGCCCCATCAGGCTCCGGCGTTCCATCGCCGGGTACGTAAACAAGCGGAGCGGCAATAGCAACAGACGAGAACGTACCTGCCACTAGTCCGACAAAGAATGTGAATGCGAACGGCTGCATACTTGGCCCGCCCACCAGATAAAGAACGATAGGAGTGGCCGCCGTGCAGCCACCGGTGAGCAGCGTTCGGCTGAAGGTCTGATTCAGCGACTCATTAATGATGGAACGCGAAGCGTGTGCCAACTTGCCGCGATTCTCGCGCACGCGGTCCAAGATGACGATCGTGTCGTTGAGTGAGTAACCAATGACCACCAACAGAGCGGCGACGACGTTCAGGTCGATGCGGAAGTCTTGAACGCGTAGGAAATGCCCAAACTGGGTGTCTCCGATCCACTTGCTCATCGCCAACATTCCCAGGCAGACGGAAATGTTGAAGACCACGCCGATGACGGTTGCCACCGAATAGAGCAGCGAACCGAATCGGATCCAGATGTACACCAACATTCCGACGCAGGAAAGCAACACTGCCAGGGTGGCCTGCGACGCAAGGTCGCGCGCTACCGATGGGGAGATGCTGGATACCTGTTCAAGCGAGGCCTGCTGACTCAACGCCGAGGAGATCAAGTTCCACTCCAAGTCGGCGTAGTTCTTCTGCCATGCCACGTCAGAGAGTTGCGCGCCGGCAAGATCCGGGTCGGCAACCACGATCGCCAGCGACTTGAAGGTGCCGTTCCCGGCAGCGTCAAGGCCCACCACGTCCACCGAACGTCCGCCCGCTTCGGCGAACGCCGGACTGCTACGCATGCGCCGAATGCGCTCCAAGGCATCGGCCGGAGCGAGCGGCGGTTCAACGTCAGTGACCACAATGGCAACGCCACCGATGGCCGAATCAGTTGGGTAATCAAGCGTTGGGCGCCCGATGACTTCGCCGAGTCCCGGGCGATCGATGCGGAACGAATGCCCTGCTGACGCAGCAACGCCAAGACCGGCAAACTTCACCGGACGGCGGATATCCATGTCGTCCTTGAACACCTCAACGACTGCCGAGACCAAGATGTTGGCAATCGGTGTGTCTTCGGAAACTCCGGATGGGTTGGGAACCTTGATCTGGAATGCCGACGACTCAAGCGCCGCATTGGTCTCACCGACCGTGAGGACGGTGGCATTGCGAAGCTCCGAAAGCACCGGATCAGCACTGTTGGCTGCGCCGAGCGCGTGCAGGCGTTCTTCCACTGCGCTGCGCGCCATGGCCAGGTGACCACCGAACGCATCCTCGCCAGCCCGTGCTGTGCGCGTGGACATGGTCATGGTGGTTCCGCCGCGGAACTCAGTCTCAAAGATGTCACTACCGCGACCAAGGGTGGCGGAAATGCAAATGATTGCCACCACAATGGCGCCGCCCCAGAAGATGAATCGGTAGCGGAGCCAGTCAATCGATGGTTGCAATGCACGCGAGAGAGCGGGCACCACGATCGGCAGCATTGGCATGGTCTTGGCGTTGAGGCCAAGTGCGTAGAGGCGCAGGAGAACCTGCGTCACTATCAAGCCGGCAGCCAGTGTGCTGAATACGCCGATTCCCATGACGAGCGCAAAGCCCTTCACTTCAGAACCAGCGAACCAGTACAGCACTACGACCACGATCAAATGCGTCATATTGCCGTCGATGATCGCCGTGCGCGCGCGGCGCATGGCGGTATCAATGGCTTCCAGGAGCGGCTGTTTGCGATCGACCAATTCTTCGCGAAGGCGCTCATAGATGAGCACATTGCTGTCAACGGCGATACCCAAGTTCAGCGCGATGCCGGCAAGGCCTGGCAGCGTGAAGCTGGCATCAACCAACGACATGGCGTAGAAGATGATCAGGGCATTCACCAGGAGCGAAATGTTCGCGATGATTCCTGGGATGAAGTAGTAAAGCGCCATGATGGCGAAGGTGGCAGGCACCGAAATCAGCACGCTGTTCAGTCCGCGCTGCAGGTTGTCCTTACCCATGGCCGGCCCAAGGACGCTGACCGAGACTGGTTCCGGAGAAAGTCGCGCACCGAGCGAGCCCGATGCGAGAACGCGCACGAGGTAATCAATTTCCTTCTCGCTGAAGTTGCCACTGATCTGGCCGCGGTCATTGATCTTGGAGTTGAGGTTGGGGGCGGTGTAGACCTGGTTGTCCAACACGATGGCCATTGGCTGATTAACGTTGGCGCCAGTCAGGCGACCCATCTCGACGCCACCGGAATCATCAAGCTCAAAGCTGACGGCAACGCGGCCGAGTTCGTCGCTGGTACGACCGACGCGCTTCATGGCCCATTCCTTGCCGCCTGGCTCGTGGGTCAGGCTGCGGTCCGGGGTGATCCAGAGAAGAACGTAGATGGACTTGTCCGGTCCGGTTCCCGCGGTCAAACCGCGGCTGGAAGCGAAGAAACCAGCTGGATTTGCTTCAAGTGCTTCACGCTGCGCGGGCGTGTTCGCCCACTCATCAATGCTGTTGATCTTGAACCAACGAGCCACCGGACTCTCGGCCGCAAGGGGTCCACCTTGAGCAAGTTGCTTGCGCAGTTCTTCGACGTTCACGCCGAGCGAATTCTGCGTAGTGACCGCGATGTGGAAGTCCAACACGCCGGCGCCCCTCAACAGGCGCTTCAAGTCTTCGGGGTCATCAAGCACGGTGCGCAAGGCTGCGTAGGCGTCGTAGTTCACCAGTGCGGCGTCGATCTCGACCGCGGCGGATGGGAACTCCACTTTGAGTTGCGTGACCGCAGTAGCACGATCTTCGCCCTTCTTGGCCAATTGCGGCAATGCCACAACGCGTGACCAGCGACTGGAAGTGAGTGCGCCGGTCTGCACCTTGGCGCGTTGCTCGTCGTAAGCCACCTCGGCAGTGGCAGCTGCTTCGGCAGATGCGTCAAGATCGGCACCCTGCTTGCCTGCAGCAATCGCCGCGTCGTAGGCAGCGCGACCGTCACGCGCGGCGCTCCACAGTGATTGCAACTTCGTCAATTCAGCTGCGCGCGTTGCATCGCCCTTGGCCAAGTCAACGGCCTTGCCCTCCACGAGCGCGGTGTTCAATTCGCGCGGCGTGAGACGAGCCTTGGCGAGCAGCGCATCAAGAGCATCCGTATATGCCTTCTGCGAAACGCGAACTTCGTCGCCTGGAAGCGGCATCACCACTTCGATGCGATCCTCACCCTGCGGCGTCATGGTCAAGTCCAGAACACCCTGAGGATTCACGCGGTTTTTAAGGGTCTTAATGGTCTGCTTGAGCAATTCTGACTTGGTTTCAGAATCTGATCCCGCCGGCATATTGACCGAGTAAATCAAGCTCACGCCACCACGCAAATCGCGTCCAAGTTTGATCTTCTGTGCAGGCGGCATGATGGCGAGCACCATGACTGCACAGGTTGCCGCAATGACGGCAACGTCAAGGAGGGTGCGCTTGAGTGGCGCAAATGCCTTTCGGACTCCCGCAACATAGATAACCAGAAGGAGCGGAAGGATCAGCGTGTGGAATAGCAGGTGCATCGTGTTCTCAGTGGTGCCGGAAAGTGCGCGGAATTCAATAACGGTGAAGCGTCAATCAGGCCGCAGTGTCCTGTGGGATCACTTGCGAGATGGAGCTTTTGGTGAAGGTAATACGAGTGTTGGAAGTCTCGTCAACCTTCAAGATCAGGGAGTCGTCCTTGAGTTCGACGACGGTTCCAACAATGCCGCCGATGGTCAGCACCTTGTCGTGCTTCTTAATGTTGCCCAAGAGATCGGAACGCTTCTTCTTCTCGCGACGAGCATTGATGAAGGAGAACAGGATCATCGCTCCAAGGAGCACCACCATCATGATCATGAATCCACTGCCACCCGATGCGGACGGCGCAGTCGCTCCGGCGGCATCCGTTGCGGCTGCCGATGCTGCAGGCGCGGGTGCGCCGGGCAGGGACGGGCCGTCGGTGGTCTGTGCGAGGAGGGTCAGTGCGGTCAGGGTCGGGGTGATCATGTTTGCTCGTCAGTACTCGAATGCGCCTCGTCAGAACCGATGCACGGCCATGCGACGAGGAGCGAAGACCACGCATCTTCACGGATCGCAGTTCGGATGTCCAGCATAAGCCGCTGGAAGTGCCGGATGTTATGGGCACTCACCAATGTTGGCCCAAGCATTTCGTCAGCCATAAAGAGATGCCGGAGGTATGCCCGGCTGAATCCGCCGGCGCAGGCTTCGCAGTCGCAGGAGGGGTCGATTGGTAGAGAATCTTCTGCAAATCGCGCATTTCTAAGGCGAATTGGGCCTTGGGGCGTGAAAGCGTTGGCGTTGCGACCGTTACGGGTGGGCAGGACGCAGTCGAACATATCCACCCCGGCAGCCACCGCCATGACGATGTCCCGTTCGTAGCCGACACCCATTAAATATCTTGGCCGATTGTCCGGAAGGAGCGGAGTGGTGAATTCCACCACGGTTCGGATCGCCTCGGTGCCCTCCCCGACCGCCACGCCGCCGATGGCGTACCCGGGAAGATCATGAGCGCACACGCCTTCCACGGAACGTCGGCGCAGGTCAAGATTGGTGGCGCCCTGCACGATGCCAAAGAGCGCCTGGTCCGGCTTCCGGGCATGCGCTTGTACGCAGCGGTCGAGCCATCGCAGAGTGCGCTCATGGGCTTCCTCCATGCGCAGGGCGTGATCAACAACGCCGCGGGTGCGAGCGACGCGTCGCTCGTCAGCATCCTCGGCGGGCAGCGCTGCGGGAGCGCAATCATCAAAGGCCATGATGATGTCCGCGCCGATCTGATTCTGGACGCGCATGCTTGATTCCGGACCAAGGTGAACCTTGGAGCCATCAATGAAGCTGCGGAAGGTCACGCCCTCTTCACTCAGGACGGCGGTGTCACTCATGCTGTACGCCTGGTAGCCGCCGCTATCAGTGAGGATCGGCCCGTTCCAGCGCATCAATCGATGCGTTCCGCCGAGGCGTTCGATTCGATCGCCGCCGGGACGAAGGAACAGGTGGTACGCGTTGTTCAAAATGATTTGACTGCCGGTTCCGCGAATCTGCGCGGGTGTCAAACCCTTCATCGCTGCTGCGGTGGCGACCGGCATGAATGCCGGCGTGTCAAAGGATCCATGCGGCGTTGTGATACGTCCGAGGCGCGCGCGATTCGCCGTAGACCGTGCAAGAATCTCAAACTGAAGCGCACTCACCGCGGCTTCCGGCTCGCATCGCGCAACGCGCGCTTTTCGCCTTCAGTAAGCGAGTGCAAACCCCGCGCTGAAATTTTGTCAAGGATGCGATTGACTTCAGTGCTGGTAGCGGATCCTTGCACGTTGCCGCGCTTTACTGCAACGCGTGCGCGGGCCACCTTGCTGGTTGGGTCATACTGACCAAGGAAGTCAAAGAAGCCATGCAAGTGATTCGGGTTACGGACAAGCCAGAACCCGGCGAGCGCGCCACCGATGTGCGCTGCTTCACCACCTGCGTTTGTCCAACCGAAGATGACCGCCAGCAATGCAAATCCAAGCAATCCGTATGCCAAGACACCCAGGCGCATGGGGATGACAAAGAACAGCAGTACGGTGGCGTTCGGTGCCAGGTACGCAGCAGCCATGATCACCCCAAAGACGCCAGCGGATGCGCCGACCAACATGGTGTTCGGATCATTGAAGAGCAGTCCAGGCAAATGGAACGATGGCCCGAACGCTGCTTGACTACCGATCGCGAGACCATTGAGAATCAGGTACATCAGTGCGCCAGCAATGCCGCACAGCAGATAGAACGCCACATAGCGCTTCTTGCCGAGGTAATTCTCAACCATTCCGCCGAAGAAGAACAGCGTCATCATGTTGAAGAGCACATGATTGAGGTTGGCATGTAAGAATTGGAATGTGACGAATCGCCACACTTCAAAGCCGGAGACGCCCAACACTGGATCCGACGCGTACACAGCACGCGCGGTGGAGAAGTATCCAAGGCGAGCGAGTGGTCGTTCCTTGCGGTACTCCACCTCGGCGACCACGTTGTCGCGGCCCAAGACTGCGTAGCCGCGTGCCACGCCGGGTGCGATATCGACTGGCTTGGTGAGTGCGAACTCGCTGCGGTCGATCTGGCGGATCTGTTCCGCAGACGCGCCCGGCATCAGTTGGCTTGCTACCGGCTCGTTGGTCCAGGGCAGAAATCCATCGATCACGAACACTGCCACGCAGATGGCGATGATCCATGTGGTGGCGGACCAACCCGATGCGCGTGCATAGGCAGGTGGCGTTCGAGCGTCGGGTCGGTAGTACGGTCGGTCCTGGATGCCCATAGGTAGAACGGGGGACGATATCGCAAAGCCGTGGCGCGCTGCGGGTGGTTAGCGCTGCGATCCGCCGCGGCGGCGATCGGTGGCGCGCGCAAGCGTGGCGCGCTCGGTTGCGGAGAGTCGATCCGCACCTTCGCGGGCGATCTTCTCCAAGATCAGATCGACTGCGCGGTCTTCAGCGGCACGTACCTGGCGTTCCTGCTCGGCCGTTTCACGCTCGGCGCGCACCTCGCGCGACTCACGCTCTTCCGGTTCATCATGATTCCCCATCCATGACGGGCGCGCCGCTGCCACGGAGTCCCCGGCTCGCAGGCGCCACAAGATAAAGGCGGCGAAACCGGCGCAAGCAATTGCCACGGTCAGCAGCGTTCCGAGGTCGCGGACGATGGCAACCAGGCCAGCGGTTGATGCCGTGGCGAGCGTGGCAGCTGCCGCAATCCGCGGAGTGTCATATTCGCCGCGCCGGCGCAGGATGAACGCCTCCATGACGCGGCCGCCATCAAGAGGCAACATCGGGAGCAACGCCAAGAGTGCCAATTGCACGCCAGTCCAATGCGCAATCCACAGGGCATCGATCCACCATGAGTGCGGATTGCTGAGCCAGGATGCGGAGATTGGGTCCGGAAGCCCTGCGCCAATCCAGTCCCCGGTGATGGTTCCAAGCGTGATTCCCATGGCAGCAAATGCCACCGCCGAAACCGCGGTTCCCACCGCTGCCGATAGGAGCGAGGCGAGCCAGCCCGGTGCAGGATCGATGCCTTGCAGGCTGCCGAGCGGCCACAGGACCACGTCGTCCGCGGAGCCGCCCGAGGCACGCACCACCAACGCTCGCACCAGCTCGCGCAGAAACACCAAGATGAAGAGTGCGCCAACCGCCATACCCACCGTGCTGGCGCCGTGTACCGATGATTCTTCCACCGGTCCGTACGAACCGCGCAAGACCACCACCAGCGCGTAAACGACGAAGGTGAAATGCACCCGAAAGTGGATGCCGGCGATGGGGAACAACGGCAACGACCACGCCAACGGGTTCGCAGCGGATGGTGCCGATCGTTCCCACGTCATGAACGTGCCTCGCGGGTCGTCATGGCGTTGCTCCGGCGCCGGAAGCTCCATGTTTCCACAGGGTAAATGCGCCGAGGGTCTTGCCGTCAACCAACTCGCCGCGGGTGATCATGCGCTGCAGGTCTGCGACCGATCGAGTGACCACTTCGATTTGCTCACCCACTTCAAGGCGTTGCGGTACGGGTGTGAGACCGGTTGCCTCAAAGACGTACATGCGCTCATCCGCAAAGCCGGGACTGGTGAAGAAGACACCAACCGGGCGAATGTGCGCGGCAGTGAAACCAGTTTCTTCTTCCAGTTCACGCGCTGCCGCCAGTGCCGGGTCTTCACCGGGCTCCAACTTTCCGGCACAGAATTCATCGAGCCA
This sequence comes from Phycisphaera mikurensis NBRC 102666, assembly GCA_945878575.1. Classification (GTDB taxonomy): domain Bacteria; phylum Planctomycetota; class Phycisphaerae; order Phycisphaerales; family SM1A02; genus UBA966. The sequence goes on along the minus strand of CAMDUB010000049.1, from coordinate 830 downwards.
GGCGCCAATGGCCACGCGCCAGTTGCGGATCATGACCAGACGGCCGTCATCGAGTACCGGAATGACCGTGACGGCGCCGGGATGACGAACAACATCGCGAACGATGACGCGACCGGCGTCGTCGCGGAACGTCACACGCTCGACGGCGAACACGCTGCCCCGGTGGATCGGGGTTCGGTCATAGGCAACACGGGGAGGCGGCAGGCCAGAAGATCCATCCATGGGTTCCCCGGAATCGTACGCGAGTGCCATTGCCGTCCGGCGGCGGGTCGGGGATGATGCACGGATGGAAGTCCTCTGTATGCCAATCACTCGCCTCGCGGGATGTCGCTCATGATGAACTTTGACGAACGCCCGTCCCCGCGTGACTTTGCACTGGGCGCAACGGCGATTGGCGCGATTGCCGGGGTTGCCGCCCTGCTCTTGGCGTTCGGGAAACTGCAGCCACTCTTGGAGCGCCGCTTTCCGGTGATTGTGGAAACCAACGGCGCGCAGGGAGTGCGACCGGGGAGCCTGGTCACGCTCAACGGCGTCACCGTCGGCGCGGTACGCGACGTAGCGGTTGACCCCGCGTGGCATCCACCCGTGCACATCACTATTGAACTACGGCCCGATGCGCGGGTTCCGGCGGACGCTGATATTCGGCTGTCCGAGTCCCTGGTTGGTGGATCGGCAGAAGTGGCGTTCCGCGTTCGTGCCGATACCGCCGCGGGCGCCATGCTCCTTGCAGCCACCGAGCCGCCGATGCGCGTGCGCGGCGAGAGCGTGAGTTTGCAGGAACGACTTGATGGCGCGTTGGTGGGAGCACAAGCTGCCATTGACCGCGCGCA
>CAMDUB010000048.1 GCA_945878575.1 Phycisphaera mikurensis NBRC 102666 | reverse complement strand
AGCGGTTGGCTGCTCCTGACGCATTGGCGCGTATTCCTTGGCAAGATGTTCAGCACCTGATTCGCTACGTGGCAGCGCTCGGTTTGCGCGCTCGCAAGTTGCGCACGGCTGGACCGGAGCGTGATGCAGTGGCCATGATGGAAGTAGCGCGCTGGGAGGATGAAATGTCCCGAGCAGAGGCGGCATTGGCAGCAGAGGGGCGCGGCACTGCGGCCATCGCGCCGTTTCGGATGCTGCTGGAGGAGTACCGCGTCAGCCTGTTTGCCCAAGAACTCCGAACGTCTATTCCAATCAGCGCCGAACGCCTGGAACGGGCGTGGCGCGACCGTGGTCGGGCGTGATGTGTTCCATCAATTGAGCGCCGGGTAGTGTTCAGGAAGTCCAGCAACCGAGCAGCAATCCAAGGTCCGCGCCGTTCACCACGCCATCGTGATTCAGGTCAAACGGTGAGCCATTCGCAGGTCCCCATGCTCCGAGCAGTAGACCAAGGTCGGCACCAGTGACGATTCCGTCACCGTTGAGATCGCCGCACACGGAGGGCAGTCCCAAGGAGCCGTCCACGTTCAGCCGTGCGCCCACAATATCCGTCACGCCAACAGCGCCTGACTCCCAGATGGCCAGTACTCCGGCGGGCGTGCCTGAGGCAGCCATGAACACCATGCGACCGAGGAAGCCAACACCTGATAGAGCCACGGGACTTGCCCAGCGTGGAGTGCCCAACGCGTCGTATGAAAAGGCGCTCGCCTTCTGTGCGCCGTATGCCGAAGCGCGCACCGATGAGAAGGTTGGAAACTCACCCAGCATGGCAACCCGAGCCTGGGTCTCTTCATAGGTGGTCTCGGTTGGTGAGAAGTTCACGCCGGTGTCACCCCAGAGTCGCGTTCCATCTTCGGAAAAACTCTGCCCGCCCGAGCCGTACAAGCTGGAGTTCGGGACGTGCTCGGTCCACGCCACGTAAATGCGTCGGAGGGTCGGGTCATACGCCGCGTTGGGCGACACGCGCTCCAGGTTGGTGGCGGCGGTCACGCCGGCGCCGTTCGTTCCAAAGCGAAGCGCGCCAGTTGGCGAGACCCACTGTGCGTAGCTTTGCAGCGGTCCGGTCCCGTACCAAGAGAAGATCGCTCCGCCTTCACCATCCGAGATGAACGATGGAAAGTTGCCGAATTGCAGTGATCCAGTGGTAAACACCCGCACGTTGGTTGCCGCCCATTGCGCCACACCAGTGGAAGAGAACTTCTGAGCTTGAATGGTCTTTGCGCCAGTGAAGGTGGTGTAGCGAACAATCGACGCAATGACGCTGCCGCCATCGCCTGGTTGCAAGTCAGAGAGAAAGGTGGTTGCCGTGCCATCGGAAACAGTGGCGGGTGTCGCCCATGCAGCGGTGCCCTCCGGCGTGAGACGCATGACTTTGGCTCTGCTGCTTTCGGTCCAACCTGCAACGGCTGCACCGTCACCGGCGCGTCCGGCTTTGGGTGCATTCACCGCAGCGGTTGATGAAAGGGTGACGCCGTTGGCGCCCCACAGCAACACGCCGGACGGAGACACTGCTTGGGCAATGATCTTGGTCCCGCCGATGTCGCTCCGTGTCACGATGACTGCGTTGCCAGCGGCATCCGAAGTCAAGCCGTAATCCTCCGTGCTACTGAAGTTCGTGTCGAGCACGCGGACGCCCTTGTTCGGCCACAGACCGATGCCGTTGGCGTCGTAGCGTTGCACCCACGGGTCATAGCCGCCAGTACTGTTGTCGTACCAGCTCATGTAGAAGCCGCCCGTGGCGATGTTCACCACCTTGGACTGCACTTGGTCATTCGTCCCAGCGGCAAGCACGTCCGGCGAATTGGGATCGGTAGTGAACTGCGCCGCGGCGTTTGCGCACGCCATCAACATCACAAAGGTGCCGGCCATAGCTCGCGTCTTGACGTTGAATGGGGTCATGGCCACAGTGTGCCATACCCGGTCGCGGCCAAACCCCGGAATCGGCAAAGAATTATCGACGTGTAAACAAAATCCAAATATCCGCCACAATTACGCCCGATAGTCCTTGCGTTCTTGACCAATCCACGGCACTCTAGCAACTGCCTGAAAAGGCAGCAGCGAGTCCGAGGAGCGGGGCTCCCACGTGGGGTGGGGCCCGGCACCCGGGCTCGCAGCATTTTTCTTTCCGTGCGCCCGGCTTACCCGTGCAGCTTGCGCTCCTCGCGTTCCTCTTCGCGCACCGAGCGCGTAACACCACGGCGCGTTCGCCAGATATCCCAGATCAATCCAACGGAGAGGAAACCGGCAAGCAGGAATCCCACCAAGCCAATGGTTCCCACCATACCTGCCGTATCACCATGGGCGGCATGCAGCAGGACTGAACTGGCAACAAGCAACGCACTGATGAGCAGCGCATAGGCAACCGTGGTTGCCATGTGCTCCACGGTCATCCGGAATCGCTCAATGCCTTCGAAGTGGAAATTGACCTTCGCTTCGCCCAGCCGAATCTTTCGGAGAATTCCAGTGATCTGCTTGGGCAGCGAATCGATGAGCTCCGCATAGGAGAACAGCGTGTTGGTGAATCGCTTGGTGAGTGCCTTGGGTGAGTAGCGGTCGTTTACCAATTTATAGATGAACGGCTTCGCTGCTTCGATGACTTCGTAGTCGGGCTCAATGTCGCGCGCAACACCTTCAATGGTGCCCATCGCCTTGATGAGAAGCACCATATCCGCCGGGCAGCGAACCTTGTAATCGCGCAGGATTTGATAGAACTTGTCAAGCACGGTGGCAATATCAATTTCTGCGATCGGCTTGCCGACAAATTGATCCACCACCTCTTGCACATCGTCAAGTAGGGCGCGCTCGTCAATGGAATCGGGCTCCACATTGCCCATGCGCATGGCGGCGCGCATCACCATGCGTGCGTCGCCAGTGGCCACGCCAAAGACTAGTTCGGCAATCCGCTGCCGCGCATCGGCGCCGATGCGGCCAACCATGCCGCAGTCGATGAAGGTCACCCGACCATCGTCATGGATGAAGATATTGCCGGGGTGCGGATCAGCATGGAAGAAGCCCAGTTCGAGCGTCTGCCGGAAGACGGCCCGGGCGCCGTTGGCAACGATCTTCTTACGAATATCCAGGGGAATCGATGCGTACGGAGTGCGCGCGAGCAGCTTGCCCTGGATCTTCTCAATGGTCAGAACGCCAGTGGTGGTTGCTTCCCAATACACCTTCGGGAAGCTGATGCCCGGGTCGCTCGCAAACGAATTTCGCATGCGATCGGTGCTGCGGGCTTCAATAGTCAGGTTGGTCTCGCGCCGCAGTTCCTCGCGGAATTCAGCCACAATTTCCATGGGGCTGAAACCACTCTTGGACAATCGCTCCTCGGTGAGTCGGGCGACAAAGGCAAGCGCCTCCATGTCAGCCTCAATCTGATTCGCTGCATCTGGGCGCAGCAACTTGATGACCACCTCCGAGCCATCCTTCCAGATGGCGCTGTGCACTTGCGCCATGCTGGCAGCAGCAAGCGGCTCGGGATCGATCCACTGGAACAGGTCGTCAGTACGACCCTTCAGTTGTTCATCAAGCGCAGCACGAACACGATCGAAGGGGATCTTCGGGCAGTCAGCCTGCAGGCGCGCAAATTCGTCAGCCAACGCATCAGGAATCAGGTCGCGGCGCGTGGAAAGAATCTGCCCGATCTTGATGAAGGTTGGTCCAAGCTCCTCCATGGCCTTGCGCAATCGCACCTCGATCGGCGCGGAGGAAAGGTCGATCGTTCCATCCCGGCTGTACAACCAGTCTGCATTGGCCTTCCGAAGCGGCGAGAAGCCACTCTTGGAGATGAACGTTGCAAACCCATAACGAGCGAGTACCCCAATGACTTCACGGTACCTCTGTGCATTCTTGAGGCGTCTAGTGAGTGGGATGTCCATGACATTCGGCATCCGGGGATTCTAACGATCTGCCCGCAGCGCCTGTTGCCTCAGCGAAACTGACTAATCTTTCGCATGGCTGCCATGGCTGCCGGCGGAGCGCCGCGGCTTGCATCCTCGAGCGAGCCGGGTTCTTTCCGAGCCTCTTGCAGCAGTTTCCCCAACTGCGCGTCAAGCGCAAAGCGCCAGCGTTGGAAGAACGATTCCAGTTCGTGCCTGCTAAATCGGCTCATTGGGTCGTTCAGACCGCTCTGTGCCACGGCCCAGTCGATGAGTTTGCTGCCGCCGTCAAAGCGGTACAGGGCAAACGTGTTCTTGAGGCGCCTACCCACCGGGATGAATGGATCAGTGGCGGCATCGGGCAGGGCAATCATCATGTCTTCTGGCTTGCTTTTGGATATTTCACCCAGCCAGCCAGCGTCTGCCCGAGCGTGCATGTCGGCCAACGTGGGGCTTGACGATGCAGCAGTAGCAAGTGAATCGGTCTCCACGTGCTCCAATTCGGCCAAGCTTGCCAAGACGGTCTTCTCCCCAACATTTGGGAATCGAATCCAGATGCGCCGATCGGGCCTCCCCTCGCGGGTGATGACTTCGATCTTGGCGATGGATCCGACGCCCCATTCTGGGCGCTTGCAATGGCGAACTTTCTCGCCGATTTTGAAGGATGTCGTCTGCGGCATAGTGTCAGCTGAAGGTAATGGCTGAAGATCCGACCGATGGACCAACATTGGTGCCTGCACGCAACGATGGGGCGATCCGGATCGCGCATCTGTTGCTTCGGGGCACTCGAGCCATTCCAAGTTTCAGGAACAGGCTAGAGTGTAGCGCATGAGTCGCACTGTCAACGTTGTGTTCCTTGGGGACATTAACGGCGCCCCCGGGAAGGCCGCCTTAGAGAAGTTCCTGCCCGCCCTGCGTGAGCGCTGGCAGCCGGATGTACTCATCGCCAACGCTGAAAATGCCCGAAATGGCTCAGGATTGACGCCGGAACTGTATCGAACCTTCCGGTCATGGGGGATCGACGCCATCACCCTCGGCGACCATGTGTTCCGGGATCCAAAGATCGTGCCCATACTGGAGAACCCGGAAGAGCCGATCGCGCGACCGGCAAACTTGTCGAGCCGCTCCCCCGGCAAGCGATGGACGCGCATCGCGGCATCTGGCCGACGTACCCGTGACATCTATGTGTGCACGGTGTTGGGGCGCATCTTCTTTCCGCTGCCTGCCAATGATCCATTTGCCGCCATTGATGAAGTAATCGCTTCGATCCCGGAGCGCCGCCCCATCCTGATTGTTGAAGCACACATGGAAGCGACCAGTGAGAAGGCGGCGCTGGCATCGTGGTGCGATGGTCGCGCCGGGCTGGTGGTTGGTACGCACACGCATGTACCCACAGCCGATGCACGCATCCTCAAGAAGGGGACTGGCTTCATCACGGATGTTGGCATGTGCGGCCCGTATGACTCAGTGATCGGGCGCGACATTGATGCCGTCATCCGGCATATGACCACCGCCTTACCCGTGCACTATGAGATGGGTCAGCATGATGCGCGCGTTTGTGGCGTGTTTGTAGAAATCAGTGAAGACACTGGGTTGGCTAATCGCATCGAACGGATTGAACTCAGCCCTCAGTGAATACTGCTAGCGCGCCCCGACGGAGCCCCATGCGCCGCCACCGGGTGTCTCTACTTCAAATGCATCGCCTGGCTCCAGATGGGCCGTGCATATTCCAGGCAACTCCACTGTTGATCCGTCGGCGCGCAGAATGCGTTGCAGGCCGGGCACTCCATCACCGCCACCAGCAGTCCCACTCGGACCGTGGGCACGCCGTTGTGCTGCAAAGCACACATCGCATGGCGCTAACACGCGAATGCGTCGAATCATTCCAGCACCACCAGCATGCGCGCCGATTCCGCCACTGCCATGGCGAATGGCAAGTCGTTCGAGCACCACCGGCGACCGCAGTTCCATCGTTTCAGGATCGGTGAGGCGCGTGTTGGTCATGTGCACGTGAACCGCATCGGTCCCAGCAGCAGTGCTGATGGCTCCAGCGCCACCGCCGAGCGTCTCAAAGATGCTGAAATCTTGATTAGCAATCACCACGTTGTTCATGGTTCCTTGGCTTGCCGCTGCCACCCCAAACGCTCCCAACACTGCATCAACCACACGCTGACTGGTCTCAGTGTTGCCAGCAAAGACCGCCGGACAACGGGTTGGGTCTGCGTGAAACTCCGGGTTGAGAAGTCCGCGCGGAATCACCAACTCCACTGGCTCCAGAAATCCCTCGTTCAGTGGCGCGCGGTGTTCATCAAGCGCTTTGTCCATCCCTGCCAAGACACGCAAGGCATACAGGACTGCACTGCGAACCACGGCAATCGGCGCGTTGAGATTTCCGGAGTGAACACTTCCGGAACCGGTGAAATCAATGCGCAATCCATTGGGGGTGCGATCAATCCGAACGCAGATTGGCGTTCCATCATCCAGGAGTTCCGTGCGCGCAAGCCCGGTAGCGGGAACGCGCTCGGCCACGGAGCGAGTGCGGGTGGCACTCCGCGCCAGCAATGCGTCGATGGCCGCAGTCAGTGCGTCGCTACCGATCGCACGTGCCAGTCCGGTGAACGCAGTGGCACCGGCGTCCAGTGCGGCGATGGCGGCGCGCACGTCGTCACAATTGAGATCAGGATCGCGCGAAGGGTAGGGCGCGTTTGCCAACGCATGGCGTAGTGCAGCTTCATCAAGAGCGCCACCAAGCGCCACACGCATTGGAGGAAACACCACGCCTTCTTCAGCAAGCGTGCACGCGTCCGGCGGCATGGAACCCGGGCGAATTCCACCAATTTCCGCATGGTGTGCCCGAGCCGCTACGTAGGCAATGCGGCGTCCTGCGTCATCATGGACAGCGCGCACCACGGTGATATCCGGAAGGTGCGAGCCCCCAAATGCGGGATGGTTGGTCAGGATCACTTCGCCCGGCTCAATAGCGCGCAATGCAGCAATCGAACGCACGCACGCTCCGAGCGCCCCAAGGTGAACCGGAACGTTGGGGGCGTTCGCGCACAGTCTGCCGTCGGCAGTGAGAATTCCACAGGAAAAATCCAGGCGATCCTTGATGTTGACGCTGCGGGCGCTGCGTGAAAGGATCGCCGCCATCCATGAGGCGATCGCCGTGCACCGCGCCGCCACCACGTCCACTGGAAGCACGGTGACGTTCGCCACCGCGGCTGTACGGACGATGTTCAGGACGCCCGATGCTTCCATCGATGCTTGCCATCCGGTGTCAATGACGATCGTTGCACCGGGTTCCACAATGAGAGCGGGTCCGTCGACGATCACCCCGGGGAGCAATCGCTGCTCAACAGTGATGCCCGCGCCGTTCACTTGCAAGACGGTGCGGACTGCATCGTCCATCACGCCAATCGGTGGCACGACTGCCACCACTGCACGCACTTCTTCAACCTCCGGATCCGCACTTCCAGGGTCGCGGCCAAACATAGCGCGGAATCGATCAATGAACCGCGCGCGAATGTCTGCTGCGGTGAACTCGCCGCCGTCAATGGGTAGCTCTACGTCAATCGTTCCCGCCTGACCAGGCGACCGAACCACGGCAGTCGCCCGTGTGAGACATGCTGCATTTCCAGCATCCTTTAGACCACGGTGCGCCGTAGCGGTCACGTCCCGCAGGGCGGCGCGCAGCGCGTGGCCGTCGCCAAGTGCAGCGCGGAATGGAACCGTGGCGATCGCTTGACGCGGCGCCGTGAGTGCGCCCTCGCCACTGACAAATCCGGCGTGCGGCAACACCACCACGTTGGCGATGCCAAGCGCTTCAGCAACTGCGCATCCGTGTTGGCCACCAGCGCCACCGAAGACAGCAAGGGTGAAGGCACGGGGATCGTGGCCTTGCACTTCCGTGACAGCGCGCACAGCACTGGCCATGTGCTCATTTGCCAACGCAAGAAATTCGCGCAACATGATGGTTCGATCGCGCCCACTGCTCATCGCCTCTCGGTCAGCAGCTTGCTCGGCCGCCGCACGGTGTAATGGGAGCGAAGCCATGTGTTCCGGCAGTCGACCCAAGAGCAGGTTGACATCAGTCACCGTCAGTGGTCCACCGCGACCGTAACACGCGGGCCCAGGTTGGGCACCTGCACTCTCTGGGCCAACAAAGAGCCCATCAACCGTGGCTCGGCAGATGGATCCGCCGCCTGCTGCCACGCTGTGCACATCAATCGCAGTACTGGCAATGGTGATGCCCGACACGGTGGATGTTCCACGCATGGCAATCCCTGATCGATCCACACGCGCAACATCGGTACTGGTACCGCCCATGTCAAAGGTGATCGCTTGCTCCACTCCAGCGAGTTCCAGCGCTGTACGTGCCGCGGCACACCCCATCGCTGGCCCGCTGAGAAGGCTATCTTTCGGGCGATAATTCGCAATATCTGACACGCCGCCTGCGCTACTTGCGGCGTACATCTGTGCTCGCGGAAGCGCCGCTGCGATCCGTGCAAACAGGCCGTGCACCGCGCTACTGAGTGCTGCATCCACCGCAGCCGTTTGCCCGCGTGCTAACAGTATGGGAATACTGGCAACCGTAGAGCCCGTCGCGATGCGTTCGAACCCTTCCTCCTGCAAGATGCTGGCTACATGTAGTTCATCGTGCGGCGCGCGTGGCGCATGCAGTAGCGCGACCGCTGCATGGCGAAATCCAGCAGCCCGTGCGCGACGAGCCTCGCTTCGGACATGCGCTTCGTCAAGAGCGTCAGTGACACTTCCGTCCGCGCCGCGGCGACCACGAACACTGAACACCCCGCGCACGACGGTTGGTGGCAAGCGTGGCACCAAGTCAAACAATCCCAGGCGCTGCTGCGTGCCGATGGCAAACAATCCCTCCAAGCCTTCATTGACGAATGCGGCGACCGGATCGGTGTTGCCCTCAAGTAGGGCGTTGGTTCCGCGTGTGGTCCCTACGCGAAGTTCCAGCGCACCAAGCGGCAGTCCGGGCGGAGTTCCGGACATCAATCGCGCCGCAAGCACCGGCGCTTCTTCACCAGATTTCAAGTCAAAGCAGGTCGAATCAGTTTCCGCGGGCGAATCAACTCCGCCCGGCGAATTCTGTCCTGCAGAGTGACTAGCCCACGGAATGGTGGCTACACAACCGTTGTTCGCGCCGCATGCGTCCAGCACCACACGTTCCGAACCATCCGCCGCCACCGCGGTCATCCCGATCAGTGCCGGCGCGGCCCACGGGGGCAGGGCGGTCAATGCGTACTGGGGATGAGCCGTCCCGGTCGACGTGGAATCTCCAACGCGTGTGGCTAGCGTTCGCACCCGTCCGTCCGTCAAGATCTTGATTCTGCGCCGCGTTCCATCCGGGGCAATACCAACACAGTCAGCGAAGGTGCCGCCAATATCGACACCGATACGCCAACCGTCTCCGTTCATACCACGCTCAAGAGTTTCGTCAGTCGGTCGACATCCGCATCATCCACCCAAATGAGAATCCCCATTTGTCCGCCGGATTCAAATGCATTGACGAACTGGATGTTGATGCCTTCCTGACTGATGGCGTCAAGGGTGCCCACCAAGTCGCCGCCGCGGTACTTGCCGGTGATGTGGAAGCATGATTCTTCCCACGTGCCCAATCCGATCTTGGCGGCGAACTCCCGGAATTGCTCGGCATCGGCGGGGATGATGTGGAACCCATCCGCGGAGCGACCTTCCGTGGGGCCGTAGTAGGAAAGTACCTCCACCTTGGCAGCCCGCAACTGGGCAGTCAGGCGAGCGAGTTCTCCCGCGCGATGCGGGAGCCGGACGACGAATTCGGTGAGTTGCTGCCAGTGGGACATGTGTGCAGGGATGATATCGACCCACTGCGGAACCGGGTCTGAACCGTATCCTTGCCGAGATGCGCCGATTGCGTGATGCCGCATACATGTTCGCCATGACTGTGACCGCGCCCATTTGGGCGTGGCGGATGCATCGCGCCGGGAAACTTCGCACTGATTGGGGCGCGCGCTTCGGCCATGGCGCGGCACTGGCCACGCCAGAACGCCGCCGCATTCTGATTCATGCCGTTTCGGTCGGGGAGGTCAATGCCATTCGGCAGCTGGTGGATCGGTTGGCAAACGACCACACCAAGCCCGACATCGTCATCGCTGCCACCACCGACACTGGCTTTGCACGCGCGCAGGCACTCTTTGGGCATCACACCGTGGTTCGATATCCATTCGATGCAAGTTGGATGGTGGCGCGCTTTCTTGATCGCGTGCGTCCCGACTTGGTGGCACTATGCGAATTGGAGGTGTGGCCAAATTTCGTGGCAGCATGCGCAGAGCGCCACGTTCCGGTGGTGGTAGTGAATGGGCGACTCTCGGCGCGGAGTTACAGCCGTTACCTCCAGGCTCGGTGGGTAGTGGCGTCATCGTTTCGATCGCTGCACTCAGTGTTTGCTCAGAACCAAGAGTACGCCGCACGCTTCGTTGGACTGGGCTTGCATGAGAACAGTGCGTTTGTCACTGGCACCATGAAGTGGGATACCGCCCAAGTGGCGGATGAAGTGCCTGGCGCTGCCGACTTTGCAGAGGCGATGGGAATCGATCGTTCCAAGCCGTTGGTGGTTGCTGGATCAACAGCTCCCGAGGAACATCGACTGCTCCGCGAGGCAATTCCAAAGGGCGTGCAATTGCTGTGCGCACCACGAAAGCCCGAGTGGTTTGACGCTGCCGCTGCTGAATTGAAGGGTTGTTCGCGCCGATCGGCTCGTACGCCTGCAAGTGCCACGGGTCTCTTTCTACTGGACACCATTGGTGAACTCCGCAAGGCGTATTCATTGGCTGATGTAGTAGTCATTGGGCGCTCGTTTGGTGCGCTCTATGGATCAGATCCAATGGAGCCAGCCGCGCTCGGCAAAGCCATCATTGCTGGTCCACGCATGCATGACTTCAAGGACTCTGTAGAAGCCTTGCAGTTGGCCAATGCCATGGTCCGCGTCGAATCATCACAGTTGTTCTCCACTGTTCGCCGCCTTGTGGATGATCCAGCTGAACGTACCCGGCTTGGTCTTGCTGCTCGTGAAGTAGTGATTGCACATCAAGGTGCCACTGAACGAACTGCCGAGGCGCTACTTTCCATTCTCAGTACTGCAGGCAGCCATCATGCGTGAGTCGGACCTCATTGCAGAGATTTGTAAACACAACGCAGAACTTGCGGCGTGCGGCGGAGCCGAGGTATTGGTTCCGCCCGGCGATGACATGGCGCTGGTGAAACTCATGGGTCATCGCGTATTGGTTGCCGCGGACCAAGTGATCGCTGGTCGACACTTTGCTCCTGGAACGTCCATGGACCTGGTGGCGCGCAAGGCGCTGGCGCGCAATATCAGCGATATTGCTGCAATGGCAGGCGTTCCCGCGTGCGCCGTGGCAACCGTTGCGCTGCCGGCATCCATGCCTGATCATGAAGTGCGCGCGCTGGCCGCCGGACTGCGCGCTGCCGCACACGCCTTTCGATGCCCAGTAGTTGGGGGTGATATCGGCACGCACGCCGCCGCCGATGGTGCGCTGGTGGTTTCCGTTTCTGTACTGGCCGAACCTGGGCCAACCGGTCGCGTGGTGACCCGCACGGGTGCTCGCGTGGGCGACCTCCTCTGCGTGACCGGAACCCTTGGTGACGGATGGCACGCGAACGGATCGGGGCGGCACCTCTCCTTCACACCACGGGTTGCTGAGGCGCTCGCGTTGGTTGAGGCGCTCGGCGATCGCTTACACGCGATGATCGATATATCTGACGGACTCGCCCGTGATGCCGGCCATCTCGCCATCGCTTCGGATCTGGCGGTTCGTATTGATGCGGCGCAGTTGCCGTGTGCGGCTGGAGCAGGGTGGCAAGCTGCTGTCGGTACCGGGGAAGACTATGAACTGGCGTTCGCATGCTCCGGCGAGCCACCCGCTTCGGTTGCTGGCACGCCGGTGACGGTGGTGGGACGTTTCCAAGAACCGGGCGGAGCGCGTATTGCGGTTCGTGTCGGTACTGATGAGCACGATGTTTCGGCCCTTGGCTGGGAACATGGACAATGAGGATCAGATCATGACCATTGAAATTCGCCGTACTTCAAGCCCCGAAGAAACCGAACGCATTGCGTCGGCGCTCTCGATGCGCGTGGCGCCGGGAACAGTGATCACGCTGGAAGGCGACCTCGGCGCAGGCAAGACCTGTTTTGTTCGCGGTCTGGCGCGTGGGCTCGGCGCTGATGCGCATGCCATCTCCAGTCCGACGTTTGTCATTGAACACCGGCATCCGTGTGACTCAGGTTTACTGGTGCACATTGATGCGTATCGAATCCGTTCATCGGAAGATCTGGCATCCATCGGCTGGGATGAATTACTTGCGCAAGGTGACGCCATCATTGCCATTGAGTGGCCGTCGCGTATCGCAGCGGTGTTGCCGGAAGTTCGGATTGACGTGCGTCTCCGTCACGCCGGTGAAGATGTGCGCGAGATTGAAATTGAGTGGGTGCGACCGGGCGTTGCAGCCGTTGATTGCCGAACGTGCGGGGCTCCGCTTGGTCAAGGGAGTGATGGCCGGTTCTGCAGCAAACGTTGCCGACTGGCAGACCTTGAGCGGTGGTTCCGCGGTGACTACTCAATCAGCCGTCCGCT
>CAMDUB010000047.1 GCA_945878575.1 Phycisphaera mikurensis NBRC 102666 | reverse complement strand
TGTGATGTTTACTGAGGTCGAGGAATCGCGCCGAGGCGCAACATCTCAACAGCAAATGCCTTCGCAAACAGCTCGTCCCGCTGTGGTTCTGTAAACACGCCAATGTTCACAACGGTAGTGAAGTCACCGCTACTGATCCGTTCCACGGTCACCGTTCCATCCTGACCATCCGCTGCAAGCACGGTGGCCACAACGCGATCAGCGCCAGACTCCAAAGACTGGACGCCAAGGAACTGCCGACTGGCAACATTGCGCACTGCCATCGGCACATCGGACCAACGGACATGATCGACTGCCGGTACCAACGGGCGCGCTTGATAGCCCGCGGTCGGCTGGCGCATACCTGCGACTGCTGCAGTAGCAGACGAACCCTTCAATACCACTTCCGGAGGGAATGTATCCCCGGGCTGAGACTTGTTGTCACTGGCGGCGTCTGGCAAAGTACAGGACGTCAGTAGACAAGAGGCAACCACCGCGACCCGATAAAAAGTGCTTGGGCTTGAGAGGATGGCTGCGAAGGCTGACATGAGCACGAATGGTATCGCGCTCTGTGGGGCGCGCGACGCACTGACCGATAGACTCAATTGGCTGCTTTCAGTGGCCGTTCGCTCGCACCTGCACCCATATGGTCTTTGGTCAACAATCCACTCGCTTCGGCCGCTCCGTGAGGAGAACGCGACTTCGTCGGAAATTGCCCCGACAGACTGCGCCGGTATTGCTTTGGTTGCGCGATGAACGCAATCTCGGCGCGGCACTGGTGGTGACGGTGTTCGCCATCACCTCGGCCATTCTGGTGGCTTGGAGCTTCGACCTTCCCCGCGTGTTTGTTGGTCAACGAGCGGAGACCGGTCGCGTCAATCGACTTGAGTACAGCGACACTGACGAAGCCGCAACCGGATTACGCCAAGAAGAGGCGCGCAAGTCGGCGCCGTTGGTGTACATGGTCAACACTGACTACTTGGAACGAATGCAAGGCGAGATTGAGGGTCTACCACTCCTCGTCCGTGACAAACTCACCTTGGCAGAGGTGCAGCCCGCACTGGTTGATCGATATGGGCTGACGGAAACAACATTCGCAGCGTTGCGCGAACTTGACCGCGCCGACGAAATGGAACTCTGGCAGCGTTGGACCGGCAGGCTGATCACCAAACTCACTATCGGCGCGCCACTTGTCAGCACCGGCGAGTTTGACGCATTCTCGATTGCGGCTCGACGAATGGTCATCATTCCGCCGCGCACTGATGTTCCTGGCGACCGAACCCGCACTGCGCCACTTGGTCGCGGTGCCATCGAACTACGCACCGATGACCTTGCCGCCACGCGGGCGCGTCTGGCTGCAGAATCAGCCGAAGCGGGATTCCCTCTGGAATTTGCGCGTGTTTCGGTGGCTCCGCTGCTTGCTGACCCAAAGCCGACAATCACCTTTGACCCCGCTGCAACCAAAGCGGCTGCGGATGAAGCCGCCGACGCGGTTCCCTCCGTCGTTCGTGTGCACCCACACGGAGAGTCTGTGTTTGCGCCTGGCGATGTGCTGACGCAAGAACAAGTCGCGCGTGCCAATGACGAACAGCGCCGCTTTCAAGAATCACGAAGCGCTTTCGGATTCATCGGCGAGCTCGCTCAGGCGCTGGGTATTTCGCTTGCGATCGCATTGCTTGCGGCAACGTTTCTTGCGCAACATGAACGACCCATCTTCCGCAACTGGCGAAGTTTGGCAACCATGTTCGCCATGGTGCTCTTTCCAGTAGCAGTCACGGTCCCGGCATCGGTGGCATTCCCACAAGCACTCTTGTTCTGCGCGGTTGGCAGTTCACTACTTTCCACCGGGACATTGACGATCGTCTTTGGTCTGCGAGTGTCGCTGTTTGCCATTCTGCTTCAAGCCATACTGGCGATCTTTGCCCTGCACCCACCCATGGGTGTGTTCTTGGCTGCCTTGGGCTCATCGTTGGCGTTTGCAATCGCCGTTCGCAACTTGCGGCACCGCTCCGCATTGGTGATAGCAACAGTGGCATCTGGAGCAACTGCTGGTCTGGCAATTGTGTTGGCAGGGTTCGCGCAAGGGTTTCATGATCGCACCGTGGTTGCCCAGGTGTTGGGCGATTCACTGGTAGCAGTGGTCACTGCGTTCTTCATTGGTTTCCTGGTAATCAGCCTGCTTTCCACCATTGAACGAGTCTTTGGCGTGACCACGGGACTCACCCTCAGCGAGCTGCGGGATCCACGCCAGCCCCTGCTCCGCGAACTGCAACGCCGCGCACCCGGCACGTGGAATCATTCGCTGCAAGTTGCCAACATTGCAGAAGCTGCCGCCGAATCAATCGGCGCCGATGCGCTGCTGACGTATGTGGGCGCGCTCTACCACGACATGGGCAAGATGAACAAGCCCGAGTATTTCGTAGAGAACCAAAGCGGCATCAATCGCCACGAACGCCTCTCGCCTGCCATGAGTTTGCTAGTGATTGTTGGCCACGTGAAGGATGGCATGGAACTTGCCGCTGAGTATTCACTTCCGCGCACCGTGCGGCACTTCATTGAGAGCCATCACGGCACTACGCTCATGGAATATTTCTTCCATGTTGCACGGAACCGCGCTGGTGATGATGAGATCAACGAAGCCGACTTCCGTTACCCAGGCCCAAAGCCCGAGACTCGCGAAGCCGCCATCTTGATGCTTTCTGATTGCGTGGAAAGTGCCAGCCGAACACTGAGCGAACCAACGCCGGCACGTATCGAACAGTTGGTCCGCGATCTCAGCCACAAGCGACTGGTAGACGGGCAATTTGACGATAGTCCGCTGACCTTGCGGGAATTACGCGTTCTTGAGGATTCCATCATCAAGAGCCTGAACGCCATCTACCACGGACGCATCAGCTATCCGTCGGCTCGGACCGAGCAGCGCGAGGCGCGCGGCGACCAGCCGATGCCGAGAGTGGCGTCTTAACCGGAACACCGGCGCATTCAATCACTCTCCATGCGGCGTTGGATAGCGCCACCGACTCCAGCCGTTCAAGCGGAACACGGTGCGCGCCTGCAATTGCTGGCGTGCATTCGCTTGAACTCACCAGCACCGTGAAATCCACGGTGCGATGGCTAGTCACATGTGTGAACTGCGCAACTTTGTTGACTTGTATTCCCCAAGTCGTACCGATCGCGGTGACGTCGAGTGGAGTGTCTGACTCAATGGTTGGTGGTTGCAGCATGCCAGCCCACAATCCGGCGGCAGGTCGTTCAGTGAGCAACACTCCGCGATCGTCAACGTGCACTAACGAATGCCAATAGAGCGTGCGGCGCGCGGCGCTACGACGCGGCGTTGGAATGCTCGCAGCGCGGCCGGAAGCCCGACCCGCGCACTGCGCCGCGAGCGGGCACGCATCACAACGCGGCGCGGCGGGCGTGCACACGGTTGCGCCAAGTTCCATGAGCGCCTCGTTGGTCACTCCTGGTGCAGAGGCGACCTGCACTAGCCGAGTTGATTGACGCCACGCCCATCGCTCCGCGGCGGGGTCGCCCATACGCGTTTCATGGTCGGCAAGTCGCGACAAGACGCGAAGGACATTGCCATCAACAATCGCCGCCGCCTGGCCAAAGACAATGCTGGCAATGGCGCCAGCGGTGTATCTGCCGATACCCGGCAGCGCAGCGAGTGCTGCAACGTTCTCAGGAACCTCGGCGCCGTGCATGTCTCGAATGGCCTGCGCCGCGCGGTGCAGAAATCGTGCGCGTCGGTAGTAGCCCAGGCCTTGCCATGCTGCCAGCACCTCCTGCTCCGGCGCGTCGGCGAGGGAACGAACGGTGGGGAACTTTGCCATGAAATTGGCAAATCGCTCAACCACCCGGGACACCTGCGTTTGCTGGAGCATCAGTTCGCTGACCAAGGCTCGATATCCGGAGCGCTCTGACCGCCATGGCAACACCCGCGCGGCGCGGGGGTACCACGCCTCTAAAATGGCAGAAACCAGCGGTAAATCAGGAATTTCCGGCCCGGCGGGAGATGTGCCCAAGGAGGGGGAACCCGCGCGGGGGGTGGTGCGGATGGTCATAAGCCCAATGGGTTCGCTTGCGGTGAGATCAACGCCGAAGGTAGCGTATCCCGCTTGGGCGTCTTGGACGCCGTTGCCGTTTCGACTGCCTGCCCCGTGGCGGGTTCAAATCTCTGGAATACACACCATGGCTAAGTTGTTCTACACGCTCGAGGAAGCTGCCCAGAAGCTTCGCAAGTCCCAGGACGAGATCATGAGCATGGCCCGCGCTGGCCAGCTTCAGGAACTCCGCGATAAGGACCAGGTGCTCTTCCGCCGCTCTGCGATCGATCAGATCGCCGGGGACGGGGACATGGGCAGCGACATCAACTTGGACGGTCTTGATCTCTCCAGCGCCGGCAGCAGCATGGGCGCCATGGATGAGCTCCGCCTTGACGATAGTTCCATCACTCCAGTAACTCCAGCCGCGCCAACCGCGAGCAGAATGAGCCCCGGGCTCAACATGAATGATGACCTGAGCATGGACGATGGCCTGCGGATGGACGATGGGCTGAGCCTTGACGACGACCTCCGCTTGGATGCCGGTCCAATCGCCGCAAGTGGCGCTGACGACTCCATGAGTCTTGATGATCTGAGCCTTGCTGACGACGATGAGCCAGCCCCGGCACCAACCCGAGCCCCCACACCAGCAGCGGCGCCAATGGCTCGCTCGGCACCACCAGCGCGATCACCTGCTGCCAGCAGTGGCGGCAGTGGCATTGGTCTTGCAGATAGCAGCGCTGACAGCATGATGATGGATGCTCCGGCATCCTCGGGCGCCGGTCGCATGAGCAGTAACGATGACTCCATGTCTCTGAACTCCGACCAGACCCAGCTTGAGGCTGTTGGTTCCGGCAGCGGATTGCTTGACATCTCCAGCGACGAAAGTTTCTTCGGCGCGCAGATGATTGAAGAGAGCATGGGCGGCGAAGACGCTGCAATGACTGAAAACACCGCTGACATCTTTGGTGGCGGCGAAACCGCAGCCACCGAGGAAGCCGCACCAGTAACGTCGGGGACATCCGCCGTTACCTTCGGCGCCGCCGCGTTGGCCGAAGCGAAAGATCCAAAGTTCTCAGGATTCACAGCGGGCGCGATGATTGTCGCAGCCATCGCCCTGGTTGGAATGGGCTGGTCCGTCACGGAAATGATGGTTGGCAATTACACCGATGTAGCGAAGATGATTGCTGAGAACTGGATGATTGTCCTTGGCAGCACCGCCGGCGCCATCTTGGTGTTCGGCGGAATCGGACTTGGAATCGGTAAGGCAACTGCCTAATTTCGTATGACCCTGACTCACTACGGAATTAAGGAATGGGGCACGATCACCCTCATCGCCGCAGCCATTGCTGGCGGCTTTGTGTGGGCTGCCATGTGGTGGCCCGTGGTGGCAACGGCGCTGGTCTGGCTGGCGCTGGTGGCGTTCTTCCGAGATCCACGCGGACGACGCCCGGCGACCGACGCCCCCAATGACATGGTGAGCCCGGCAGATGGAAAGATTTCTGCTGTGTTTGATGTTGAGCACCACACAGCGATTGGTGGACCCGCAAAGGTCATTCGAATCTTCCTCAGCGTGCTTGATGTGCATATCAACCGGTTCCCATGCGACGGCGTGGTAGCAGCGATTACCTACACGCCGGGTAAATACCTTGATGCACGCAGCGCGGAGAGCGCCAAGGTGAATGAGTCAACGGTGACCGCACTCACCACCGCCAGCGGGGAGTGCATTGGTATTCGACAGATTTCCGGTGCGATCGCTCGACGGATTGTCTGCGCCGCGCACATCGGTGGTCGAGCCAAACGTGGCGCGCGCTTTGGAATGATCAAGTTTGGATCAACGACTGAACTGATCCTGCCACGCCCCGCCGATGTGACCGCTCACGTTGCGGTGGGCGATCGCGTCACTGGTGGCGTAACGATCCTGGCCACACTTGCCGCACCGCGCTAAGTGATTCAATCATGATCCGGCGGAGTGCTTGGCCACTCTGTTCCACGCTGCACAACGATGCGGGTGATGCGTTCGATTTGTTCCCCTAACACAGCGCCAATTGATGCCACAATGTCTGGGGCGTTCGGTTGCCATGCTTGCGCTGCTGGTTGGAAGACCAGTACCGCACCAAACCGTTCGCCACGAAACACCAGCGGCGCAATGATGGCGCGAGTGTCTGCCAAGATGCCGCCGCCCGGAGGCGGCACGGACACCATCTCAATAGCACTGTCAAAGACGCTGGCCACTGGTTCATTTCCAAGGTGCGTGCAAGCTTCACGGCCAAGCACGCCAAGCGATGCCTCAGCACGAGCGCGCGACACACTGTTGGCGCCGTAGGCTGCAACCGCGTAGTCGCCACGACTGTTGCACAGCCAGATAGCTACATTCGCTGGACGGACGCGCGCAAGCAGGTGCTCGGTTGCAACGGTCAGCATGGTGTCAATGTCCAGGTCGTGGCACAGTAAGCCGCGCAGTTCTGCCGCAGCAACCGCTGCTTCCGTGCGTGCGTCGATGGCCTCGAATGCCACAACGAAGTCATCGCCAGCACTTCGCAGGCGCGCGCGGGCGCTATCGCGTTCCGCGCGGGCCGAGGAACGGCTCGAGAGTGCTTGGCGCAGGATTGACTCAAGGCGCTCGCAGCGGACCCGAAGGTCTGCAAGAGTGACGCGAGCGGTGGACGGGCTGTTACGGCGGCTTGACATGGCAATCCAAACATCGGTCGAGCTTGGGGCGTCCTTCACCACCGTTGCGGGGATCAGCCACATTGACTGCGGCGGGCAGCCTGCGCAGACGGAACCACGGGGCGGGATCCGGTGTTCCAGGGCGTGGACCATCCGAGCCGCAGGCCGGACGGACCGCAACGGGCGCCCCAGGCACCCGTTTACGTGCCCGGGGACAGCCCGTGGCGGGTTTCCCACAGGGTGACAGCCTCAGCGGGGCGCGGGTAGAGCGGCGCCAGGTGTAAGGGGTCGGTGCGCTCCCCGGCCCCAAGGAGCGCCTCAGCAACCTCCAGGCAGGCGCTGGCCGACCAGTGGGCCGGTTGGAGCCCGCCACGGTCGACGGTGGCTCGGACAAACCCTGGCGGCACCTGCGCGTCGCCAAACAGCGGGAAGGCAATCGACTCTGCGTCACTCTCCGCAAACAGCCCGGCAGACAGTACCTGCGGCATGCCCTGAACATTGCTCATGTGGGTGCACCACGCGGTGCCCGCCTTGGAAGCCAGCGCAACGGTGCAACTTTCTTCCGCACCAAGGTGCCCCATACGCACCGCGGTCCGCGCCACCACCAGGGCCGACGGGACGGCCACCAAACCACAACCCGTGATATCCGCAATCGCCTTGGCCGTAGCGCATGCAACACGCAGACCGGTGAATGCCCCGGGACCGCAACTCACCGCAATGGCGGCAAGATCCGCAGGCGCAACGTCGTGCTCCCGGCACAACTCATCAATGGATGCCATGAGGTGATCGTTGGCATCATCGGAGGCCGGAACTTCCAGCTCAAAGATTCCACCCTCGGCACGCGGGCGCAGTGCGATGCTGCCAGCGCGTTGCGAGATTTCGATCGCCAGAATTGACTCACGCATCGCTTGCGCCGTAGGAGGAGAGCGGGACAGAATTAAACATTAACTCATTGGCAGTGGGCACATCTTCTGAAAGATTGACTGCCACCACACGCGCGCCTTCATGGTCGGTGTTCAATAGGAGCAGGTTTGGGAACGGCGCATCAGCACCATGTTCCACCAGCGCATGACCAAGGACGAAGGTTCGAACATTCCAGCGTGCTGCAAGCGTGGACAGCAACTCGCTGTTCCATCCCCGGCCCCACACCATGCGCCACGCGTCACCAGTACGCAACATGTAATCCTTGTCCACCAACAACCGATCAACCACTCCGCTATCAAAGGCGGCGAGTTCATGCGGCGCAGGCAGCGAATGACTGAGCATCAAGCCATTAGCGCAGCGAATCGCCAGCGGCATAGCGCGCACGAAGCGACCGATGGCCTCATCAACGATGGAAGCATCATCACCAAATGCCCAATCAAGTCCGGCGTCAAAGAGCTCAAGGTTGTCACCTGCGCCCTTCGATACCGGGTGCCGAAACACCTGCGCCAATTCATGGTTCGCAAGCACCACATGCACTTGCCCAGGGAATGCCAGCGTCAACTGCGCCACGCGACACAACATGCGGTAACTGAGATCAACACCGTTTACGAGCCGGTCGCCGTGGATCAATTCATGGAGCACTAAATGATTGTCCGGCGACGCGGTGAGCTTCGCCAACTGCTGCACCAACATGAAGTGCACTGGGTTGTCATGCAAATCGCCAGTCAGCAAGATGCGACCGCGGCGCGGAAGGAACACCGATGATCCCTTGCGAAGCGGATCAGCAAGCATGCGCTCCGCCGCAGCATCAAGTAACGCGCTCACGCCGGCCGCATCCTGCATGGAAATCGTTTGTGGATCGAACGTCACGGAGTGACCGTCACTGCAACAAAGACAGGGCCCTTGCCGGTGGGGGTTTCAATCATCACTGGAATGTAGAACGAACCGAAACGCCCGGGCTTTGCAGTGAATTCAAAGGCAATGTCCACAAAGTCACCGGCGCGCTTGGTGGCGGAGATAAATCGAGCCGTGCCCTCAGCGCCCGGGACTGTCATTGCCGAAACATCGCCCCACGTGGGTGCAGTGACTCGGCCCTGCGCAGCGGGATTTAAGTGCTCAATGGTGGTGGTCAGTACCACCGGTGTCCCCGCCTTCACTACGCCGGCAAGGACGATGCTCTCGGGCGGAAACCAGAAGCGCGCGGATCGCTCTGGGTCAAATCGACCGCCGGTGGATTCATGGCGAATCCGTAGCGGGATCTGCGCGCAGTCGGCGCGGTCCGTATCGATGACCCACCACTGTGGCAGCGCTCCGGGCGAAATCTCTGCGACGCGCCACCGAATGTCATACGCAGCGCGCGGGGAATCCGTGACAGGATCAAAGCCCACAAAGAGCGGCGCCCGACCGCCAGCACTGGTGACTTTGAATGGCTTGCCATCAATGGATGCAAGATGCACCACACCCTCTTGCTTATCTTTGAGTGCGTCGACAAATGCTGGCGCAGCACGAACGGGCTGCGTGACGTCAGCCACCATGTTGGCAAGTACCAGCCCGGGGTAACCAGCAACGGTAATCATGACTTTGGCATCCTTGTCACCTGGCGACTTGGGTACCAAGAGCGATGCAGTCAGTTCCAATGTGCCGCCCGGAGCGATCACCTTGCCCGCGATGTCTGAAATATCCGTGCACTTGCAGCTCGGCTGCGCGCGCGCGATGGTGAGGGGTTGACTACCAATGTTGCGCAGGACAAAGCGCGCGGGATGTTTAGTACCTGGCGCAACCACGCCGAAATCCACAATCGGCGGCTCCACCATGAGCGGTACCTGTGCTGGGGATGCCGGACCCGAGGGAGAAGCGGCAAGGCCAGAAGGAGGGGCTGCCACCGCTACCGAATACGGCCCAGCATGCATCAGGCAGACGGCAAGGACGGCGGCAGTCATGGCACTACGAATGGTGTGTAGAAGCATCACGGTTTCCTTCAACCGTGAGTCTACGAAGATTGCTGCGTTCAGTCCGCTTGAAGAATCAAGCGCTCCAATTGCTGAGCATTAGTCCCAAGTCAGCTCCATTGATCACGCCATTGAGGTCCAAATCGCCTGGGCACGGTGTGCCGCAGACGCCCCAACCAGCGAGCAGCAAACCGAGGTCTGCGCCGTTGACGACGCCGTTCAGATCCAAGTCACCGAGAAGTGGAGCGATGCACGGGCCATCACCACTTGCGGGAATGATCTTGTAAATCTGCCCACCGTGATCGGCGATATACACCTCGCCGTCTTCATCTTCGCCGAACGTCACTACCTGATTGACCACGCCACCCTCAGCCGATGTGCCAAGCGCCGCGTTGCGATTCTGGAACTCGCTCTTTACACCGTTGGTGTAACGGAACGACCAAATGTTAGCGTTCACGTAATCGGCAAAGAAGTACGTTCCCTGCAGATCAGGAATACGGCAGCCGCGATAAACGACGCCGCCACTGATGGAGTAGCCGCCCGTGGTACCGGCAACATGGCTGTACACGTGAATAGCAGGCGTCAGCGATGGGCTGCCGAATGTGCATCCCGTGAGACCGGTGTTAGAACCGCCCTCGGTGCATCGCCAACCGTAGTTGCGTCCTGCACCGGTTCCAGCTGCTTGAAAGTTGATTTCCTCAGCAGCGTTCTGACCAACGTCTGCGATCCAAAGATCGCCGGTCGCGCGGTCAAAGCTGCACCGCCACGGATTACGCATTCCGGATGCCCACACCGTATCGTCAGCCGTTGTTGCGCCGCCAGCGAAGGGATTGCCGGATGGAATGGTGTAGTACGGCGCGGCCCCGCCAGTGGAAGGTTTGATGCGATGGAGTTTGCCGAGTCGATCACTGAGATTCTGCGAGCGATTGCCCGGGTCATTGGCACTGCCACCATCGCCAACACCCATGTACAGGTTGCCGTCTGGACCAAACTCAATCCAGCCGCCGTTGTGGTTCGTGTAGGGATCCGCCCACGTCATCATGACTACCCCAGCGCTGTTGGCGACATTGGGGTTGGCAGACACGGTGTATCGAGCCAAGTTGTTGGTACCCGTCCCCGTGTAATAAACATAGAACTGACCGTTGGTGGCGTAGTTGGGGTCGAAGGCCATGCCCAAGAGGCCTTGCTCATCGCCCGTTGATGCACCGCCAGTGACGAGGGCATCAATATCCAAGAACGAAGTGGCCACCAGCGTGTTGTTGGCCAAGTTAACGATGCGGATTCGACCGGCCTTCTCAAGCACGAAGAGTCGAGTGCTATCGCCGGGAGCGTGGGTGATGCATGTTGGATACACCAACCCCGTACTGATGATGCGCTTGGTGTCGATGGCTGTCTGGGCAACGCACGGAGCAGCAAAGTTGGCGGCAACAACAGCGACGGCGAGTGTAGAAATAGCCTTCATGGGGATCATGTGATTCATGGGGTGCACTGAGATTCGAGTCTGCAAGTGTGTGGGGTCGGTAACAGTCCAAACAATACGCGCTCGCGCGCCGGGCGGATCGCTGACTTCCTAAGATGTTCTGAGAATGCACATCAGCAAGTGGAATCGGTTCACGGGGCGGGACATATCAGTGATAGTTCCCCGGAAACTTCACCCGGGGACAGCCTCAGTCAAAAGTTCCCGGACGCTATCGGCTTAGCGCGTCCCCAGGGGCGCCGGCGGCCCGTTCCCGCCGGATACCGATTGCATGGCCGCCCGAGCTTGATCGATCCCCCGATCAAGACGGTCGAACACGGCTTGGTAGCGCACCACGGCGGCGCGGACACGATTGACATCGCCTGCGTCCACCGCTTCGGTAAGAAGTGGAAGCATGGTGGCGGCATAACCGCTGTCCTTGTCACTGGCTACAAGCATGCTGCGGAACCACGGGCGCCCCTCAAGGCCGGCATCATCAAGCCATGCGCGGTCAAGCGAGATGAGTGCACGATCAATCGCTACGCACGCGTCGCGTGCCGATTGCGATCGATTGGCGGCCGCCGTTCCGATCCATGGGTGCGCAGATGCAAGCGCGGCATCAAGTTGAGCACCCGATTCGGCAGCGCGACCAGCACGCTCGATGAGTTGGTCAATGGACAGCGCGATCTCTGGAGTGGTGGTGCGCTCTTTCAACGCGCGCAGGAATCGTTGACCATCAATACCGTGCCGAGCGGCACTCAATGGAAGCACAGCCGAATCCGCCAAGATGGCCGCCAGCGCGTTGGTGACACGAGTGATCATCAAAGCCGGCGCGTAATCATCACCAACCACTGATCGATACCAAGCAATGGTGTCATAGTTTGAGTGGTAACTGCTGCCTTCGGAACCACCGCTTCCAAATGCAGCGCTCGCCACACCGATATGGCAATTGAACGCCACGTGATCTGATCCACCACCCAGAGTGCCAAATTGTGGTTCGTTGCGACCGCCACCGGAGAGGCGATCGTAAACCGTCTCATTTGCAGCACCGCGCGCTTGGGCAACGCGCACGGTTGCACCAAGCACTGCTTCGCGCAAACTTGGCGAACACGATGCGCCGAACGTTGGACCCATAGCAGCCATGTCCAGATTCACGTACGCCACGGCGCCGCGCAGCAATCGATCGCGGTGGCCTTCGACCCATTCGGTGCTGCCAATAATGCCACATTCTTCAGCACCCCACGCGGCAAATACCACAGTGCGCGCGGGACGTTCGCCAGCGCGCAGTGACTCCGCGAAGCTGCGGGCGCATTCCATCAACACGATGGTTCCCGCCAATGGATCCGCGGCACCAAAGCACCAGGCGTCGTGATGACATCCGATGATGATCAATTGTTCCGGGTGCACTGCACCTGGAATCATGCCAATGACGTTGGCGGAGCGACGGATCTTTCGATCCTGCACAACCTTCACGCGCACCTGCAATGCGTCGCCGCCAGTGATTCGATACTCGAACGGCAACCCGCCCTTCCAACCAGAATCCGCAGCAACCGGCTCGCCCTGCATGCGGCGCACGATCTCTGCGGCCGCGGCGTA
>CAMDUB010000046.1 GCA_945878575.1 Phycisphaera mikurensis NBRC 102666 | reverse complement strand
ATTCTTCTTGCAACTGGTCTGACCGAAGCGCAGATTGCCCCGGCGGTAGCGGCTCACGCTGCTTACCTTGATGCGGTGAAGGATGGCGCAAGCAAGGACGTGTTGCGCGCGGCGGCCAAGAAATTGGTGCTCGCGCAGTTGGCGCTCGGCGGGGCAGATGTGGCGACTATTCCGGAAGCGACCCTTGAAGCACAAGTGGATGCAGCGCTTGCGCAGGTTGGTTCGCCGTGGATGAAGCGATTCTTGGTGCTTGATCCGGCGGTTTCGTTACGCAAAGTGAAGTGCCCGGTCTTGGTACTGAACGGAACGCTTGATACGCAAGTGGACGCTGTCCAAAATGTTCCCGCGATTGAAGCGGCTTTGAAAGCGAGTGGTGCACCCGCCACCGTGAAGGTCATGCCTGGTCTCAATCACCTGTTCCAACCAGCACAGACGGGCGCGATTGATGAGTATTCCAAGATCGATATCACCATCGACCCCGAAGTGCTTGATGTGATTGCCTCGTGGATACTGGCTCAGCCGCCACGTGCGGCGGTGCTGCCGGCGGTCTCTAAATAGCCAAGTAAATCAAGGATTTCCTGACGCGTGCGCGTATCCAGCATTCCCTGCGGCATGCTTGATGTGGTGATTTGTTCGCTATTCGTAATCTCCGCTCGCTCCACGCGTTCGCGATCCGGACCAAGTGGATTGGTAGAGATGGTCAGCGACTCTTTATCGCTTGCAATGATTCGGCCGACCACCATACTTCCGTCCTTCAAAGTGATAGCCGTATCGCGCCACTGATCGCTCACCGCAGCGTTCGGTTCCAGAATGGCGCGAAGGAGGTCGCCGCGTGCGAATCGACTGCCGACGCCGGTGAGGTCGGGGCCGTTTGCGCCACCCTGACCACCGATGCGATGGCATTGGAGGCACATAGCTTCGCTGAACAGTTGCGCGCCGCGCACACGGTCCGGTGCGGTGTCGCCGGGATGCGCCGTGGAGAGTTCGGCAACGGTCCAGGAGTGACTCTGCGCGCTGGTTGTACGCGTGGCAGAAGCGGCAAGCGTGGTCTGCGCGCGAGTGGTCGGCGCGGCGCCTGCCGCGTTGGCTGCGGCTGGGCGGTGTACATGCTTCTCCGCATCGCTCTTGACCTGGTCGATGAAGCCGCGCAGACTAAATCCGCCCGCGCTGTCGTTGGTTGATTCAAGCCATCGCCAGTAGGCCGTACGTAGCTCTTCATTCCAACCGTTTGGCACCGTGCGCAACATGGTTGCCCAGCGCAGCGCGTCAGCGCGATCACTTGCTTCCGTCAGGCGCTTCATGGCGGCGGGCACTGCTGCGGGTTGCCCCATTTCACACGCGAGACCAAGGGCGGCTTCCACAACGCGTGGATCAGTATCGGTGAAGAATCGTTGCGCAAATTGCGAGGCAGCGGTGCGAGCAGCTTCACCCGTCGGGCCTGTGAAATCCGCGCTGTGTCGTGACCACGCCACTTGTACAGCACGCAACGCCAGCAACTTTGTCCAGGTATCCGCGCTCGACTGCGCACCGATTGCAGAGGCATTCATCACAGCAGATGACCAATCGGCCCCGGGCATCCGCGCTGATGCCAACGCCGCCTGAGCGCGGGCGCGCATTGCAGTGGCCTTTGCGCCATCGGCGACGGCAGCGGCGCCGGTTGCTTCCAAGGCGTTGCGCGCAGCGAATGCCACGAAACGATCATCAGCGGTCAGCGCAGCGAAGATGGTTGGAAGTTTGGCTGCATCGGGCGCTGCCGCGAGATTCTCAAGCGCGCGTCGAGCCGTGCGTTCCGGCGTGTGCGTTGCATCCACGTTGTTCACGCGCTCCGTGGCGGATGCGGGTTTCGTAGCTGAAATTCGGTAGATTCCGCTCTGAGTTCCACGTCCGCCGGTGACCACATACATCGCACCGTCCGGCCCCCATGCCATGTCAGTGACCGGCATGGGGCGCCCGGTGATAAATGGTTGCCAGTTGCCCGTGTATGTGGAGCCCTGTGCAGTGAGTGACACCGCCAAGATGCGACCGTACGTCCAGTCCGCGGCAAACAGCATGTTCCGCCACGGAGCTGGGAATGCACCGCCGGAGCCATGCAGCATGCCGGTCGGTGATGAAGAATCCGTTTCACATACAGGTGGAAGTGTGTCTGGCATCCATGACGGCAAGCAGCCACTGCCCGATCGCCATCCGTATTCGCCGCCATTCACCACATGGACAAGGCGCGGCGCTCGGTACCACGGTGCGCCGATGTCCCATTCCATATCGCTGTCATAGGTGAAGAGTTCGCCATCCGGATTGAATGCCAAGTCATAGTGATTACGAAATCCGCTGGCAAAGACCGTGATTGCGCTGGTTGCTGGATCAACGCGCAGCACGGTGCCGCCGGGTGCAACAATCCCCACCGCGTGTCCACGCGGATCCCACATGCGCTCGCCGACGAGGTCTTCACTCCATGGGCGACATGCGCCGTTACTGACGCCTTCGGGAACCGCTGTGTGATTTCCAAGAGCCACATAGATCGCGCCGTCCGGACCTTGGACGATGCCGTGTGCGCCATGTTCGCCGCCGTCATCTTTCCAATGCAGCACCTGCGTCTTCTTCTCGTAGGTGCCGTCGCCATCGGTATCAGCCAACCGCCACAGTCCGGACTGCGGACCGGCGGCGGAAGAATCAACCCACAACTCATTGCCGGCGAAGCACAGGCCTTGCGCACTTTCAGGCGCGCCAGTGAGTTCGGTGACGCGCACATCTGTACCAGTGAAACCAGTGCTGACGCGGGGAATCTCAATTCGCAACGTCTTGCCTGATTGCGGACTGACTACTGCGCGACCTTGCGGATCAAATGCCAAGGACACCCAACTCCCTTGGTCAGCTTGCGCGCTGGCGATCAACTCAACGGTGAATCCATCCGGCACAGTGAGCGCGGATGCAGCCGGTGCTTCCGTGATAGGGCGCACTTCAAGATCCTTCCAACGAACTTCCATTGGCGCGCCTTGGTGGAGCTGAAATCCAATCTGCCCGTCCCGCTTAAATCGGCTGGCGTCGCCATCAGTCACGTCCGTCATCAGCGTGCCGTTGATCCAGTGTCGAACGCGTGTGCCACGCGCTTCAACGCGGTAGTCATTCCACTCGCCGGGTCGCATGACATTCTTTAGGAGAGCGTCGGGCGCAAAGTTTGCCACCACGCGCTTTCCGGCGGGCGCCCACTCCACTTGCTCGCCGCGGCCGCTCATGATTTCTCGGCCAAGCCCCTCGTACAAAATACCGGTGTAAGAATTGGATGCATCCAAGTCCGCTTGGAAGCCAGCCATGTCCGCGCGCCCCTCCACGCGGCGACTTCGATATTGGATGCCACTGTTACCCGCAGTGATGAACACTTTGCACCGCAAGTCAAAGTCTTGCGGCATGTCGCCGCTCCACACGAGGTATCCACTGGCAGGGAGCGGATGCTCTGCGGTTGACTTTCCGACGATGGCCCCATCCTTTACAGACCAGAAGCTGCGGTCGCCATCCCAACCGTCCAGGGTCTTGCCATCAAATGGGTGCAGGACAGTTCCATCCGCAGCGGC
Organism: Phycisphaera mikurensis NBRC 102666; assembly: GCA_945878575.1. Taxonomy (GTDB): domain Bacteria; phylum Planctomycetota; class Phycisphaerae; order Phycisphaerales; family SM1A02; genus UBA966. The sequence goes on along the minus strand of CAMDUB010000046.1, from coordinate 9,689 downwards.
ACCCGGGGCGAGTAAGGAAAGGAGCAGGGCGGCAGCGGGGGCAATCATCATGGTCACTCTTATAGTGGTATCCGTGGACTCCGCTGCGTATTCCACTATCCTTTCCCCCCATGTCATTTGGACTTGGTCATGGTCGTACGCTTGATGTCACTGGCATCGGCCTCGCGCAACGCGAACTACCCCCTGCGGAGGCCGGTCGGATTGGTCCTGCCTATTTCTTCCCGGCGCGCCCCAATGCGCCGTTTGAGTTGGAGATCGGCTCTGGTAAGGGCACATTTCTGCTGCAAGAGGCGCCATCGCACCCGGATGTCAACTTTCTGGGCATCGAATACGCGGGCGAGTTCTACCGCTATGCGGCTGATCGCATTCGGCGTGCTGAGTTGACGAATGTCCGCATGTTGTACGCGGATGCTACGGAGTTCTTGACGCATTGGCTGCCGGATGGTTGCTGCTCAGTGGTGCATCTCTATTTCAGTGATCCTTGGCCAAAGACGCGCCATCACAAGCGCCGCGTCGTGCAAGACTCCACGCTCGCGCAGTTTCACCGGATACTGCGACCGGGTGGCGAGCTTCGATTAGTCACGGACCATGACGAACTATGGGCTTGGTATCAAGAGCACATCGCCCGCAGCGGTCACATCTTCACGCCGGTGAGCTTTGAGCGCCCCGCCAGCGCAGCGGATGGCGAAGTTGTTGGCACTAATTTCGAGCGTAAATACCAGCGCGAAGGCCGACCGTTTCACGCGGTCACGTTGCGTCGGGTGTAACGAAACTGGCGCGGGCATTCTGCCGCTCAGGTCCCGCGGAACGCCAGCCGTGCTTGCGAAACATCTGGATACAACTGGAAGATGCCGTCCAGCCGGGTGAGCCGCAAGACCTGCACTGCCATGCCGTGCAAACCGGCGATCTTGACCTCTCCACCGTGCTGCTTCATTTGCTTGTGCAGCATCAGCATCTTGCCGAGCCCGGCACTGGAGAGAATGTCCAACTTGGAACAATCGATGATGACACCCTTCATCCCGCAATCGATCGCTTGCTGAACCACCTGAGTGATTTGTTCAGCGGTGCCCTTGTTCAGGCCACCGTCGGCAACAATCACAATCACTTTGTCGTCGGCTTCGGCGAGGTACGTCTCCATGACGACGCAGGGTATCGCAAAGGCGAACGGTCACGCGGTCGGCTTGCGCCAGCCGAATTCCGTGACCTTTTGCAACACCGCTGCCGACTGCCGAACGCAGCGCCGGCAAGCGTGCGGAGTGTCCTCTCCGATCGGCAGGGCGCCGGGCGCAGGCGGCATGTGCCACGATGGTTCCGAGCGCATCTCAAGGCAGAGGACGCACTTGGAGGGGGTCTCCGGAACGGCCGACTCCACCATCACCAAGACGCGGTACGCGGCCGCCAAGCAATCGCCGCAGATACAACTGCCTTGGTGACCTTCCACCATGGGGCGTGCTTCGGTCCACTCCTGCATGCAGAAGTCGCACAGCACGTCGGTCATCTCCACATTGTCTTCGTTACATCCTGGTTTGCGCATGGATGGTTGAGCCTATCATCCCCGCCATGGCTCGAAGGATTGGTTCGCTGGCCGCACGTGCATTGATCGTCTTCGGCATTGGCACGGCAGTAGTGACCTCGATTGTCGTCGCTGGGGCGTGGCTGATGGTCGATCGCCTCATGGACGATGCCAGCGCCAATGCCGACGCATCCGCGGTGGAATCGGCGGAATTTGATCTGTTGCTGATTCGCTGGCTATTGGTCGTGGGTGGCAGTTTGGTGGTGGCGACTGGCATCACCTTGCTGTGGCTGGTGTTGCGCCGCGATGTACTTTCGCCGCTTCGGCAACTACAAGATACGGCGGAACGAGTGAGTCGCGGCGAGCAGAGCGCGCGCGTGCAAGTGCGCAGCCGGGATGAAGTGGAGTCATTCGCTGACAGCCTGAATCGCATGCTCGATGCGAACGAGCGCGTGCAGCGACAACTTTCGGGAATGAACCAAGCGCTTGATTTGAAGATCGGAGAACTCTCCGAGGCCAACGTCGGCCTGGGCGAGTCCAACCGACTGAAGAGCGAATTCTTGGCGAACGTCAGTCATGAATTGCGCACGCCGCTGAACTCCATCATTGGGTTTGCTGATTTGCTTGAAGAAATTGCCCGCGGCGATGCAGCGGCTGATCCCAAGCGGGTCCGCTACATCAACAACATTCAGCGCAGCGGGCGATCGCTGTTGGACATGATTAATGAACTGCTTGACATGGCCAAGATTGAGGCCGGTCGCATGGAAGTGACCATGAGTCCCACGTCGGTAGCTGATTTGCTGGAAGGATTGCAAGCAATCATGCGCCCGGTAGCGCTGCAGAAGCGGATCGATTTTGAGCAGCGCTTGACCGATACCGTGCCCCGAGTAGAAACCGATGCGGGAAAGCTGCAGCAAATTCTCTACAACTTCATGTCGAACGCCGTGAAGTTCTCGCCTGAAGATGGAGTGGTCATTGTTGGTGCCGAAGTGCTGGATCGCAACGGCGCGCAAGTAGTGCGCATCAGCGTGACCGACCACGGTCCTGGCGTACCGGCGGACATGCAAGACACGATCTTTGAGAAGTTCCGGCAAGTGGATGCAACGCATACGCGCCGTGCTGGTGGCACTGGCCTTGGATTGGCCATTTGTCGCGAGCTTGCAGAGTTGCTCGGCTGTACGGTTGGATTACTCAGCGCCACGGGTCGCGGCAGTACCTTCTGGGTGGAAGTACCACTAGTGCATCGGCCGCGTGAGTTGCGGCCATTGATGCAGGCGTGAGTGGGTGATCCCGCAGCGGCGTGCGCTGTCACATGGACCGCATATCAACACGTTCCGTGATCCGCTGATCTGCGTCAGGTGCCATACGTCGCGGGGTGCTTGCATCAAGTCGAGCCGGCATTCCCTGCGGCCAGAGCGCGCTCGCCACTTCAAGCACTGCGCGTGCCACGCTTTCCGGTGCAACCGAACCGTCTGGGCAGAAGTAGTCGTAATCAGCCCATGACAGCGTCAGTGACACGCCCGCGAGCGATCCGTCTGCACGAATGTCCTGCACGTCGAAGCGCCACCCAGTGGGTTCTTCGCGTTCGGAGATGATCTCAAAGGTGCCAGGCATAGCGCGCGATGCTATCTGCGGCGCAGCACGACAATCTCCCCGCCGCCAGTATCGATCCAACCCGGAAATCGCGCCTCCTCCACAAAGCCCGCCTCCCGTAATTGATCCGCGGCAGCAGTCAGCGTGCGCGGATAGAGAAGGACGGCCCACGCAGCAGTGGGGTCGTTCAGATGTTGCTGAATCGTGGACCCGTACGGACCGCTGCCGGGCATGTCCAGATGCAGCGGCACGGCGTACCACTGGTGCACATCGTCAGGAAGGCCGACAGCGAACGCCCCCTCGGTGGGCACGCGGTGGCTGGCGACATACATGACCGCTTCGCGAATTTGCTGGCGCGGGCCGAGTGTTGCCAGTGATGCGATCCATGCGCTCGCGACGAGTAGCGCCAACACTCGTGCAGCGATCGGCTTTCGATCATTGATTTCCAACAGCCCAGCCGCCAACAACAGGGCGATGCCGGGAACGGTGAATGCCAGGAAGCGTGCGTATAGCCAACTGCCAAGAAAGACTGGGAACGCCAGCGCTACTACGGCGCCCCCCAACGAAAGTAGGACGGCAGTGCGCAACCGGACATCGCGGGTCGCTGCTGCGATTCCAGCAACTACCAAGGGCAGCGCCGCCAGTGAAGCCCACACTTTCCATGATCCGCCGATGGACAGAAGCATCATCAACCCCTCGGCACCAAGCAGCGTTGGCTCATTGCCATCGAGCGCGCGGAACTCACTTCGAATGGCAAACATCGCGGGAAGAATTGGTGCGTAGATCAACAGCGTGAGCAGTGCGGCCATGCCGATCGCCATCAGACCAGCACGCGCGGCCTTCGGCGGAGTTCCGCCGGACGTTGATGGCGTGCCACGCATTAACACCGCCACGCACCACGCCGCATGAAATGCTGGAACACACACCGTTACCAAATGTGCCCAGATTCCTAGGGTACACGCTGCGGCGTACACCAGCCATGCGATCCCCGTTGGCTTGCGGAGCGCGCGAAGAAATGCAGCCGTCATCAGCGCGGAGAAGAGCGTCATCAACGAATACCCACGAGCCTCGGTGGCGGGTAGAACCGCGATCGGCATGAGTGCGGTCATGAACGCAGCCGTCACTGCAAGACGCACGCCCTGGGCATCGCGCCCGAGGGCGATCATGGCCAGCCACGCCACTGCGAGCACGGCGCCAAGTCCTGCAAGAAAACTCGGTAATCGCACGGTGATTTCATCTACGCCAAGCGCTGCTCCCGAGCCCCACGCGAGCAGTGAATGCAGCACGTGGTTTGCCTGCGTGTAGTAGGTGGACACTGCGCCCCACGGCCCGTTGATTGAGTACCCAAGAAACGCAGCGATTTCGTCGTACCACAGACCGTCGGTCAGAAACGGCGCGCGCACTGCGGCTGCCAGGAGCACTGCTGCGGTCATGGCCATGGCAAACCGACGCGAATGTTGTTGTTCAGGCGCGTCAGGCATAGTGCGGCCTCATCGCGTAGTTCCCATCGATTCTGCTTCTTCAATCGACGCAGGCTCGGGTACATCGAAACTACCTGCCGAAGGTCGCAATGACAGTGTCTGCATCGCCATTGGAACGGCGTGCGCCACTTCTTCGCGCACTGTGGTGCACGCAAAGAAGGCCAAGGCGCGGACCCCAGCGCTCATGGCAAAAATCGCGACGTACGCGCCGCCCATCATGCCGACGGTTTCCATTGATCCCATTCCAGTCAGTGCGATGGAACCAAGCAAGCTGCCGGCTGCAGCGGCAAAGCTGTTAAAGAGCATGAAGAGCGCAAGCATGCTGGTGCGTTCCTCTTCGCGGATCGATTCGAGTGCCAAGAAGAAGAACCCTAATTCGTACGCGCCGAACATGGCGCCGGTGAGTGCTTGCAAACCCAATAGGTACCAGAATGAGGGACTCGCTAGCCACAACGCGCTGAGTGGCACAATTCCTAATGCACCCCATACGAACAGTCGCCGAGCGCCGTGTTTCTGTGCGATGCGCCCCCACAGTGGAGCAGTCAGGCTCTTTGCTGCAAAGCTTGCGGCAATCATCGCCAACACGGCGGCGTCGCTAAATCCAAGCTGCCGGCTCATGTACGGCGTGTAGAAGGGCTGGGCAATCTGCACTGCAACCGTCATTAACACCACTGCCCCGAGGAGTCGCCCATCCGCACCGCCGCGGACGCGCCGCGCGAAATCGATCCAGCCAACCCGGCGGTGATTCTTGAGATTGAGTCCGGGCGCTTCCCCTTGGCGGTTAAGAAATAGCACGCTCCACAGTCGGCACAGTCCAGCAAGTCCAAAGACCGTGGCAAAGGCAGCCATCAATCCGAGGTCGATACCCATGTCAATACCCAACAAACGCTGCGCGCGACCAGGGTCACCAAGCATCAGCACCAGTCCGCCCACCAGCAACGATCCCATGATGGAGATTTGATAGATGCGTGACCGCCATCCGAAGTAGCGCACGCGAATCCTTCGTGGGAAGAGCGCGCCAACCCATGTGTTCCACGCGGGTGCCGCGCCTAAATTCACTGCCCAGTAGATACTCGCCACTGCAAAGAGCATCCAGGTTGGCATGACGCCCAGCATGGCAGCCACCACCATCGGCACAAAGCTCACGCATTGGATGGTGGCGCACAACATGATCCAGCGGCGCGGCGATCCCATGCGTTCGATGCCCCATGGCGCACATGTTTGCAGCACCGCGCCCACCAACTGTGGAACGGTGGAGACCAAGCCAGCAACGGCGTCTCCCTTTCCGAGCGCAAGTGCAAAGAGTGGAAAGTTCGTTTCGCCAAGACCCACCATGAACGCATGGGTGACACCGTCCCCCGTGCAGTTGCGGAGGTCAGATCGAATGGTGCGATGGTCGTGTGCGCGAGCGCGTCCCGTCACGGTTTCGCGCCGGTACCAGGTGTCGTTGCAGGCGCGGGCGTGCTGCCTTTCGCGCCGCTTCCGCCTGGTCCAGTGGGTGCGCCGCCCGACGGAATGAACGAGCCGCCGCCCGCACCCGTGCCTGCGCCGCCGCGTCCACCGGCGCCGCCGGTGGTTCCAGTGCTGCCGCCGCCCGCTGCGCCCGTGACAGTGGATGTTCCAAAGCCGGTGACCTTGGACACGCCGATTGGGGCAGTCATGTCAACGTATCGACCGCCCGTGCGCCTCGGTGCTTCCGCGGGCAGGGAGCCGTATCCAGCCACTTGCCGCTGCACGTAGTCCGGCGCGCGAACGATGATCGAACCGTCGTAGTAACGAATGGATGCAACGCTGTCGTCCAGCCACACATCGGGCTCGACCAGCGACTTGATGAGTTCGATGAGTTGGTCGGCCTTCTCTTCAGGAGCGCGGCGCTCCGGTGGCTCGCCGGGTGTACCGAACGGAACGCCTCCGCCGCCGCCACCACCGCCGCCGCCTCCGCCGCCGCCACCACCGCCGCCGAATCCGCCACCGCCACCACCAGTGCCACCACCGCCACCACCACCGCCGCCAGTTTGCACTGACTGGGCGAGGTTGAACTCGGGGGCATTGTCAAAGTTTGGTGCCTCGAACAGCAGGTCTCGAATCGGATAGATGCGGGTCTCTTGCGAGCCGCGCGCATTGAGTCGCGACTTCGTTCCGACTTCCAAGTAGCCCTGTCGCAGTTGCCATGTTGCGGGCTCGGTGGTCGACATATCAATCATGCGTTCGAGGACCACGAGCGCTTGCGCGCTGTTCATCTCAAACGTCAGGCGAGCTTCGGGATCGAGTCCATCGCCTGCGCCCGGATCATCAGACCAGCGCACCACCATCTCTACGCCGATCAGTTGTTTGAGATAAGCAAACGCTTCCTTCGCCTTGGTGTCTTCAAACTTCACACTGATGCTGGTGGTCAGCAGCGCACGAAGGATCGGTCCCTTGGCGGTTGCCTGTTTAGCGGCGCGCTGCTCAAGCACGGTATTGATGCGCTCAGAGAGATTCTGACCCGAAGCAGGAGCGACCGCCACAAGTGTGGCGAGCCCAATCACGGCACTGAGAGTGGTCTGAATGCGCATCATGAAGATCTCCAAGCGAGGACCGCAGCCGCGGAATCGTCCGCGCCGGGTAAGTGTACGGTTGCAGTTGCGGTTTCCGATCCGAGAATCGCCACGGATCTGTACCGATGCGGCTTGAATGGCTCAAAATGCATTCATTTCCCACGAACGGGATCAGCCGGCAACGCCAAACGCGCCAAGGCCCGCTCAGACTCCGTGAGCGCCAAGATGGCGAATGCCTGCGCCGCCGCTGGTTGCGAAGCGTCCGCCGGCGAAGCGAGCACGCCCCCGCGAGCGCGCTCGGGTGCGGGCGCGCAGTAGGCGATCGCTGCTGGAGCCTGCAATTGCTGCACAAACCGAATGGCCAGTGCGAGTGTGTTGCTGTCTTCCGCATCGCGTGCTGGCGATCGTGTTGCGGGAAGTCCCGCGACCATTGCCATGAAGAATTGCGGCCGCGTGGACTGCGCAGAAATTCGCCCGGCACTTGAGCCTGCCATCGGATACGCGCCCGGCATATCAAGGAGCGAAGTAGGACGATCGGCACTGTCGGCTTGCACTTGCGTTCCAAGGAGGACCGTGCGCGCGGCATCAAGTGTGCTTCGATGCGCGTTCATGCGCTGTTCCCATGTATCGGGCGCGCAACGAGTTTCTGCATCGATGAGAAAGGGCGCCACGATTGGAAGTTCTGCGGGGTCGATCGATTTCCACGCGACATCCATCGCAGCGGTCAGGTCTTTCTCTGGAATGACGGGCGTCCGCGCTGCATGAAGTGCTGCAGCGGCATCAAGCACAGCGGCTTGTACGTGCGGGCGCAGCGTGGCAAGGGTGGCGGGTGCCAGCAGGCGGCCGAGTGCGGTGGTCATTGATGCTGCAAATGGCGCATCGATCGTTGCATTGCTAGCAGTCAGTTCGGCCATTGCAAGTGTCGCGTAGGCAACTGCGGCCGGTTCTGCAGCGGGGTCAGGCTCGGAAGTGTCGTGATCCATCAACGCACGGAGCACGGAAATGGCAGCTGATTGTGCCTGATTTCGTAGTGTTTCCGGAAAGCTGGCGGTTGCCGCGGCACGTGCAAGTGCCCAGGCGCACAGCGCTTGTTCAGTCGCGCCGGCCGCGAATGGCTCATAGCGATCGGCGGCAATCACGTAGTCGCCGCGCAAACCGGTACGCGCCATTTGCGCGCCCGCATCGGTGGGAAGTCCTTCAGTAGCGGGAGCAGCTTCAAGTTGCGCGGCAAGGCGCGCGATGATCGCTACGCATGCAGTGACTGCGTCCGCACGTGATGCAGGCGCGGCGGAAATGGCAGGTAGCACGCGCGCGAGTGTGAACGGGCTACCGGCTGGATCACTTTGCGCCAGGCGAATGGAATGTGACGCATACATAGCAGTATTTCCGCCAAGCGCTTGCAGATCAGGAAGATCTCGTGGCGGCAGACCAAGTTCAGTGACCATGGCGAGCACCGCGCGCGAGACGGGCGATGCCATGCGCCGCGCCAAGAGTTGCGAAGCTGGTTCATAGGCAGTGCGGGTAGCGTCGGTGAGTTGCAAGCCGCACTCGCCGGGCTCAATACTGCGGGCAACTTCTTCAAAGGTGCGACCGATCAACGGTTCGCGTGCGCTTGCAAGTTCAAGTTCCAGCGTGACGAGCGTTCCGATGGAATCATTCTCGTTTGCAGTGGTTGGCTGTGATGTGCGCCGCGCACGCGCCGCATCAAGCGCCGAGCGCAGGGCGCGATCCACGATGCCGGTCTTGTTGGTATCGCCAGCATCGTGCCCAATTCCCACGATGCGCCCACGCATCCGCAGCACCACGGCCGCGCTGTGGACGTCGGCAGGCGTGGTCACGGCAGCCCCGGTACCGCCAGCATCCAGCCACGCTCGAGCGGCAAAGAAGGTGGACACCGCATTGGCAGGGTCGGGCAGGGTGTTTTGGCCGTTTTGCCACACCAGCACACCTGCGGAAACCACTCCCGAAAGCCAGAAGCTTCCACTGATAAGTCCGAGAACCACGGTTTTGGCTAGTAAGGACCGCATAATCATCGTGATTTCACAAGTTTACGCTCGTTTCATCCTCACAGGAGTGGACGAACTGGGGGTATTGGGACAGACTTACATCGTAGCGCGGGGGGGTCAACGGCTGACGCCGTCCCCCGCGCCTCAAGTACTCGAAAAGCAAAGACAAGAACCATGCGCGCAGTCGCCATAGCAGCAACCCATGTGATCTCAGTCGAAGAGAACGCCCGCCGCATTCTCGTCCTGGCTGCCTTCGCTTTCCTCGCGCTCTGCTGAGCCGCGAGACTAGACACCCGGACGGGCGCTTAGGCGCCAGTTCTCAGGAGCGCGGACGAAGTTCCGCGCTCTGGGCGTTTTTGGGCGTGGGGCTAAATAGGTGCCGTTCACCCCTGTCCCCATTTTCGCCGTTGCGCGCGGGTGAAGTGAGTTGAGTCGTTGACCGCCCCCTCCGTTGCGCGCGGGACCCTCGGACGCGGACGGCTGCGCTCCACAAGGTTCCGCTTAGCCTCGGGCGAAACTGTTCGTCCGGTTGGCACCCACGGGGCGTACGTCCAACTGC
>CAMDUB010000045.1 GCA_945878575.1 Phycisphaera mikurensis NBRC 102666 | reverse complement strand
CCAATGACGATGTCGTTGGTCACCGAGTCGATGGCAACACTGCAACCAGTTTGCGCAAGGACGCGTGTCGGCGCAATCAATCGCTGCACAAAGGTCCAAGTGTCAGTGCCACTGGTGCGCTTGAAGACGAACGCCGCGCCGGCGCCGTTGGTGCCGAGATTGAGCGCAGGGAATCGATTGTCAACGAGTCGGATATCCGGCGCGCCGATGACCGCATAATTGTTCGACATTGCCACTGCAAATCCGAAACGACTTCCATTGTTGGGCGCTTCGGTCAGGGCGGGGTCGACAGTGAACTTTGAGCCCACATCCCATGCAAAGATCGGAGGAACCACCACTGCGGCGCTGGGGTTGTTAGCCACTGCCACACCCCTGGGTCGCGACACCACGCCGTTCTCGGCGGAGGCGAGGGCGCCCATGGTGGCAGCGCTCAGGGCAACAGCGAGGAGCGAAAGAACTTTCGAGGAATTGCGGCGGGAGTCATTCATGGTGTGCTGGCCAACTTCTTTGGGTGCGGGAAGTGCTCCCACATCAATACTTATGTTCTAACTATCGCCCAAGGATCGGTAGTATCTGCGAATTCGTGACATTTCCACAACAATAGGGCTGTGTTCAACGCGTTCAGCCTCTTCACCTTGCTTCGGGAACTTTCACCCCGCTACCAAAAGTCCGATAACCAGGAGCCACAACGATGAATCCAATCAATATGAACCGCTTTATCCCCACCGTTTCCATGCGACGATCAGCGTCGCTCATCGTCGCGGCCGTTGTTGCGGCTGAGTCACTTCTGTCGGTGTCGGCGTTCGCGCAGCAGGGCGCACCTCCGGCGCAGGGTGGCGGGCAGGGCCAGGGTGGTGGCGGTCAAGGCGGCGGCCGGGGTGGTCAAGGTGGTGGCGGTGGCATGTTCCGCGGCATGGGTCGGATGGGCATTCAGAACCAGATCCGGGATTCGTTTGAGCCTGACTTTGTGCGCCGTGACATTCCGCTCTTCAAGCAACAACTCTCCCTTGAGGATGCACAGCTCGCTGTTGTTGAACAGTTGATGCGTGACTATGAGGATGCATTTGAGCCAGCACGTGAAGAGATCATGAATCAGATGCAAGAGATCGGCAAGCAAATGATGGCGCCGATGATGGGGCCAGAGATGCAAGATAAGTGGCGCGGCGCAATGGATGATGCCCGCCAACAAATGGAACAGATGGCGCAAGAGAAGGGCGGCGAACTCACTCCCGAGGAGCGTCAGCAATTCTTCCGCACCCAAATGGAAAAACTTGGCGAGCAGGTGCAAAAAGAAATGAAGTCGAGCGGCGCGTTCGATCAGATGCGCGCATCCCTCGGCACCATGGTCACGGACTTCAACAAGTGGCAAGAGGCGAAGCAGCGTCTTCGCAGTGGTTTCATTGATGGCATGCAAGCATCGCTCACTGATCCGCAGATGAAGAAGTGGCCAGCGTTTGATCGGTTCTTGGTGCGCGAGAAGACCCTGCCGCGTGGCACGATCAGCGGCGAGAGCGTCAATCTGTTCATTGTGCTTGACGAGTCGGGCCTCTCCAAAGAGACCTTCGCCAAGCTCCAGTCAATCATGGACGAATATGAGCTGCAACTTGATGCAGCGCTCAAGGCTCGCAATGATTTCCTGGCGAGTAATGAAGGCAAATACTTGCAATCAATTCAGACTGGCGACGCTGACGCAGCCAAGCGATTTGCAACACGATCATTGGATCTGCGCGAGAAGGTGCGCGAAGTGAACGACCGCTATCGCGAGGCGATCTGTGCAGAACTTTCACCAGAAGATGCGTCCCGCGTGCGTGCAGCGGCCCTTGCCTTGGCGTTTGACCGCGTCTATGCGCAGAACCGCGTGCAACGTGCGTTTGAAGCAGCGATGAAGCTTGAAGGTGTTGAGGCCACGGTGATGGAGTCCATCACGGCGCTGGGCACGCAGTACGCCAGCGAGGTGAGTCCGCTCAATGACCGAATCGCACAGGCCATCCGCAAGGAAGAGCCCGTCAGTCAGACCGAGGAGATGACTCGCATTGTTGGATTCATGTCCGGCGATGTTCCGATGTCGCAGATGTTCCGCCCGCGCGGTGGTCCAGGAAATGGTCGAGGCGAGTCGGGTGAGCTCTTTGACAAGCGCACGGAAACCAACGACACCTACATGGAACGCCTAGAGAAGTTGCTTACCCCGGAACAGTTTGAATCGCTGCCCAAGGGCCGTGAGAACAACGGCCGTGGCGGTTGGGGCGGGATGATGGGCGGCAACAACGGGCCGATCAAGTTGTCAGACTTGCCGCAGCAGGCCCAGGACCGCATGAAGCAGTTTGATAAGAACAACGACGGAACCATCGATGAGAAGGAGCGCGCGGCTATGTCGGAAGCGTTCCGGGGTGGTGGCGGCGGTGGTGGTGGTCGCGGTAATGGCGGTGCGGCAGCCGGTCAGTCGCCGAACTAAGCCAGAACCTGCTTGCAGCGACTGCTTTGTGCAAATTTATGAGGTTGTATCCGGTTGAATTCGGCGAACAACCTGAGATAAAAATATTCCGCCCGTCCGCTTCCGCGGGCGGGCGGATTTCTTGTTCAATGCATGAATGCAGATCACCCGCCGCTCCTTTGTGTTTGCCTCGCTTGCCACACCGTTTGCGTTCAGTACGGTGACTCACTTGCACCGCAGCGAGCCGTGGAAGAATGAGAAGTTCCGTATCGCCAAGGTTGGTTGCGGCGGCATGGGCGGCAGTGACCTCTCCGAAGTTGCGAGTCACAAGTCGGTGGAGATCGTTGCACTCTGCGATATCGATCGCCGACCGCTCGACATGTTGCGGCTTGGTGGCAAGAGCGACGATGGCAAGGCAATCGCGCCACTGTTCGCCGGCGTTGCTGCCTTTGCAGACTGGCGCGAGATGTACGCCAAGATGTCGGACAAGTTTGATGCAGTGGTGGTGAGTACCGCCGACCACATGCATGCACCGATCGCCATGGAAGCACTCAACCGTGGCAAGCACGTGTATTGCCAGAAGCCACTCGCGCAGGGCGCGTATGAGAATCGCCGCTTGGGAGAAGTTGCTGCTTCCAAGAAGTCACTGGTGACGCAGATGGGCACGCAGCGCATCGCTACCAAGTGGCGTCGCTACGGTCAGAAGTTGCTGCGTGATGGCGCGATCGGTCCAGTGAAAGAGGTCTATGCATGGACGAATCGTCCCGCTGGTTGGTGGCCGCAGGGCAACCCGCGTCCAACCGGTAGCGACCCAACTCCGGATTGGCTCTCATGGGATCTCTTCTTGGGCGTTTCGCAGAATCGTCCGTTTAAGAATGGCTACACGCCGTTTGATTGGCGCGGCACCATCGACTGGGGAACTGGCGCGTTTGGTGACATGGGTTGCCACATGCTTGATGTGCCGTTCTATGAATTGGAACTGGGGCGCCCGCTTACCGTGTATTGCAATCCGGTCAAGCCATCCACGGATCAATTCCCAGAGAGCGAATCAGTGGTGGTCACCTACGGACCAACACCGAAGACTTCCAAGTCTGGCCTCACGCTGAAGTGGTTTGATGGCGGACAGTTCCCAGACTTCAAGGCGCTTGGTCTTCCGGATGGTTGGGAAGGCGGCACGCAGGGTCAAGAGGTTGTCAAGGGCGACGGCGGCGTGATCCTGGTGGGCGAAATGGGAATCATGTGGTTCCCGATCGAGTACGCATGGGCGCGGATCTTTGTTGATGGCAAGGTGGTGGAGATGAAGCCTGAAGATCTTGGCAGTTCCAATCATTGGCACGACTGGGTGGATGCATGCATCGCGGGTAAGAAGGATGCGTGCGTGTCTCGGTTTGAGAAGGCTGGACGCATGTGCGAGAGCCTCTCGATTGGTGCGATGAGTTCGCTCGATCCGGGCAAGAGGCTTGAGTACGACGAGGCCACGTGCACGTTCCGCAATAGCCCGGTGGCAAGCGCGATGTTGAAGCGCACCTACCGCGACGGTTGGAAGGTTGCCAACCTGTGAGTGGCGCGCGTTGCTATCGCGGTGCGTGCGCGGTGTGGATGGTTCGCATGGCAGCGGTCACCATGGTTTCATGGGTGATGACGGGCTGCACTTCGCACCTTGCGCAACTGGAGGGCCCGCGTGGGCACACGGAGTGGATCACTGGCGCAGGGGGACCGACGGTTGAGGTTCCGTCTGTGTTTGTGTTGAGTAATCGCACGTGGGGCACGGTGCATGTGGGAAGTTTGCGCACTTCTGTGAGTACAGAATGTTCCACAGTGCCGCCGCTTCCGGCTTCGATCGGTCCGGGTAAGTCGATTGAAGTAGCGGTGATTGCCAAGTTCCGGCCGCAGGCGGGCGACTCGGTGTGTACGGTGCAACTGGAGACGGCGGGCGAGCCGCCGTTGGTGCTCACGATTGATGGGCGGTTTCAGCCAAGTTCACCAGTAGATGCGGGGGCACCGCAGCCGATTGCGCCCGTCGCGGCCACTCCGTGACTGTTGGTCAATTCATCTACCGTTGTTGGTTCTGATCAATGCGATCCCGTGCCGCGGGAAGTTGCGTGAGGATCACAATGCCGCACACCATGGAGGCGAGGTTGCCGGTCAGCACGGAGCAGATGTCAAGAATGGCTTTCGTCTTGGTGCTTTCCAGGTACTGCTGCGGCGGCGTGGTACGTGCGCGTGAGTAGGCGATCAGTTCATATATGCCCAGGATGGTCAGTGGGATGCTGAGAATCACGCCGAAGCACGTGAGGAGCCACCCCGTCGCAGTGATGAGGTGGAAGATGCCGCTCACGAGTTGCGAGATGGCGATCGGTGCTGGCGGCCACTCGCCGCTCATGGGCATGGATGCGCCTGGGGCAGTTGTTGGCCCGGTCGGCGGCGTGTTGGGCGTGTGCGCTGCGTCATGGTTTGTCGAAGTCGCGCCGGCTGCGGATTCGTAGTCTGGGTTACCAAAGGCGCGCGCAAGTTCTGTAACAAGGGCGGCATCGCGCCACGGTCCGTGCTCGCTGGTTGCTACCTGAGTAGTACTGACGATGCGTCGTTCCGCCACCCATCGGTGCATGAGTGCGAGGTCTGCAGGTCCATAGGCTTGTCCGTTGCCGGCGATGATCCAGTAGAGCATGTACAGTACTATACTGTTTACAGTAGTGGATGCAAGGTGCTTTTCTTGGGTTTTCCTGAGGGATTCTCATTGGGTTCCTGGCATTTCCTACACTTCCGCGGTGATCACCGTGCTACCGGTTGGCTGGATGAGTGAGAACGACCTGCTGCGTGCAGTGGCGGCGGTGGCGTGTGGATCTGGGCATCCTTCCGCGGAAGAGTTGCTGCGCGAAGCAGATGTTCGGGTGATTCGCGTGGTGGACGCGGTGAATTGTGAGCGCGTCGGGGCCGGTGCGGTGGGTGTGGTGGCGGGCTCGCGGGTGCTGATGGGGTCGCCAGAATTCCTCCTTGAACATGGAGTTGAGCTTTCACCGATCGTGCCGATGGCGGTGTCGGATGGGATGTTCCTTGTTGCGATTGATGGGCGGTTTGCGGGCATGATGCTGATGGATGACGGGTAAGCGCCGGCATGGTGATGCGGAGTGCGTGTGGCGCGTATCGTTCGTGTATGGCTCACTTGCAACGCATTGTGGCGTCCAATGAGGTGGTGTTCTACCGAAGCCAGCTGTTGGCTTCGGAGGGATTTCACCATGGATTCTCCACGCGCCATGGCGGCGTAAGTGTGGCGCCGTTTGATTCGATGAATCTTGGAGTGGCGCAGGCACCTGGTGAGCCAGACAGCGACGCGAATATTCTTGAGAACGCACGGAGGTTGATGGCGGCGATTGGCGCTTCGCGGTCCGAAATGGTTCGGGTGCGGCAGGTCCATGAGTGCGCTGTGTTTCTCTGCCAAGGCGACGAACGATTTGGAACACCCAGCATTGCCGCCGATGCGGTGCTGGCCACCGACGCGCGGGTAGCGCCGTGTATTCGTACTGCCGACTGTGTGCCGATTTTGCTGGCGTGCATTGAAAGTGGCGTGACCTGCGCCATTCATGCAGGCTGGCGCGGCATTGTTGCGGGCGTGGTGCCGCAGGCGATACAGGCGATGTGTGCGGTGCGCGGGACGCGGGCGGGAAGCTTGGTTGCTGCCATCGGGCCATGCATCGGTCGTGAGGTGTATGAAGTTGGTCCGGATGTCGCCAGTGAATTTGCGAAGGCAGTGGGCCATGCATTTGTGTTGTTGCCGGGAGGGAGCCGCGTCAAGGAGCACATTGACTGTTTCGGCGCGGTGCGCGAGCAGTTACGCGCGAGTGGTGTTCCGATGGAATCGATTGATGGCGAGGAATTGTG
Organism: Phycisphaera mikurensis NBRC 102666; assembly: GCA_945878575.1. Taxonomy (GTDB): domain Bacteria; phylum Planctomycetota; class Phycisphaerae; order Phycisphaerales; family SM1A02; genus UBA966. Next base: position 7,084 of record CAMDUB010000045.1, on the reverse strand, counting down.
CACCGTCGCCACGCCTCGTGAATTCTTCAGTTATCGCAGGGACGGGGCTCGAAGTGGGCGGATGGCAGCGGTGATTGTGCCGCATGGTTAACGGTGCGCGTGGTGGTGGTGGGAGCGGGCGTCGCGCCGGGTAGCGCAAACGGCGCGGGTGCCGTAGCGTTCCGTTCGATGAACTGGCAATCGATGATCTCTCGGCGCGGCTACACAGTGTTGGTGGCGATGGCTTGTTGGGCGGGGTGCATACACGCTGCCCCTGCAGCCCCGATTGCCGATCCGCCGCTGGACACGCCGCGCGCCATCAAAGTGGGGGTGCTGAACACTGAGCCATTTGCCATTCCTGATACAGCCATGAAGTGGACTGGCTACGCCGTGGTGATGTTTGAAGCGTCATCGATACACGCGCGTGTGGTTCCAGAATTTCGAGAGTACGCATCTGCCGATGCACTTATCGATGCCGTGGCAAGCGGCGAAGTGGATGCCGGAGTGGGTAACACGCTCGTCACCAGCGAACGGCTCGAGCGAGTTGACTTTTCGCAGCCGTTCTTAGACGCTGGGCTGCGCGTCATGGTGTCGTCTCAAAAGAGCAGTTCGTTCTTTCGCGTGATTGACGGACTTATTGAGGGTGGGCACGCGCGTGTATTGGCGTGGTGCCTCGCGGGGGCTCTTGGATTGACCGTCGTGGTGTCGCTATTGCTACGGCGGTTTGATCGTGAATTCACGCCGCATTTACATGAAGGGCTTGCTGAGTCGTTCCACCATGTAGTTTCCGTGGCTGTGACTGGAAAGACCAGTTACAAAGGCGGAGTGGTGCCGCCGTGGATCGGGCGGATTGTTGCTGCCATCTGGCTGTTGTTCGGATTGGCAACGGTTGCATACCTGACATCGACCGTCACCAGTGTGATGACAGCAGATGTCTTGCATCGACAGATCAACGGACCAAACGACCTGCGGGGTAAGACGATTGGCATTGTCGCTGCAAGCGGTGGCGACACTTACTGCTCAGAGCAGAAATTGGATATTGTGCGATTTAGCTCCCTTGAAGCCGCCGTACAAGCCATGTCGGAGCGTCATGTTGATGCGGTGGTGGGTGACGCATCCATCTTGGAGTACTACGACCTGAAACACCCCGAGGCGAAGATTGCTGTTGTGGGCGAGCTGTTCCAGCGCCGGCACTTTGGATTTGCGTTTCATCGCGACGGAACAAACTTGCGCGAAAAATTCGATATCTCCATTCTTGCGTTGCGCGAGAACGGGACGCTTGATCAAATTCGCCAGCGCTGGTTTGGGCACTGACGCGGCGCAGCCTGATGCTGATGCAGCGCTATTGACTTCAGTGTCAGTTAACGGATTTCGACCTTGGTGGCGCGCACCACCAACATGCCCGCGTCGTTGCGTTCGGTGACTGTGCCAGTGACTGCCACCGTTACCAGTGGATCGAGCCCGGACATCCCGCGAATCGATCCCTTCAGTGGGCGCCCGTCAGCACCAGCGAACTCGATGGTTGCAGTGCTGCGCTTCAGGGAACCGCGTTCTTCGCAGCAGTAGTCCCACGGCGTTGTGCAATGGTCGGGATCGGCCATATCAGCGCAACTCTTCAGCGACGGATCCACGATGGTGAATACGGCGCGGTCGGCAACAAATGGGTCTTCGCTGCCACCGATGCGACCGACGAGGGTGATGGTCTCGCCTTGCTTGGCAGTGAGCTTTGCAGCGGCCACCCCGGTTCCGGTGGCTGGACCCTTGGTGATCATGCCGGCGGGGATGGTCGTGTTTGCTTTGGTTTGCGGTGCAGCGGCGCCATCGCAGGCCGCCATGGTCAAAGCCAGAATTGCACAGCTACTGAATGATGCGCAGGTACGGAGTACGTATGGAGTAGCGGTCTTCATTGCATTGGTTCCTTGAGGTGAAGTGAGAAGTTACGGAAGTTGTAAAGTTTGCGGGACGGGGTTTAGTCAGACTTGAGTGCGGATGGAAGAGGCAGTCGCAGGCAGCGGATGGCGGGCACTACGCAGCCAGCGACACCGACGAATAGACCGGTGGCAAGACCGATCGCCACCACGAATTCGTCAATTTTGATGCCGAAAGTGCCCATGGAGAATTGAATGGCGATGCCATCGAGAAACAGAATGGCCAGTACCACAGCAACAAGCGCGCCGGTCATGGAAGCAATCAGGCTCTCCTGCAGCAGGCTGGCCGTCACTGCTTTGCGTGTGAAGCCAAGTACCTGCAACATGCCGATCTCGCGCACTCGGCTGGCAAACGCGGCGTACATGGTGTTGAGGCCACCAAGGAGTGCGCCGAGCGCAACGAGCACAGCACTGGCAAGCACCATGATGCGCACTGGCCGGTAGAAGGCGCTCTGCGATGCGTAGTAATCGGGTTCGGAAATCGCACTCAGTTCAAGATCGATGCGCCGTTGTGCAAAGTCCGTGACGTCTGATGCCGACGCGTCTGGAGAAAGTGTGATGATCACCGCAGAGATGGTGTCGCGCTGCGTGAGTACCAGTGCATCGCTGAGCGGCATCCATGTTTCGCCGTCGATCACGGTGCCGGGCGCGCGAATCAGGCCAACCACTCGGAATGGTCGAGTGTCAACAATTACCTCCGGGCCGCCGCTGCCTGCATCGGTCAGCACGCTGGCGAGAACGTCTGGGTTGATTCCTGCAGCGCGGGCTGCGCTTGCTCCGAGTGCCACCTCATTGGCACCTGCTTGTGGCGCACGGCCAGCCACAAGTCGCGCTTGCGGGTGCACAATGAATGCTGTTGGGGTAATGCCTCGAACGAGGCCGATGTATTCCGCAGCATCGGTGCTTGCAGGCGCTGCGCTGTCGTTACTGCGAAGCATCACCGACAGAGCGACGTTGATTTCCGGGCTGGCCAGTGGGCGGCCATCAAACGTGGCAATTCCGCTGAGGCTGGCGGCTACCACGCCAGCCGCGGACTGGGTGATTTCACTGCGCTCAACACTTTCTTCGCTGCCGGCGCCGAGAAGGACCACGTTGCGTTCCTGACCGCTAGACCGCAGCGCACTGGCCATGCCGATCGCGAAACCAGCACCGGCCATGGACAGGATTGCAACAAGCGCTGCACCGCCAACAGAAAGCATGAGTCGCGATGGACTGCGTCCAAGGTTGCGCGCCGCATAGGAGATGGGGAGAAGTCTCAACATGGTGATCCTTATGTGGTGCGGAAGCCTTGAACGATTTCGCGGCGTGCCGCTGAGAGCGCTGGTACCACGCCCGCCACTGCGCCAAGCAGTGTGGCAAGCAGAACTCCAGCGATGGTCGCCGCGTTGCTGGCAGTCACTTCAATGGAAACCCCTTCCATGGTGAAATTCAGATGTGTCAGTGCAATAGCAGCATGTGCGCCGATGGCGCCGATGGCACCACCAGTAGCGCCGAGCATGGATGCCTCCATGACCACCATCCATGCGATGTCTGCGCCTGTCCAACCGAGCGTTTGCAGAATGGCGTGGTCGCGAATACGGTCGCGCACCGCCAAGGCGATGGCGTTGGCAATCAACGCGAACACTGCAGCCAAACTCGCCCAGCCAACGATGCTGGCAAATCGCACCAGAACAATCACATCACGCGCCGCGCGCGCAACGAACGCAGATTCTGGTCGAGTGGTGGTTGGATATTGGTCGTGCGCAAATGCTTCGTCAATGGCTGCAGCAACCGCTTCCATCTTGGACGGATCATCCACTTCAACGTTGAACTGGGTGACGATGCCGCCGGTTCCGCCGCGTTGAGCAGTCTCTTGCAAGAATCCCAAGTGCGCATATGCAACGTTGCGGTCTTGCGCGTCGTCGCTATCAAAGACTCCCGCAACCCAACTGCGGACGCCGGCGGCATCAAAGCGATCCCCAGCGCGCAAGCGACGTCGGTCAGCGAGTGCTGCGCCGATCAATACGGCATCGCCCCGCGATTGCCAATCACTGATGGAGCCGGAGCGGAGCTGTGCTTGCGCAATGTGCTCTTGCATGTACCCCTCATCAGGGACGCCGCGAAAGGTCACTACATCAAGCGAAGCACGGCAGTTGTTGACAACAATCTTGATGGGGACAGCCGACTTCACGCCTTCGATGTTGAGAATTGAGCGCTGGTAACTCTGCGGGAGTTGGCTAGCGAATGGGCAGAATCGATTCTTTCGGTAGACCACTAGCCGAGTCTCGGCAGCACCGGCTTCGGTGGCTTTGCTCACGCCGTCACGCATACTTTCTACGAACGAAAACAGAAACGTTGCCACAGCGATTCCAGCCACGGTCAAGCCGGTGCGGAGCGGACGGCGGACCAGGTTCTTCCATGTGAATGGAATAGTGCGGAGGAAGGAGTTCATTGATGCGCTCCGATGGTGGCGGTCCGTGTGGCTTGATTGAATTCCGCGGCGTCGATGATCTTGCCTTTTTCCAGGTGAACCGTGCGCCCAGCGCGTGCAGCGGTTGACGGATCGTGGGTGACCATGACAATGGTTTGGTTGCGCTCTTTATTGAGGCGGACCAGCAGATCCATGACCTGCATGGCGCTGGTGCGGTCAAGATCGCCAGTCGGCTCATCGGCAAGGATCATGGTGGGGCGCGTGACGATGGCGCGGGCGATCGCCACTCGTTGCTCTTGACCGCCAGAAAGTTGCCGTGGATAGTGCGAATAGCGATCTGCCAAGCCGACCAGTTCGAGCGCTTCGGTGACGCGCTGGTGGCGTTCTTTGCTTGAAAGCGTGTGCAGCAGGAGCGGCATTTCCACGTTCTCGTACGCGGTCAGTACCGGAACAAGGTTGTACAGCTGGAAGATGTATCCCACGTTGGCGCTACGCCATGCTGCCAGCGCATTTCGGCCAAGTGTGCCAATGTCACGACCGCCGATGGTGATTGTTCCACCGGTGGGTCGATCGATACCAGCCAGCAAATTCAGCAGCGTTGTCTTACCGCTACCGGATGGGCCCATGAGAGCAACGAAACTCCCGCCGTGAATATCGATATCCACATCTTGCAGTGTGTGAATGACTTCTTCGCCGCGGCGATAGTCCTTGCGTAGGTTGCGGCATTCAATGGTGCTCATCTTGTGCTCCTTCAGTGATGTTGGCTTGACGCCATGATTCGGTGACGCGAACGCGTGTTCCTGGCTTTGGCGCAGAGAGCGGAGCGCGTACTGCCATGTCGCCAGCGCGCAGGCCGCTTGCCACGGGGCGCCAGCCGCGCTCCGATTCGCCGATCGCGCCGACGGCTCGGCGTTCAATGGTGCCGCGCCCATCTTCAAGTCCGGCGATGAGTAGCACTGACGGTGGCGTGGTGCTTGTATCCACGCAATCATCATTGATCCAGAAGTTTTCTTGTCCGGCGCTCATGTTGGACGCGGTGTCTGCGCCGCTACTGCTTGGCGCGTTGCCACTTCCTCCACTGCCGCCCGGCATCTGCGGGAACAACTTGACGCGCGCCAACATTTCCGGCTTGAGCGCGGCATCGGGATCGATGATCCGCACCTTGGCCTGTACCGTGTTCTTGGCAATATCCGCTTGGTGAACAACGCGGATGATCTCGGCACGGAACCGACGGTCTGGAAGCACATCGACCGTCACCTCCGCGCGGTCTCCGATAGCAATGCGACCCGCATCTGCAAGCGGCACGTCCGCGCGCACTTGCAGTTGCGACGGGTCATACAACTCAATGAGCGGCTTGCCATCTTGCATGCCGCCACCGATCATTCCCGGTACTGCCAGGCGCGCCATGACCACGCCAGCGATCGGTGCTCGCACCTTGGTGCGTTCCAAGATCAGGGCGCGCATGGCTCGTTCTGCGTCGGCACCTTCCTCAGCGGCACGCATGGCATCAATGCGAATCTTCAGTCGGGAAACCTCGCCAGCGCTGGCGGCGCCGCTCTCAACCAGGCGCGCCTTTCGGGAAAGTTCATCCTCCATTTCGAGTCGCTTCGCACGGGCTTCTGCCAATGCCGCCTCCGCCAAACGGACGCTGATGAGCTGCTCTTCATCATTCATCTCTACGAGCACTTGACCGGCTTCCACGCGCTCACCCTCAAGCACGAGGACGGTGCGAACCACGCCAGGCGTGAGCGCCGGAACCATGACTGCGAACGGCGATGGCTCGATCCAGCCTGGTGCTTGTACGGCAGCGCCTTCGCGCTTGACGGTTGGTTTCGCGGACGGGTCGTTGCTGTCCAAGGAAGTGCCACTTGCACTACCTGCGCGTAACGAAACCGGAACAACATCAACAGTTGGAACTGGGATGAATGAGCGCCAGCCAGTCCATAGAAGCGTGCCTGCAGATGCAGCAACCAGCGTCACTGGCAGGACGAAACGAGTCAACATGCGGCGCGGTGGGTGGGGGATAGTGCTGGTCATTCCATGGTCTCCAATGCGGTGAATTCAAAGTCGGGGGCGGTACTGCCTGAGCCCATACCGGTGGCCGCCGGCATTCCGGACGGTCCATAGGACGGCAAGCGAGCGCCGGCGAGTGCGCGTTCAAAGCTGAGCACTGCGAGCGCGCGATCGCGCTCGGCGCGCGCAATCTGAATGCGCACGTGGTTCTCTTGGTGTTCACTGCGCCACAACTCAACAGCCGGGCGCTCGCCCGCGGTGACGCTGTTGGCAAGGATCTCTTTGTTTGCCGTAAAATTACGGAGAATTCCGTCGCGCAGCGTGACAGTGTGATGTTCTGCCGCTGCTAACCCGGCGAGTGCGCGTCGGGTGTCGATCACTGCCCGTTGCCACAGACGGTCTTCATCAATGCGTGCAATCTCTAGGTCAATCATGGCAGCGTCGACTCGGAAGTTGCCTTGATTGAAGAGCGGGATGGATGACTCCACCGTAAACATGATGGCCTGGTCGCCTTCCATGTCTTGCTCCCAGCCACCACCGAGCATGAGTGAGGGCCATCGATTTGCCATGGCGAGCGAAACGCGCGACTCCATGCCATTCACGCGCGCAGCAGCAGCGCGCAGGTCCAGGCGGCGGCTACGAACAAGTTCCCGCAGCGCAGCGTCATCATCGGGCTGCGCAGGCGGTTCAATGCCGCATGCTTGACGCGCGGCGATGGTGGTCTGATCTGCCACGGTCCATTCCATGCCCTGGT
>CAMDUB010000044.1 GCA_945878575.1 Phycisphaera mikurensis NBRC 102666 | reverse complement strand
TACCGCGGCTCTCCAACGATGGCGACATCGACTGACTTCTTTTCCAAGTTTGAGCCCGTGGCAGGCGAGCCATGGAAACTTGCCAGCGGGAAGTTCTTTGAGCGCCCCTTTGAGATTGTGCTGGGCGCCGCAGCGGCAAAGGCCTCTGGTCTGCGCCTTGGTCAAGAGGTATTTCTTACCCACGGCTCCGGGGCGAGCCGCGAGGGCAGCGAGCCGGATGAACATGCTGGTCATGTGCATACCGAGTTCCCGTTCAAAGTTGTTGGCGTACTCGAGCCGACCGGGAGTGCTCATGACCGCGCGCTCTTTATTGATCTTGAATCAAGTTGGATTCTGCACGCCTTCGATCGCCGCGAACGAGCGGGCATCTCTGGCGCCACCACTGCAGCAGACCTGGAAGACGATGACCGCAAGATAACGGGCATTCTGTTGCGACTGCCAACCCGCGCTGGTAGCGATGCCAGCGCCGCGATGCAGCAGCAGTTCGACACGCTGCGGCGCGATACGGCGATCGTGGTGGCGCAGCCTGCGCAACAGATCCAGAAGCTGTTTGAAATTGTTTCCAACGTGGACGGCATATTCATTGGAATGGCAGTGGTGGTGTTGATTTCAAGTTCATTGAGCACCATGCTTGCCCTGTACAACTCGATGGCGGCGCGAACACGGCAGATTGCAGTCTTGCGCGTGTTGGGTGCGAGCCAAGGGCGTGTGTTTGGGCTGGTGTTAACGGAGAGTTTGGTCATCACCATGGCCGGCGCGCTTTCGGGGATCGTGCTGGCACTGCTTGGCGGAATCGCGGCGAGCGCGTGGCTCAAGGCGTCGATCGGGTTGGTGATCGATCCGACGCTTGACCCACGTAGTACCGTGATCGTCCTTGGCGGCGCGGTGGCCCTCGGTGGCATTGCCGGAATTTTGCCCGCGTGGCGTGCGTACCAAGTGCCCGTGGCAGACAACCTTCGACCTGCAGCGTGAGGAATTGGCAATGAACGGAACCAAGATCATTTGGATTGCAGGCGCTGGCCTGGCAGGGTTCGCAGTGGTGCTGGCACTGACTGGCAATGATTCGTCAACCGTACAGTCGGCGGGTCGCGCACCAGCGGTGGCGGCGAGCACCGATGCATCACGCGCGGTGAGTAACGCCACCAGCACCCCAGTCGCCCCGACAGTGAGTGCGACAACCAGCGCGGCAAACCCTGCTACGCCCGCAACGAGCGTTGAAACGAAGGTCGCCGCGGAGAAACCACCGGTGGTTCGTGCAGCGGACGCTGTTGACCTGGGCCTTGACCAGACGATCCATGATGCCAAGGTTGTTCCGGGAAACATCGTGCCAAAGAAGGATGCCAAGACTGGCGAGATGTTGCTCTACGCGGACGGTAAGTATGAAATTCGTGGACTCGGAACTCCTGAGTCCCCCTACCGCGTCAGTTGGGAATGCTTGGCGAGCGCCTCAGAGAGTTACATGCCGCGTCTCCATGAGAACGAGATCCCACAACGGATTGCGCTCCTGCATGGCAAGGTGCTCGAGATTGATGGGTACCAAGCGTTTCCACTGATGGTGAGTGAAACCAAGGAACTGATCGTGATGCTGAATCAGTGGGATGGATGCTGCATCGGCGTTCCGCCCACGCCCTACGACGCCATTGAAGTGAAGTTGCTTGAGCCAGCCAAGCGCGGCGGTCGACATGCCGCATTTAACTTTGGTGGCGTGCGCGGGACGTTCCGCGTTGACCCATACCTTGTTGAGAATTGGCTGGTTGGCCTCTATATCCTTGACGGCGCCCGAATGGTTGAGGGCGCTAAACCAGAGCTGTAATCCGAACCTCGTGACCGATGCGTGCAGAGTCTTGTGCCACGCGATCTGCCTGCCTGCACCCCGTTGATGGAACCCACCATGATTCATGTATGCCTGACTCTCACGCTTGCGCTTTCGCAGACTGCACCGGTAGCGACCGACCCGACTGCGGTGCCCAACGCACCTGCGGCAACTGCAGTGCCGAACGTCACTGCCGCACCCCCCGCGACTGCACTGCCCAGCGCTGCTGGAGCACCCGCCGCGCCTGCGGCCACAACGACGCTCGCGGAGCGGCGCAACACCGCGTCGCTCACTGCCGCCATTGAAGGCCTGTGCGCCCGCTATCCAACGAGCATGGTGGTGTCCAGCATCGGCAACAGCGCCGGTCGACGCACCATTCCGCTGCTGACACTTTCTGCCAATCCATCCACGGCGGGCGATCGGCCCGCCATCCTGATGCTTGCTGGCATGGACGGTCCGCGCTGGTCCGGTACGGAGGCTGTATTGATTGCCGCTGAGGCGATCGCGCGCGATCACGCGGACATGCTCCGCGCGGTGACGGTGTATGTGATTCCACGCGGTAATCCCGATGCTGCGGAGGGATTCTCCACCGACCCGCGCCGCGATTATTCCGGCGACGGCGTGGTGCATGACAATGATCGCGATGGCGTTCGAGAGGAAGATCGCCCACGTGATCTGAACGGCGACGGACTGATCACGCAGATCCGCGCGTCCGCAAATTCCACGCCGTGGAAAGCGCCATCACTGGTCGCTGACGCAGCCGAATTGCGGCTACTTCGTGCCCCGGACGCCAAGTTGGGCGAAGTTCCGGTGTACGCCGTTTGGACTGAAGGAATCGACACCGATGGAGACGGCCGCATTGCTGAGGACTGGTTGGGCGGCATTGATCCAGAGCGGAACTTTCCGCATCGGTGGCCAGAGTTTGAAGACGAAGCGGGCTCGTACCCGTTGATTGCACCAGAAAGTAAGGCGATTGCTGACTTTGTGATGTCGCACCCAACGCTCTTTGCTGCGTTTGTATTGGGGCGCCACGACACGGTGATCAATGTCCCAGACGGCAAGGCACGCACACCGGGCGGAATGCCGGTGATGCTTGATGAAGCCGATGTTGCAACGTACGGAGAACTGGCGAAGTCATGGCGCGACCTCAGCGGACAGAAGCGAGCTGATGCGCGCGATAGCGGCGGAAGCTTTGTTGCGTGGATGAACGCACAGCGCGGCGTGCCAACGTTCGCTTCAACGTTGTGGGGCCGTCCGGATGCTCCGGCAGCGACGGAAGCGCCCAAGCCCGCCGACACCACGAATACAGAGAAGGCAGCGGATAAGAAGGCTGACAAGAAGGACGCCCCCAAGCCTGCCGACGCGGAAGCAGCAGCATGGCTTGAATACAGTGACCGCGTGTGCAACGGGGCGGGATTCGTCCCGTGGACTCGTATGGATCACCCGCAATTGCGCAACGTTGAGGTGGGTGGATGGGTCCCTGGTTTCCGTGAGAACCCGCCGATTGCTCAAGTACCCGCTCTGGGCGAGGCGTGTGCAAAGTTCATCGCAGCCGTTGCAGACGCTCGTCCGAAGATCGCCATTTCCGAGCCAACCGTACTGGCGGTGGGACCTTCGCTGTGGCGGATTGAAACGCGCCTCACTAACACTGGTCGCTTGCCATCGGTCATGCGCGGAGGTCGCGCGGATCTGGTGACGCCGGCACATGTCATTCGTCTTTCAGCACCAATGGATCGGATTCAGGCGGGTAACCGCAACGACATCATCCGTGGAATTGATGCGGGCAGCGCTCGCGTGTATGCGTGGCTTGTCAACGTACCGCCTGGTGAAGAAGTAGCGGTGGAACTGCTCTACAACGGTAAGTCAGCACAACGTTGGGCGTTTCGTGACGGAGAGAAACTCGAAGCGGAGGGCAGCAAGTGAATATTCGCCTTCTTGCATCGGTGTTTGCATGTGGTCTCTGCTTTGCCACGCATGCACAACAGCAGATCAATTCCAAAGTAGAGATTCCGTTCAACCGCTTTAGCGATGTGGAGACGTTGCAGTCCTACATGTTTAAGTTGGCGGAGTCGTATCCATCGCTGTGCCGCGTGGAGCGCATTGGCACCACTGCCCTGGGACGACCGTTCTTGGCGATGGTCATCAATAATCGCCAGACCGGCGACGAAGGCACCAAGCCCGCCATGTATATCGATGGCGCAATTCATGCCAACGAGATACAAGCTGGCGAGACCGTTCTGTATACAGCGTGGTACTTGCTCTCTGGCTATGGCTCGATCCCCAAGATCACTGAGTTGGTCGATCGCAGCACTTTCTACCTCATTCCATTGGTGAATCCGGACGGACGCGCTGAGTGGTTTGCCAACGCAAACACTCCACATTCCGCACGCACTGGACAGAAGCCGGTCGACAATGACGGCGATGGTGTTGCTGATGAAGATGGCCCCGACGACATGGATGGCGACGGTCACATCACCCAGATGTGGAGGCCCGATCCGTTTGGAACGCACCGCCGTGATCCGCGTGATGCCAATCGAATGATTCCCGTACCGCGCGAACCGAAGGCGGATGGAACGCGCGAGTACGGCGACTGGGTCATGGCTGGCCAGGAAGGGTTCGACAACGATGGCGATGGCCGTGTCAACGAGGATGGTCCGGGCGGCTATGACATGAATCGGAACTTCCCTTCTGGATGGGAGCCGGAGAACATTCAGAACGGTGCGGGTGCGTATCCGTTGTGCTGGCCAGAGACCAAGGCGGTTGCGGATTGGGTGCTTTCCAAGCCACAGATCGCGGCGGCACAGGCGTATCACAACGCCGGTGGAATGATCCTTCGCGGGCCTGGTTCGGATACGCGCGAGGACGACTACCCCGCCGCAGACGTGGGCGTTTACTCACGAATTCAGTCTGTCGGCGCAGAAATGCTTCCGTTCTACCGCTCAATGGTGATCCACAAGGATCTGTACACGGTGCACGGCGGCGTAGTGAATTGGTTCGCAGAGGGGCTCGGAATCATCTCGCTTACCAATGAGCTGTGGACCGAGAAGCGCATCATGCAGAACGGTCAAGATCCCACCGACGATCAGGACCGCAAGTGGAACGAACGCATGCTGTTTGGCCAAACCACTATCCCACTGCACGAAGTGAAGCATCCGGAGTTCGGCACAGTGCTGGTTGGCGGCGGGACTAAGTTCTCTTCGCGCATCCCACCGCCGTTCATGATGGAAGAAGAGTTGCACCGCAACTTTGCATTCACCATGTTCCACGCGGATCAGATGCCGCTGCTTCGCTTTGAAAGCGTGGAGACCAAGGAACTTGCGCCGCAACTTTGGCAAGTCACTGTCACGGTTGCTAACGATCGCCTGATCCCGAGTCGCACCGCGCGAGCGGCTGACAAGGGCATCGGACTCGCCGACACGCTGACCCTCACTGGAGCTGAAGTGGTTGCAGCGGGAACACTCGATCGCCGAACTGACCGCACCCTGGAGCCGCAAGGATTTCTGCCAGCCACGCTCCGGTTTGAACGAGGCGTTCCCGGGCAGTCAAGCGTTGCCGCACGGTTCCTTGTGAAGGGAAGCGCCGGTACCGCCATCACGCTTGCTTGGAATGCCGAAAAGGCAAAGCGCATTGAAAGCACCCTGAAACTTGGAGAATCAACCCTTCCCGCGGCGGGCGCAGCGAAGTGAGCCAAACCGGCTCGGATACGAGCCACCGCGACGTGGCGAATGGCGATCTCGCTCACAGAGATGTCGCGCACTGCGACGTGGCCATCGTCGGTGCCGGCGCGGCCGGATTGTTTGCATCCATCTGGGCGGCCCGCTCCGCACAGGCCGCGGGCGCCCCGCTTCGAATTGTGGCGTTCGACGGCGCGCGGCGTTTGGGAGCAAAGATCCTGGTGGCAGGCGGCGGTCGTTGCAATGTCACGCATTGGCGTGTTGATGATGCTGACTACGCCGGTAGTACGTCAAACGCCATTCGCACCGTGTTGCGTCGATTCGGCGTTGACACCACCGTGCAGTTCTTTGCGGAACTCGGCGTGGAGTTAAAGCGCGAAGAAACCGGAAAGTTGTTCCCAGTGTCAGACGATGCACACAGCGTCCTGAATGCATTGCTTGCCGCGGCACGCGATGCAGGGGTTCGACTTTCCCATCCAAACCGCGTGACTTCCATTGCCGCCACGTCAGCCGGATTTCGTCTCACTACCAACAGCAATTCCCCAGGTAATACTGCGGTGAATGAACACGCGAGTACCACCGCGGAATGTCTCGCGCGCCGAGTGATCCTCTGCACGGGCGGCAAGGCACTTCCCAAGTCTGGGTCTGATGGGGCGGGCTTGGACATGGTGCGTTCATTGGGTCACTCAGTGACAGAACACCTCATTCCAGCACTAGTTCCGCTGCGATTACCTGCTGGGCATTGGATCACGGAACTGAGCGGTCTCACTGTTGCGGCGCAACTCACTTTGCGATCCGGAACAGGCAAGAAGTTGGTTTCATTCACCGACAGCACGCTGTGCACGCACTTTGGAATCTCCGGGCCAAGTGTCCTCAATGTCAGCCGCTACTTATTGATGGAGCAATTCAGCGATCCCGGCGCGCGCCTGGAACTTTCTTGGACACCCGGTATTGAAGTGGACGCCATTGATCGCGCACTGATCGATGCCAAGGGTCGAGGCGTTGGCACCGTGCTACGGGCCTACCTACCGGAGCGACTCATGCGTGCCGTGTGCGCTGCCAGTACCGTGGATCCTGCAGCGACCGCGCAGCAATTGCCGCGGGAAAAGCGACGCGCACTTGCGCAATGTGTTGCCGGCACCCCGCTGCCGATTTCCGGCGACCGCGGATTCACCTTTGCAGAAGCCACCGCGGGCGGGGTTCCGCTGGCCGAACTACGGCTGCAAACCATGGAGAGCCGAACCGTTCCCGGTTTGTATCTGGCCGGCGAAGTGTGCGATGTTGATGGCCGCATCGGCGGCTTCAACTTTCAGTGGGCTTGGGCAAGCGGTTACGTCGCCGGGTTGAGCGCGGCTCAATCACTGCTGCCTTCCGCGGCTGTATAAGGCCCGCGAGCGTTCCTGCTGCGCGCAACACAATCGCCCGCAGAGCCGCCAGTCCACTCGGCGGAGGCGGCACCCCGCGCACTTTCTTACGAGTACGACGCACTACCGGAATCAGTTTCGCGAATGCTTGCGGCGCGTGCTGACGAATGAACTCAATCTCATTCTCAGTGGTTTCCACCTCGCTGAAGGCGCGCTTGCCATGACCACAAGCGCCGTGTTGCAAGGCGTGCGTCAATTCATGAATCAGGACGGCGATCGCCAAGATCCGCGTTTCCAGCTCAATTCCACCGGGCGGCGTTGAGTAACGAGCACGAGCACGACGGTACGTGTGCCAATACGCGCTCGCTCCTGGAGCAACACGGAGCAGAATGTGCGGGCGATCAAAGCCATGCGCGTGGCGTTGGTAGTAGGCACTGGCTCCACGGCCTCGACGCCAGCGGATCGGCGTGGCTGCCAGCGTGGCGCGTTGATCGGTGCTGAGTTGATAGCGAGTTGCTACGAATTCAACAGCAGAGTCATGAATGTCTGCACGGAGCTTCGCGGTCAGGCGTGGGCCCGACGCAGCGCGCGGTGGCGCCACGGCCCGTGCACTTCGCACGAGGCGCGTGCCGGACGAAGTCGCACCGGGTGGATGTGCGGCAAGGATGTCGCGCATGGAACCGACAAAGTTCGCTACGGCCGCCGGATCTGCTGGCGCGTGCTCGCCGCGCTCGACAGCGCGATACCAGTCCGCAATCTGCCAGGCGCGCGTCGCTTCCACTGCGTCAAACCGAGGAATCAGATGCATGTGTAGGTGCGGCGCACCCTGGCCAAACGCGATGGCATAGACGCGATCACAGCCGGTCACCTCACGGATGGCGCGGGACACGGTGCGTAATGCGCGCCCAAATTCATCAGCTTCTGCATCGTGGAAATCTGCCGGGCCCTGCACGTGTCGAACGGCGCTGAGGCATGTCCACCCCACAAGCGGCGCCGGTAATGGATGATGGCGAACGATCCAATGTGGACCACGGTGGCACTCAAGCGCCGCGAAATCACTGGCACCGGAAACCGGCGCAAGCGCTGCACTCGCAGCATGTTCGTCAACGCTCGCGTCTGCCGCGCTTGCATGAATGCGACAGATGTCGCATGCGCCGGCAGCTGACGGATCGTTCACTTGGTTCCCTCAGGGCCGCCAGCAGCGATGTACTTGGCATGAATGGCCTGCTCCAAGTCCACACCAGCGATGTTCGCTAGTGTGGTCAGCCACGCAAGGACGTCAGCGAACTCCTCTTCCAAGTTGGCGCGATCCGGCGTGCCCTTCTCTAATTTGCCAAGCGCGTGAGCCAATTCACCCACCTCCTCAGAAAACCAAAGAAAGGTCTTTGCAGCGCCACGCGCACTGTCCGTGGCGTAGTACCGCTCATGGATCATCCGCTGAAAGTCACGGATAGCCATCGGATTGATTGGCGCGGCGGCAGTACCAGGGTGTGCGTTCGTTGCGTCAGGCATGTGGGATTACGCGCAGCAGCGCGGCAAGAAAGCGTCCTCGGGGGGAGTCGAACCCACAACCTCCGCCTTCGGAGGGCGGCGCTCTATCCAGTTGAGCTACGAGGACATAAACGGACGAACATACGACCAAGCGAGCAGTGTAGAGCCCATTCCCGATGCTGCCGACCGCTGCAACCTCCCTCCCCTATCCTTCCGGTCCTTGCCCGCGATTCCAGCCAACCCCTCCCGAGAAACTGCGACCCCTGCCACTGCGCATGCACCGGCGGCGGACGAGGATGGCGCCGCTACGGCCGGACCCGCCGCTGTCATCGCTCCACGCTGGGTGGTACTGACAGTCACCTGGGCAAATTCCCTCGGCAGCGGACTGCTCTGGGGCGGCGTTCCGTTTGTGATGGAACTGCAGTACGGCTTCACCAAAGGTGAGAACCTCCTGCTTGCACTGGCGGAGAGCATCATCTACGTCGTGGTGGCGCTCGGCTCTGGTCCAGTACTCCGGCGCTTTGCGGGTCACGGACTCACGCCGCGCGCGGCACTGATGTCCATCTTCATCGTCCAACTCGTCGCATCCGGTGTGGCACTCACCGGCATGTGGGGCGTGGTGCTCGCCTCATGCGTCTTTAGTGCCGTGGGCGCGGCGCTGTGGCCGATGATGGAGAGTTATGTTTCGTCCGGACAGCACGGCGGCAATATGCGGCGCTCAATCGGCATCTTCAATGTGACATGGATGTCTGCCACTGGCGCCGCATTGCTCCTCATGGCGCCGGTGATTGCCTTCGGACATGCAAGCCACACGCTCTTCGCTCTTGCACCAATTTCAATACTGTCGATGGTCCTGCTCCGCTGGTTCCCAGCACGACCGGCTGCACATCCTCCGGAACACGCGCACACGCACATTGCTCCACAGTACGCGTACCTGCTGCGCGCCACGCGGTTTGTCATACCTACGAGCTACATATTCATCTCTGTGATCGGCCCGGTGCTCCCGTTCATCCTGCGCGATCTAGTCATTGCTGATGAACTCAAGACGCCGATCGCATCACTGTGGATGTTTGCGCGGATGTTCACGGTGGTGATCTTGGCGCAATTGACTTTCTGGCACGGCAGGTGGAGCACGCTTGCAGTCGGAATCTCCTTGCTGGCTGGTGGATTTGCCAGCATTGTTCTTGCAACGGATGTTTCCATGCTGCTCATTGGGCTTACTTTGTTTGGCGCAGGTCACGGCATTCTCTACTACGCCGGCCTGTATTACGCCATGGCCGTGGGTGGCGCAGACGTTGACGCCGGCGGCCGATTTGAAGCGCTGATCGGCGTTGGTTATGTGATTGGACCCGTCGCCGGCATGCTGGCGGGTGGCACGCAAGCACAACTGGTGGGGGCAACATGGGCGGCTGCCCTGCTCGGCATCGCGCCGGCCATCATGCCCTGGCTGGCGTGGCGCCGTCGCCTACGCGGGGAACAGAGGGCGCACGCATGATGGTGACACTGATCATTCTTGGCGCACTGATTGCATTGCACGCCTTCGTGGCCGCCTGCGAACTGGCCGTCATGACCGCCCGTCCTTCGCGCCTGCAAGCGATGGCCGACCGCGGCAACCACGGCGCACGCCGCGCGCTGGCCTTGTCACGCGACTCATCACGATTGCTTTCCACCGTGCACCTGATCATGACGATGACCGCCATCGTGGAAGGCGCATACGGCGAACGCGAGCTTTCGCATTATTTGGAGATTTGGCTCCGCGAGTACCCATCGATCGCCCCGCACGCAGAGTTGATTTCATTCATCACGGTGATCACCGTGCTTTCGTACCTCTTGCTGGTCGTTGGCGAATTGGTTCCCAAGCAGATCGGCATTGCGTATCCGGAGCGAATCGCTTCCGCCACTGCCACACCGCTGTGGTTCATGTCTCGCGTGGCGGGCATTCCGGTGCGCATATTGACTAGTTCAACGGATGGACTGACACGACTGCTTGGAATTCGCAGCCACCGCGAAGAAGTGAGTGAAGAAGACGTCAAGGCAATGGTTGCGCAAGCTGCCAGCACCGGCGTGTTTGACCCCATGGAGCACCGGATCTTTGAGCGCGCCCTTCGCGTGGGTGACATGACCGCCAAGAGTTTGATGGTTCCGCGCGGGCAAATCACCTGGATCGACGCGGCCATGCCAGCTGACGATCTGCAAGTACTGATCGGCACCGCCCCGTTCAGCCACTTTCCGGTGTGCGAAGGTTCTATCGATCGCCTGCTTGGCGTGGTGCACATCAAGGATCTGATTTCCTACGGTTTGCTGGCGGGCGCAGGATTCAAAGTCTCCGCGGTGATGCAGGCACCGCTCTATGTACCGGATTCCATGCCCGCACTGAAGCTACTTGCACTCTTTCAATCAAACCGTACGCGCATTGCCTTCGTTGTCGATGAGCATGGTGGACTGGAAGGACTGGTCACTGCAAACGATGTTGTTCAAGCGTTGCTTGGCGATATGAGCCGCGGTACGGAGGGCGAACAAGCCACCGCCGTCAAGCGCGAGGATGGATCATGGCTGATGGATGGAATGCTGCCGCTCCCGGATGTGTTGGCAACACTTGGACTCACCAGTGATGCAGCGGATGAACTTCCAGAGGTCGCAACTGCGGCCGGATTGGTGACAGCGCTCCTCGGCGAACTACCGAGTACCGGTGACAAAGTGGTGTGGATCGGCTGGCAATTTGAGGTCATCGACCTGGACGGACGCCGCGTGGACAAGTTGCTAGTTACACGTCATCCGACGCAGTAACAGACTTTCCGCTCACTGCAGACAATGCTTGCAATGCCGCGGCGCGCGCCTTGGCATGATCAACGATCGGGTGTGGATAGGTTTCGCCAAGCGTGACGCCCGACATCGCAAGCGCAAGCGGCGGCGCTTCCCACGGCGCATGGACGTACTCCGCAGGCACGCCAGCAAGTTCCGGAACCCAATGCTTGACGTACGCACCTTCCGGATCGAATTTCTTTCCCTGCGTCATCGGATTGAAGATACGAAAGTATGGCGCCGCGTCGGCACCACAACCGCCAGCCCACTGCCAGCCCAGCGTGTTGCTGGCAAGATCGGCGTCGACCAACGTATCCCAGAACCAGCGGGCGCCATGCATCCAATCCATACGCAAGTGCTTCACTAAGAAGCTGCCCACCACCATGCGCACGCGGTTGTGCATCCATCCGGTGTGCAGAAGTTGCCGCATTCCAGCATCGACGATCGGGTAACCGGTCTGGCCGCGCTGCCAGGCGCGTAGTTCCACCGCGTTTGTGCGCCATGGAAATTTCCTGAAATCAATGCGCAGCGGATCCTCCGCAGTGCGCGGGAAATTCGCAAGGACGTGGGCGCCGAATTCACGCCAACCCAATTCCGCGCGGAACTTCTCAGCGTTCGCGGTGAATTCCCCTGAACGACCGCGGATTGCGTGCTGGACCGCATGCCACGCTTCGCGCGGGCTCACCTCACCAAAGTGCAGGTGCGCGGCAAGCATGGACGTGCCGTGTACCCCAGGAATATCACGCTGCATGGAGTACTGGCCGATTGGCCCAGCAACGAACGCCTTCAGGCGTGTGCGCGCGCCCGCCTCACCCGGAGTCCACATCTGTTGCAAACCAGCGTCCCACGGAATCGTTGGCAGGAGCTGCAGCGCGTCGACGGCGAGCCCCGCGGGCCATGTCGCCGGTGCGGGAATCGTTGCCGGCGCTGGACGCGGAGCATCGGGTGCTGGACGCGTCAAGCACGCTCGCCAGAACGGCGTGAATACCTTGTAGGCAGTACCAGTCTGCGTGCGGATCGTAAACGGATCGAAAAGCAGATTCGATCCAATACGGCACAGTTCAACGCCAGACTTCTGCAGCACTTCTGTGATGCGCTCCTCGTCAGCCATGGCCGCTGGCTCGTAACGACGTGAGCACACCACGCGCTTGGCAGCACACTCGCGTGCGAGGGACGCCAGTTCCACCGCTGGATCCCCAGCCCGAACGATCAACCTGGATCCGCGCGATTTCAAGTCATCAGCAAGCCGCTGCAACGAGTGATGCAACCACCAGCGCTGTGCACCGCCGATCGGCCATCGACCCTCGGAGTTTGGATGCCAGATAAACACCGGCACCACTGCGCCGCGCGCGCACGCATCAAGCAGCGCGTCATGATCAGAAGTACGAAGATCTTGTCGAAACCAAACCAGCGTGGTCATTCGAATTTCCCAAGTTCAAATCGGAAGGCATCAGTCAGACTCGGAAGCGCCCACTTGAATTGCAGCGCCTGCAGACGCGTTGGTGCAACGAACGCACCTTCAAGGAGCAGCCGCTCACCCATCTCGCCAAACATCACTTTCACGGCCGTTGCAGGAAGTGGCGCAACGGACGGCCTACCAAGCACACTTCCGAGCGTCTGCCCAAACTCCTTGTTCGAGCACGGCTGCGGCGCCACTGCATTGACGGGTCCGCTTACATCAGCACTCATTACCAAGCGGAGCACGCCGAGCAAGTCGTCAAGGTCGATCCAACTCATGCCTTGCTTACCGGAGCCCACTGAGCCGCCCAGGCCCATCTTGAATGGTGGCAGCAACTTGGCAAGCGCTCCGCCACGGGCGCTGATCACTACGCCAATTCGCACGTTCACCACTCGAATTCCTGCGTCCCGCGCAGCATCCGTGGCACGCTCCCACTCTTCGCAGATCTCCGGCAGGTAGCCGTCACCGCGTGAGCTTGATTCATCAACTTGATCCGGGCCTGGTCGATTTCCGTACCAGCCAACCGCACTTGCGCACACCAAGACGCGCGGCTTGTGCTTGAGCCCAGCAAGCGTGCGCGCCAGTTGCGCGGTTGGATCGACGCGGCTGTCGCGGATTTCTTTCTTGCGCGCGGCACTCCACCGCTCATCGGCAATCCCCGCCCCGGCAAGGTGCACGACGGCATCAAGGCCTTCAAGCCGCGCTGCATCAAATGTTCCTGCACGCTGATCCCAAGCCACATCGCCACGCGCATGATCGGCTGCGCCCCGCACAATCCGTCGAACATCATGACCGCCAGTCGAGAGAAATGCCAGCAACGCACTACCAACCATTCCGTTGGTTCCACTCACCGCAACGCGCAGGTGCTCGCCCGGGAATGTCGCGTGGTGATGCAGATCATGACGAGTCCGCGCGTGCCGCCACGTGAACATCCGCTCCAGATCTCCGGCAACCGTGGAGCCACCGAAGGTGCGACCGATGATCCCACCCGGAAGTGCGTATTCGATCCGGTCTTCCAACATGCTGGAGACATCGCCATTGGGAAGGAACGAATGCCGGTGGTGCCATGAACTGAACGGACCGGATTCTTGCGTATCGCAGAAGGAGATCCCGGGCTTGACGTCGTGATGGCGCGCCACCCACACCAATGGCACCCCAAACTTCTTCATCCGAAATCGAGCCACCGCTCCGTCCACCATGGCGGCGGGTCGCTCCAAGATTTCAACATCCTCCCAGGGCGGAATGAGGCGATCGATCGCTCCGGACCGAAAGTGCCATGCCGCCAATTCGGAGGCGGAAGCAGGCATGAGACTTGATCGAACAAACACGGCCATATGCGTGGTCTACCTTGCAAGGAGCGGGGGCGCGCGGGACAGTTCCCGCACTTCGCCGCGTATTCGCACACGTGAATTTCTAGATTCGTGGACGAGGGCGAATGTCGCCACACGCCCCGAAGGATGCATTGACTACGATATTGCGAGTGATGAATCAACCAACACCCACCAAGCCTTCTGGAAATCGAATCGGAACGATCTTGCTCCGATTGGTCGTCCCGCTCTGGATCCTCCTCGGAGCGTCGGTCAAACTCTGGGAACGCAACCCGCAGTTGTTGCCAAAGCCGGTAACGGATGTCACGGATTTCATCTTTGTTCGCGGCCTTGGACTCAACCGCGAGGATTACCTGGGACCGGCCATGCGCTTCATGATCGCTTTCGAGATCATGGCAGCGCTCGTCATGGTGGTCGGCCCGGTGCAAGCGGCGCGCAGCCTGGCCATCTCACTCATGACGCTGTTCTGTGTCATTCTTGGCTTGCTGATTTCCTCCGGCGCTGCGAGCTGTGGATGTTTCGGTGCAAGCGGACCATCGCCGGAGTGGATGCTTGTCGTCGACCTCACGTTGTTGATTGGCCTGTGCGTGCTACGACCACGCGGTCGTCGCCTGCCGCCCGCGGAACTGGGACGCAAAGTTGGCTACGTCATGTTTGTCCCCGTGTTGCTTGGCGTCGGAATCGCGTTTGGCGTGCCAGATCGCGACGCAGTCACACTGGAAGTTGTTGACACTGCCACACCAGTGGTCACCACCACACCAGTGGTCACAACTACCCCGGTGGTCACAACTACCCCCGTGGTCACCGCCACCACAGCCTGGCCGCCGATGCCGGCCACCGCCAAGCCGTGGTACGCGCCGGAGTTTGAATCATGGAAGGGCCAGCGACTGGATGCCCAAGAACTCATGCTCTTGGTGCAGCGACCGCTCCCCGCCAACTTGAATGTCGGACGACATCACATCGTCTTCATGCGCGATGACTGCGATCACTGCCATGAGCTGCTCAACAGCTATTTCAGTGGCCCGTTGACCACACCAACGACGAGCATTTCCATCCCAGATGCCACGGGTGAGCTGTTGGAAAACCCCTGCTCAGAATGCGGTAAAGCAACATTCCCCAAGGGCATTAACTACGTACTGAGCACCCCGGTGCTCCTCACTGTCGAGGACGGCGTGGTGATCGGAGTCTGCACAAATAGCGAAGACGCCACGTTGGTACGCGCCACGCTGAACGCAAAGGGCAAAGTCAATCCATGAATGGACTGCTTCGTCGCATCGCCATCCCCACCCTGCTCCTCACCTGCGTTGCTATTGAGTGGTCACGCGGCGGCGACGCGCTTCCAAATTGGCTCGCAAACCTCTCCGTCAAGACTGGAGCTGGTTCGGACAAGGTGCTGCGCATTCTGATTGCTCTTGAGTTGTGCGGCGCCCTGTTTGCGTTTCTTTCGTCTGGATTGTCACGCCGGGTTGCTTGGCTGACTGGTATCGCCTTTGCGTTTAGCGGTCTGGCGGAACTGTCCGCCATCATCAATGCGCCCGGTGATGCGGCGGTTCCGGCCAGTATGTGGATCGCCCCGCTTGTCGGTCTTGCCATTGGCGCTGGCACGCTTGCACTGCTGATGC
>CAMDUB010000043.1 GCA_945878575.1 Phycisphaera mikurensis NBRC 102666 | reverse complement strand
ATGGCAGTAGCGGCGCCGATGCCAGCACTCGCTCCGGTGATGATGGCCACCGGGCGTTCGTGGCGAAGCGCTGTGTGCTGCGTGCGGCTCGTCAATGGCGAAGATGGGTTGGACAGTGTCACTTACCTCACGATACCTGCCCCGCTCATCTATTCTCTTCAGGATGCAACTGCACCCTTGCGCCCCTCTTGCGCCGTAGTATCAACGCATGGTCGAACCTACCCCAGTGCGGACTCACGCCGAAATTCGCGGCATCATCGGCATGGTGCATGTGGGTGCGCTTCCAGGCACGCCGCGTGGACATCTTTCGCCGCAGGCGTTGGTCGCGCACGCTGTTCGTGAAGCGCGCACTCTGCGTGATGCCGGCTTCGATGCAGTACTGATTGAGAACATGCATGATCGCCCCTACTTAGGTGGCGGTATCGGCGCCGAGATCGTGGCCTGCATGTCGGCGGTATGCGCCGCGGTGCGCGCCGCCGTTGACTGCCCCATCGGAGTTCAAATTCTTGGCGGCGGTTCGCGTGAGGCCGTTGCGGTGGCACACGCCACTGGTCTTGATTTCGTGCGCGCTGAAGGTTTCGTCTTTGCACACGTGGCTGACGAGGGCCTGATGACTGAAGCGGCCGCTGGTCCACTGCTGCGCTTCCGTAAATCAATCGGAGCCGACCGCGTGAAGGTGTTTGCAGACATCAAGAAGAAGCACGCCGCGCACGCCATCACTGCGGATGTGGACATTGCTGCATGCGCCCGCGCCGCAGAGTTCTTTCTTGCCGACGGAGTGATCGTCACTGGCACCGAGACCGGCGCTGCAGTTGACGAAACCGAACTCCACGCAGTTCGCTCGGCTACCAAACTCCCGGTATTCACTGGGAGCGGTGCAACTCCACAGAGCGTTGCGCGGCTCCTTTCCAATGCCGATGCGGTCATCGTTGGAAGTTTCGTGAAGGAAGGCGGCCAATGGGAACATGACGTTTGCCCCAAGCGCGCTGCAGAGTTTGTGAACGCAGCGCGTGGCGCGCGGCGCGTGGAAGCCCCCGGCATGGATGCCGTTCGGGCCATGTTTAGCGGTCGCCCAAGCGGCACCTGAGGTCATCATGCTTGCCTACGTCAATGGATCGGTTGTCCCCGAAGAACACGCAAAGGTCAGCGTGTTTGACAGAGGCTTTCTCTTTGGCGACGGCGTCTATGAGTTGGTGCGGTTCTTTGATGGCGTTGGTGTAGCACTTGACCTTCATCAGGCGCGGCTGGAACGAAGCTTGGCACTCACCGGAATTGTTGGCTTTGACGCACATTCGCTGGTGGACATATGCGCTGCACTATTAAAGGGCAACGCACTGACTGACGCGAGCATCTACATACAAGTCACCCGCGGTGCTGGCACTGCGCGCGCACACATGCCCGTGCCAGGACTGGTGCCAACAGTGGTCGCACTGGCATCACGCAGCGCACCGCTTGCAGAATTCAATGCGCCAGAGACACTGCGCGCCATCGTTCGCCCTGACTTGCGCTGGCACCGCTGTGAAATCAAGACCATTGCCTTGGCTGGCAATATCTTGGCGCTCATTGAAGCGCAAAGTGCGGGTGCCGAAGAGTGCATCCTGATTCGCGACGGCTTGGTGAGTGAAGGCGCGTACACCAACGTTGGCATCGTTCGCGGCGGAACGCTGATCACCTGCCCACTTGATGACGCTGCGGCGCCAGTGCTGCATGGCACCATGCGCTGCTGGATGCTTGAAGCCGCGCGCGACGCAGGAATTCCTGTTGAAGTGCGGCGCGTTCATGAACACGAACTCTGTGAGGCGGACGAAGTGCTTGTGCAGTCCAGCCGACGCCTTGTCAGCGCGGTGACAGAACTTGATGGCGTGCGGATTGCAAACGGCGAAACTGGACCAGTGTGCCGCGCCCTGTTCGCGGCGATGCATGCGCGGATTCAGCGGTTAATTGTCAATCCAACGTCATGACGCTGAAGCTGCGGCCGAGTGCACCGTGAGTGCCCGCCCCGCTCCGAAACTGTGCATGGACACAGTTTCTATACTTCCCACGAATGTCTTTCCTACTTGCCATCAGCGTCGGTAACACGCGCACCGCGGTCGGTCACTTCCATGGTGACGACCTCCATGTCGTTCAACACATCGTCAACGGCGATATCGGCGCGGTGATCACCGCGGCGGTCGAGCAGTGGGGCCACAAGTTGGAGTCCGATGGCGATGGTGAGATTGTCATCGCCAGCGTGAATGACGCGGTCGCCTCCGCCATTGAGACGAAGCTGGCTGCCGAACTTCACACCGACATCTGGCGTCTGGGGCGCGATCTTGAAGTACCCATCGGTCGCTGCATCGATGAAGACGCAACGCCGGGCCAAGATCGGCTCCTTGCAGCTGCCGCCGCCTATGCCGCGGTGAAGCAGGCAGTAATTGTCATCGATGCCGGCACTGCCATCACGGTGGACTTTGTTGATGGCGAGGGCGTCTTCCATGGCGGGGCCATTGCGCCCGGCGCACAGATGCAACTGGACGCGCTCAATGCGCACACGGCACAGTTACCAAAGATTAAATTCGCACGGCCATCCGATGAAGATGCATTTGGCCGCAACACGGTTGACGCCATGCAGCTGGGAGTCTTTGAAGGCGTACGCGGCTTGACGCAAGCACTGGTGGAGCGATACGCCGCCAATTACCGAGCCTTTCCGTTGGTCATTGCGACCGGCGGTGATGCTGAGACGCTTTTCTCCGACAGTGATCTGGTGACACGCGTTGTGCCGGACCTAGTCCTGCGCGGCATCTTGGTCACCGTTCGTGCGGCTGCTGAGGCGGAATGAGCATTGCATCGCCTGCATGGTGGTGGTCGACAGCCCATACACCTGGTGCAATCGCGGTCGCCCATCTTGATGGCGATGCACACCTCCTTGAAGAAGTGCTGCGCAAACTCACCGGCAAAGAGGCCCCACGCACGGGCGAAGTTGCCTGGCGCCGCTTCGGATCGATTGATGATGGCGTGATCGCACGCACCAGTAACCAACACGCGCTCCTCATGCCGCATGGCGGAACGCGCATTCGTGAATTGCTTGATGAACGGCTCGCAGAGCTCGGCGCGCGCGCGCCATCCGCTCATGAATCCGCACACGCCGCGTGGCCCGAAGCCGCCGACCGCATTGAGTGCGCCATGCTCAACACACTCGCCCGTGCAGCCAGTCCGCTTGCCGTTGACCTGCTATCCGCTCAACCCGCGCGCTGGCGCTTGCACACCAAGCCGGATTTCACGGGCGATACCGTGTCACTCCCATCACCGCGTGACCTTCGGCTCCGTCGCCTCATCACGCCCGCGCGGGTGGTGGTCACCGGACCAACCAACGCCGGTAAGAGCACGCTGCTCAACGCGCTCGCTGGTCGGGCGGTTGCCATTGCGCACCACACCCCGGGAACCACGCGCGATGCGGTCGCTGCACGCATTGATCTTGCTGGCCTCGTGGTGGATTGGTTTGACACTCCGGGCGTGCGCCCCGACATGGATCCCATCGAACGCGCCGCTGCGGAACTTGCCGCACGTGCCCTGGCGTGCGCGGACATGGTGATTGAACTGACCGCTCCCGGACTCGGTTGGCACGCCATTGCGGGCGCCACCACTGCGCTCCGCATGCGAGTGCTCAACCAATCGGACCGCGCTGATGCACGCACCTGCGCGGAGCGCAACAGCGCCGATCTTGCCATCAGCGCGCACACCGGCGCGGCGATGGATGAACTGGTCGCCCGCGTTCGCGACGCGCTGGTTCCGCCTGCAGACATGGCAGATTCAACACCGTGGCGATTTATGGACGGCCTCCCTGCCATCTCCGCCGCCGCATCGGCCTAACTCCGGCTACGCTTCACGCCCCATGAATACAGCAGGACTGATGCAAGGTAAGAAGGGTCTCATCGTCGGCATCGCCAACGATCGCAGCTACGCAACATTCATCACTGAGAGCCTTCTCAAGGCCGGTGCGCAGTGCGCATTCACGCACCTGCCCGGCGAGAAGATGGAACGCCGCTGCCGCAACGCGCTGACCGAACTGGGAGTCACTGACCCATGGCTCATGCCCATGGATGCTGGCAGCGATGCCGATCTTGATGCTGTGTTCGCCAAGCTCAAGGCTGACTGGGGCACTATTGATTTCGTCGTCCACTCGATCGCGTTTGCTGACAAGAGCTGGCTTGAGAAGGGCAAGTTCTGCGCTACGCCGCGTCAAGTATTCACGCAGGCCATGGACATCAGCGCCTTCACGTACCAAGCCATGGCCGTGCGCGCCGCCGACCTCATGCCGAACGGCGGCGCAATGATTGCGCTCAGTTACTACGGCGCCGAGAAGGCTGTCCCCGGCTACAACGTCATGGGTGTTGCGAAAGCAGCGCTGGAAGCCACCAACCGTTACATCGCCATGGAACTTGGTGCCAAGCAGATCCGCGCCAACGTCATCAGCGGTGGACCGCTCAAGACGCTCAGCGCGATGGCTGTCGGCGGCTTCGGCGACATCCTCGGCTGGGTTGAGAAGAAGGCCCCACTGCAGCGCAACATCACCGGCGAAGAAGTCGGCGACACCGCGCTCTTCTTAGTGAGCGACCTCTCCAAGGGCATCACTGGCCAGTGCATCTACGTTGATGCGGGCTATTCGATCATGGGCCTGTGAACAACAGCGCGGCGATCTCCATTGATCGCCGCGCGTGGTTTTCAGCGGCGTCCACCGCCACCGGAACGACCGCCACCACCAAACGATCGCCCACCGCCACCGGAGCGGCCGTATCGACCGTAGTTGGAACTTCCACCGCCGCGATTGCCGGCGCCATCGAAGTCATCGCCACGATCGCCGCCCCATGAATTGCCGCTGCTGCGATAACCAGAATTCCCTGCGTTTCCAGCAGCGCCGCGATTTCCGTTAAATCCATCGCCGCCCTGCTGCCAGCGATCGGACATCGAAGAACGCCAGTCGCCGTCCGTTCGGGTGGCACGTTGTTGGTTCAGTTCGGAGACTGCTCCCGCGTTGGTCGCGGCGCTCCATTGTCCGTTGCTGTACTTCTCCCATGATCCGCCGGATCCGCTTTGGTCTCGGTACACCTGACCATCACGCGTTGAATACACATTGTTACCCGTCGCAACGGTGGTGTTGCCATCCGTATGTGCAACGCCCCATGTTCCGTTGTCGGTCTTCACGCCCGCCGCGGTGACTTGATTTCCGGTGGCGGTATTGCCGGCAGTTACTTTGCCTGCCTCCACGGTGTTGCCGTTCGGGCCGCCAGCTTCCGCAGCACGACCAGTTGCGTAGTTACCCGTTTCCGGGTTGTAACCCGCAGCGCGTGCGCCCTCCGCCCACTGACCGGTGTACGCATTGTCAACATAGCCACGCTGCCCAGCGGCGCGCGCGCCCGTCGATGAGTTGTACGCCGATGCAGTACTGCGCTCCCACGCACGACCGGTCCACGCGTTGTAGCCCGCGCTGGTGCGCGTCACTGCGTTGACATCACCCCAGTGTTGATAGACGTTGCCAGTGGTGGCAGCCCAACCGCCCGGACCCCATGCTGCATAGCCGTGCGGCCCGTAGGCACCCGCGTACGGGCCCCAATATGGATACGGTCGGTAGTAGTAGTAATCATCATCCATGGCCCAGCCCATGCCGTATGCCATGCCCCAGCCCATCCATGGGTTGTAGGCCGGATTGGTTGCATATCCATAGGTCAGCGGTGCAGCAACCCACGTGTCACCGATGTACGGGTCGTACACATAGCCCGTTCCGTACACAACAACTTCATCTTGCACATACGCGCCGAAGTATCCAGGGGTATAGCCCACCAAGACAAACTCCGCGGTGCTGCCGTAGATGCGTACGAACGTGACGTTGTAGTACGGACTGGTTGCAGGAATCGAATAGATCGCTGGCGGAACCCATGTTGCCACAATCCATGATCCATCAAGAGCGTTCGATGCAAACCACACGCCGTCCTTGATGGCGTACCACGAAGTTGGCGAAACCATAAACGTCGGAACCGACGCGTTCGATACCGCTTGCAGCGTGGTATCTGCAACGGCCACCAGCACCGGAGTGCCGCCGACAATCTGCGGCTTCGGCATGGTCTGCGTGCGTGGTACGCGCGCCATTTGCGGAATGGCGTTGGAGATCATTGCTTCTTGTGACTGTGCAGTGCCAGGAACCGAAGCAAGCACGTTCTCCTTCGCGCTATCAGTTGGGATCATGTGGAACGCCGCGGGAAGATCCGCAGCGGCCCAATACGCCCAGGGGCCCTGCATCGATGGCGCACCGAACCATCGCCCAGAGATGAGTACAAAGTGGATGCCGCTGGATGTCACTCGAAAGATGTTGCCGCTGGTGTTGGAAACAAACTCCAGGCCACTGCTACCAAGGGCTTCCCACTTCGGCGCGCCGTCAGTGACGATGACTTCCGCTGGCTGCGTCGAAACCACAATGCTGGGAACTGATTTTGCGAGCGACGCCACTGGAATGGCGGGCGTTGCGGGTGCGGGTGCGGAACCGGCGGTGGCGGCAGCGGCGGGTGTTGATGCCGGAGCAGGTGCCCCCGCAAGCAGATTCACCGCTGGTTGCGTAGCAGCCCACGTTGCGGCAGCGGCAAGATCTGCATTCCCCGCAGCATCGCCAACGGTCCACGGACCGGCGAGCGTCTTTGCAGTCATCCACCCATCGGCGATCTTCAACCACCACGCGCGCGCACTGTCACGCGCAAGAAGCATCTGCGTGTTGATCACGCGCTCCAGTTTCGTTCCTGGAATCTCCTGCAGCGCGGGCTTTCCTTGCACCAAGACCAAGACTGTCGGAACGGATGCAATGGTGATTGCGGGCGGAGCATTACGCAGCGGCGCAGCTTGCACACGCGGCGCCGTTGCCATGGCCGGCACCGCTGCCTCCAAGCGATCAAGCGAAACCTTCACGGATCGAGCCCCACCCTTTGCCTGCATCGCAGCTTGCATGGCGGCCTCGGCGGCGGGGTCTTCCGGAAGAGAAACTCCGGTCACCGTGAGGCGCGTCAACTCCACCATGCGGGTCATTCGATTGACTTCCGTGGAAGCCGTGAACGAAAATGTTCCGTAGGTCAGGGTCTTGCCGCCAACTGGCCCGCGTGAGAACGCGCAAGTACCGGCCAAGGTGCGTGCGTCCCACGACTCCAATGTCGGTGGGTACACCGTAACAGTGAATCCACCCGATTCAAAGATGCGCGGCCACGCATCGGCAGTGGATGCTGAGGCCGTCGGAACAGCCGGCGCAACCGGAACAGCCGCGGCCGCCCCCGTCTGACTGGCGGCTACGGCGCGCGAGGCGCATGCAGTTGCAATAGTTGCAACCAGAACCGACATGCACATACGACTGAATAGGAATGAATTCATTGGTGTTCTTTCGGAATCGCGTGACCAGCAGGGAATGACCGCCAAACGCGGTGCCGCCCCTACGAACTGACATCCTAACTGCCGTTTCTCCACCACCCCGCCGCGGTTATAATCCCCCACGCACTGCATGCGTAGCTCAGCTGGATAGAGCATCGGTCTTCGAAACCGAATGTCGTTGGTTCGAATCCAACCGCGTGCGTTTCTGATTTGCCTGATTCGTCTCGCTCGCCTGTTGCCCCACATGACTGTTCGCAAGACCCCTGGCATTCGTGTGGAGCCCGTTCGCAACGGGCACGGAATTGTGGCGCTCAAGGCGTTCCGACCCGGCGACCTGGTGTGCGCCATCAAGGGCACCATCGTCAGCAGCGAACAAGTTTGGAAGTACTGGGACACCAACCCGCGCATGGCCGCCAACTGCATGCGCTACGACGCGGATCGATACCTGAACCCCGAAGGTGAGGTCGGCGCGTTCGCCAATCATTCATGTCAGCCGAATTCGTTTGTACTCAAGGAAGGGCGGCGCTTGGTGATTCGCGCCATCAAGCCAATCGCCGCGCACGACGAAGTCACCCACGACTATGCGACGCTGATTGGCGCTGACGATGTTTGGAAGATGCGCTGCAACTGCGGCGAATCACGATGCCGCAAGACCGTGCAGAGCTTTCACAAACTCCCGGCCGGAACGCTGCGCCGCTACAAGGCGCTTGGTGCAATTCCAAATTTCATCCTTGCCACCCACTGAGCCCCGCGAGACGGTCGCGCTATCTGCGCCCCACCGCCTCACGCCGAGCCATTGTTCCGTGTTCCGTAGTCGTTGATACTTAGCGACCGCCAGGGAATCCGCCCATTGGGCCGTTCATGCCGCCCATTGGTCCGCTCATTCCAGGTCCCCACGCATCGAACGGATCAGGAACCGCAGTTGCGTTGGGTGTTGCAGCTGGAGTAGTAACGGTTGGCGCAATCACTGGCATCTGCGCATCATCCGGGATCCAGTCATTGTCAACATCCAGTGCAAGTCCTGAACGAATCTCGCAGATGTCAATGAGGCCGTTGGCGTTCATGTCCTGTGCAAATCCAGCGCTGACTTCGTATCCGTCAGGCAAACCATTGGAATTGCAGTCTGGATCACAGGAATCCGGGACGCTGTTGCCGTCACGATCAGAGATCCAACCCATGGCGATCTCTTCCTCGTCAGACACGCCGTTCTGGTTGCAGTCACCAAAGCACGATGTGTCAAAGACGTTGCCATCACCGAACGCGAAGTCTCCGCCCAAGGCGAATGCTTCAGCGCCGCACAGGCGGCTGGATGCAATGCGCACACCAGCGCCGCGGCTGAAGAGGCTGCGGGCCTCGTCGCTGTAATTACCGGTGAAGGTGCACCGCGAAACATCTGCGATTCCACCCAAGAGATACACCGCGCCGCCCGACTCAATGGAGCGATTGCGGGTGAAGTCAGTGCCATGCAGTTCAAAGGTGGTGTTCTCACCAAACACAGCACCGCCCCAGGCGCCGCTGCGAGTGGAATTGTCCTCAACGGTGCACGCCAAGATGGAGACATTTCCACCCTTGCTGTACAACGCACCACCGAAAGTGGCTGAAATATTGTGCCGGAACGAGCATGCAACAAAGCTTGGCGAACCACCTTCGTTGCTCACTGCACCGCCGGACTTCTCGCTGCGGTTGTCATCAAACTTGCAACCACTGAAGGTGCCCAAGCCGTCGCGCATGATGACACCGCCGCCTTGATTGCCTGCGATATGTGAATCGCGCACATCAAAGGACACACCATCAAAGATCATGCCAGTGCCAGTTTCGCCGCGACCACCGACCACGGAAATGCCGGTCACGGAAATCCGCTGCTCAGCACTGCCGCTGAAACTCAACACGGCGCCGCGACCAAAGCCACGAACAACCGTGGCATCGGATCCGGCTCCAGTAATCGTTAAGGACTTGCCGTCCACCACCACTGCACCAACGTAGGTTCCTGGAGCAATTCGGATGGTCGCGCCATTATGAGCAAAGTCGGCGGCGGCTTGGATAGATGAAGCCTCGGTGGGCACGTCAATCACGCCATCGTCAAGAGCATCAAACGCAACGGCAGGCCGAATGAACTCGGCGTTCGCGCCGCGCGTAAAGAAACCACCGCGCATGGCGATGAACACTGCGGCCAGCAAGAAAGTGCCAATGCCGGCGCTAGTGGCTGCGTGGGTTCCGAAGTGGCGGACCGTTGAGGTTGATGCAATGCGTTTCATGCGGGAACTCCTGAGTGCCGGGCGAGAATTTCGCTTGGCACGGAGGACTGTCGGTTCTGCAGAGGCAAGACCGGAGCAAACAAGCAGAATTCCGTAGAAAATTCGAGTAATTCTGCTCTCCCGAGGGTCGATTTCAGCATCTGGCGCCCGCTGCGTCACAAATTACCGACCACCTACACTGCCAACGTGCGTCCGAACTGGCTGCTCGCTCTCCTGTTCTCCACCGCGCTCGCCGTCATGGTGCTGCTCGCTGGCTGTGGATCCGGAGCGAACCCCCGCTTTGACGCCTTGCCTGGGCCAATCAGCACCCTCGACTTGGCGATCGCTGCTGCCGATGAAGCCGCGCCGCTCAGCGCCGATGAGTGGGCATCGCTGGAATCGATGCATGACCATTACCTGACCGACTTCGACCGCTTGCGCGTTGAGGCGATCGCTCCGCTCGTGCGCGAAGTCCGTGCGCGTGAGGAGTCCGAGTGGGTCGGTGATTTGGAAACGCTGGGCCGATTTGCGCGCAAGCACGGCGCCGTTCTTGGAAGAATCAAAGCACTCGATGACCGCTTCACTGCTGACGTATCCGAAGCATTCCATACACGAGCGGCGTTCGTTGATCGCGTGACCAGTCGACGCGCCATTGATCGCAGCGCTCGCATTATTCAGGGTCTCTCCAACGGCGACGACCGCACGCCAACCATGCTGGACCTTGAGCCGTCAGTACGCGCGCTGGGTCTGGACGCCGCAGAACGGGCGGCAGTGGAACCCGCACTCGCCGAGTACCGCCGCGACCTGGCGCGCGCTGCGGAACAACTTGCCGCTGCACAGGTGGCCTTGCCGGCAAGCAAACTTGCCGCACTCAATAGCGCGGGTGTCAGCGCGGAAATGGTCAAACAACTCGCCGCGCACGCCAACGAAAGCGATGCTGCCCGCGATGCGCACTATCAAGCGACCGAGTCGCTTTCCGCAGCTGAGCGTGTCGGCATGCGCCCCATCGCCCGCGCGTTTGCCCAGGTAGACGAAGCGAATCGCCGCGGACTGGCGTCCATGACTGCTGCACTGTCACCCGAATCCGGGGCCCGCCTCAGCGGCGACGACGAACGCCGCCGCACCAGTACCGATCCGTACATTGAAGGCGGACGCTTCATGCTTGACGTCTACGCGCGCCATCCACTTGTTCGAAGCGGTCGCGCCAGCCTGACACGCAACGCCATTGAAGATGCGCGTGCCGCGCTTGCCGCACTCGTGCGTTTGAAGATTCAGATCGAACGCGCCCGCCTCAGCGCCGCCGACCGCGGCGAAGTGCATACCGATGACGGCACCAGCGCGCGCCTGGACGCGGAGCAAACCAAAGCAGTCGCCGCCTTCAAGAAATTGCGCGCCACCGCCGAGCGCGAGATCGATGACGGCACCCAGGAGCTTTTGGATAAATCCATCGGCACCACCGCCGATGAAATGCGTGAACTGCTCACCCCCATGTTGGGCGCTGGCAATGCAGACCGAGTGGTTCGCGCGGCTGGCCGTGGGATCTTCCGAAGTTCCCGAGAGCGCACTGAAGTTCCGTGGAACACGGACTACTCCATCGCCGAGCAATTGCTGCTTGCGCCCGGTATGGACCACGCCGCATTTCATTTGGCGGCGCGCGCGGTGGGTGCCAAAGACGATGATCCACTGGTCGAGCAAATCTGGGATCGACATCAAGCCCGCGTTGATGCGCTCCTGGTGCGCCAGCGTGAGCAGATGCGCGCCCTTGAAGCAAAATCATCGGAGGCCGCCAACCGCGCTACCGAAGACCCCACTGGGTTTGAACGCTCGCTCGGTGATTATTTGCAATCACTGCTCGCCGCCGATGGGGAACGGCGCCAAGCCGATGATGAAACGTTCCGCGAAGTTGCTATCGCCATTGGCCTTTCGGAAGATGACAGTCGATTTGTCCTAGCGCGAGCGGTGTCCGCTTCCCGCCGGGCATCGCTTCCATGGCAGCGCTTTCGGCAAGCATGGCTCCTTGGACCACTGTGGGAATCGGATGCTGATCCAATCTCCGCGGCATTGGTGATTGAAAACGAGGTCGAACGCAACGCCGCATTAGTGTTGCTGACTGCGCATGCTGAGCGCCTGAGAACCAGTGCCGATGAAGCGCGCCGTGTCGGACTGGAAGCGCTCCGCGATTTCCTCCTGTTTGGCGTGCGTGCCAAGCGCGATGGCAAGGACGGCAGTCCCGAATCATTCCGTAACGCACCGGAAGTGCGCGGCATTGTCACGCGCGTTCATCAGGCCGGTAAGGCGCGACGCCAATCACAGCGTGACGCCATCGCTTCAATTGCAACCATGGACCAAGCGCTTGGCGAACGACTGACCGCCGCGTGGTTGAACGCCACGTTCCCGCAGTTCTTTGCGGAGGGACGCGCACGGCGCGATGCGGCAGACCTTGCTGATGCCGGCAGCCCGCCGACAGCAAGTGACGCAGCAACCGCAGTCCTTGACGGCGGAATCGATCGTTGGAAGATCGTTGACCAAGACATGATCCGGCGACTCACGGAATGGCAAGATGCCCGACGCGAAACCCCTGCGCCTTCCGACGGCGCCGAGTTAGTGACCGCAGCGGCCACCGATCCAGAACTTGCTGCACTCCGCACCCTGCGCGACGAAAACGCCTGGCGACTTCTCCGTATGGCAGCTTCCGCGCAAGGCCAAGCCCCGGACGCACGCATGCGTAACGATGATGGCGCGGGCGCAGTGCCACGTCCAGCAACGTGGGCGCCGTGACCGTTTGTAGCCACTGATCATTCCCTTGTTGCCGGGCCGCCCTTACTTGCGATCGCGTCCCGGCGCTTGTCCATGCGTGCCAGCGCCCTGCACCACATCGTCCACCTTCTTCATGATGAATAGGTAGTTGAATCCGCGCAGATAGAAGTTCTCTTCGACGGCGGTCTTGCGCCAGTTGCCCTTCTCTAGTTTCTGATTCTGCCGCACCACGCAAATGATGTCCACCGGCACAAACAGTTTGCGCATCATGGCGAACAATTCAAAACCAATCGGCATGAATGTGCCAGCGCCGCTGCCAGTGGGTGCACCCTTTTTCTTCTTCCAGCTATCGCTCACATAGAGACCCAAGTAGCGACGATTCTTCATCACCCGGTGACACTCGGAAATGACTTTGGTCATCGCCGCGTAGTACGCCTTGCCGCCGTCATCGCCGGCAGCGTCAAGCTTGCCGATGCATCGCGCGTCATCGGAATACTCAATGTGCGTGGAGTACGGCGGATCCAAGAACACAAAGTCGACGCTGCCATCTTCCAGGGGCAACTTGCGCGCATCGGCTTGCAGAATGTCCTCGCGGCGCGGCACTAGGTCATAGCCCTTCACTGGGCGACCAATGCTCTTGCACACATCAATCGTGGTGCCACTGCCGCACATCGGATCAATGACGCGATCATTCTCG
Source organism: Phycisphaera mikurensis NBRC 102666 (assembly GCA_945878575.1). GTDB lineage: Bacteria > Planctomycetota > Phycisphaerae > Phycisphaerales > SM1A02 > UBA966. Next base: position 2,936 of record CAMDUB010000043.1, on the reverse strand, counting down.
CGCGAGTAGCGCATGAGCAATTGCCAGATCACCCATGACGGAGTTGCGCCTGCGTAATCCTTGTCGCCCTGCATGGTGTGGCGCCTGCCGTCGGCGTCCGTCCAGTCGTAATGCTGACTTGGGTACTCCCACAGCGTTGTTGGCATCACCTGCAGCGGCGGTCGAGTGACACGGGCCGCCCCTTCAGTGCGGCCAAAGCGTGCAGGACGATGAGAAGAACCGGGGCGGTCAGGACGAGGCATGTGGCGAGTGTAAATGGTTGCCGATGCGCCAAACCGAGCGAACAATGACGGAAGTGCGTGCGTTGTTGGATATACTCATCCACCCGTGCCACGAAACCTCCGATTCCTGCTCGCCCTCATCACCGTGACCCTCGTCGCGGCGGGTGGAGTTGGTCTTCGAGCGCTGCATCTGACGGCCGAATCAACTGCCGGGCACGCCCGCGTTGTCTGCGCAAGTCACACGGATCACGCTCACCACGCCGATCCGGCTCGTAGCGCTAGCGATCACGGCAGTGGTGATCACGATGATCATGATGATCATGATGGCCATGATGGCCATGATGGTCACGACGACCATGCTGCTGTCCCACACCAGCACGACGAATCCACCTGCGCCACTTGCGAACTGCTTCTAACGCTCGCAACGACTACAGGTGCTGATGCGCCTGTTCCAGCCTTCCACGCGCTGGTCGCCGTTGCCAGTTGGCCGGCACCGGCGGTCAGTGCTGCACCGCTGCCGATCCCGGCGCTCGCGGCTCGACCACCCCCAACCTGCTGACCTGATGTGCCGCGTTGCCTGAAGGGCAATGCCGTCCGGCGCTCGTGCGCACGGACACTTCTATGCACACATTGCGTTTCTGCACAAGCAGAACGCTGAAGGTTGTTATCCATATGCATTCTCGCATCGGCTGCAGAGCGAAACGCTCGGCATTCACCATCATTGAGTTGCTGGTTGTCATCGGAATCATTGGCGTCCTTACCAGTGTCATGATTCCGGCGATCTCGAGCGCGCGGCGCACGGCGCTCGCAACAGCAGATCTCTCGAACCTCCGCGGACTCACCGTGGCACACCTCGCATACATCAACTTGAACGACGAACGGTTTGTCGATGTTGGACTTCCGCACGGTTCGTTTGCCAATGCACAGAACTCGTTTGTCGAACGGCTCCGTCCGTACTTCGGTAACAGCCCGATTGCGCTGAAGAGCCCGCTGGATCAAAGTCCTCACTGGCCACTTGAGGCTGGTGGCGATGGCGAACCAGTCGGCAATAGCACTCCCGCGCTTTATCGAAGAACCAGCTATGGAATGAATAACTACCTCTCGCGCACCTATTCCCCACTGGTTGCCCTTGATGGACCAGGAGCAGGTGCCGACCGGCTGCAGCAGGTGCAGAATCCTGACCGAATCGTCTGCTTCCTGCTGATGGCAGAACAAGGCAGTTTTGCTTCGGCCGACCATCCGCATATCGAGGATTGGGCTTCAAGCCCAGACCCCGCCAAGACCGCGGCTTCGCAGGTGCAGATCAATGCGATCGACCGGCGGACTCCTGGTAGCGGAAGCCAGAGCAATTATGCGTTCGTGGATGGGCACGTTGGCACCCTGCAGTTTGAGGATGTCTATCGCAGCATGCAGGAAAACAAATTCGACCCTGATTTGCAATGAACTGCACCTCAGTAAGCGCATCTACCTTTCATCACTTCATTCATTCACGGAGACATGACATGCAACTTCAAATCAAATCGCTCAGCGCTTGCTTAGCGTTCATACTTGCGACCGCGGCTTCGGCGACCGCCCAGCACACGAGTGATGTGGGACTACGTACGGTTGACGGTCGAGTGACCACCACGGCAGTGACTACCAGTGGTTACGGAGAAGACCAACGCGTCTTCGCCGGCGCGTTCGGAGATACTGGTTCTGCGTGGTTCACTAGTAATCCAGGCTATGACGCATTGCCGGGCACATTCCCAGTGAGCACTCGGATTGGATTCCGCTTCACTGGTCCCATTTTGGTCTGGAATGGAACCACCTTTGTGGAAACTTCTCCAGCGGGGCCACTCGCTGGCGAGCGCTTGCGAATTTCATATCTCACCGCCAATACCACCAGTTCCAATGGACCAGTGGCAGGCTTTGATCTTGCAGTGCAATCGGATGGCGGGTGGCACCGGCATCTTTCCATGACGCTGCAACCAGCGGCGGGTTCCGCCACGCCCGATATAGGCGTGTATCTCGCGCCGCTTGAGTTGTACTCCACAGCACCAACGCTGCTGCCTTCACAGGAGTATTGGATCATTCTCAATGGCGGTGCATCACAGACCACCTTTGACGCGGCATACCTTGCTGCGCAGCAGGCCATGAATCCACCCGTGTGCATTGGTGACCTGAACAATGACCGCGTTGTCAATGGTGCCGATCTTGGCATTCTGCTTGGCGCATGGGGGCTACCCGGCAGCGCGGATTTTGACGGCAATGGTGTCGTCGATGGCGCTGATCTCGGAACACTGCTCGGCGCATGGGGGGCGTGCCCGTAAAGCACTCATCACTCTTCAAACACTGATGGTCACCATCACTCAACAACCTTTCTGATTTCATTTCGTTTAGGAGTTCATCACTATGTCACGCGCCTTCATTGTTTCCTCAATCGTTACCGCATCGATCGCCTCCGCAACCTTCGCCGCAACCAAGGAGCCGCATCCGGACATTTGGGTGACCGCATCCGGCAGCTCACTCATCACCGGCGGATGGAATGACACCACCGGCGTAGTGATCGCCCCGTCGCTCCGAGTGTTTGAAGGGGAACTCGGACTTGACCCCAGCTTCCCATTCTCTGGCGATGAACCGGGTATCGGCTCAGACTTGGTGGGCACCACGCTCACCATGAACATCCTGCAGGGAATCAGCGTCTGGAACGGTAGCGGCTACACCGCATCCGCAAAC
>CAMDUB010000042.1 GCA_945878575.1 Phycisphaera mikurensis NBRC 102666 | reverse complement strand
GATGAGTCACTCGCCTCGGGCCTCGCGGCCAATGCCGCGGTCGCCATGAAGCGCGGCCGATTGATTGAAGATCGCGTGGAACGCGAGCGTCTTGAGCGCGAAATGGACGTCGCCAAGGACATTCAAGCAGGCACGTTTCCAAAGGACATTACCCAGACTGCTGGTTGGGATATTGCTGGCGAAAGTTGCCCGGCGGAGTCCTGCGGTGGCGATGCGTACGACGTGATTGGTCTGCTCAACGGGAGTATTGCCTCGCCGGGCACTGAGCCTGACGAGTATGTGTTTGCCATTGCAGATGCCACTGGTCACGGCGTTGCCAGCGCGCTCTCAAGCGTGCAAATGCGCGGCATGTTGCGTCTGGGTCTTCGCCTGCGGCATCCCATTGTCAAACTTGCGGAGGAGATCAATGCGCAATTGTGCGAAGATCTTCCCGATGGACGTTTCGTGACCGCTTGGCTTGCGCGTCTGGACTGCCGAACTGGTGCGGTCAATACTATTTCTGCCGGTCAGGGACCCATTCTGATCTACAGCCGCGCTTCTGACACCTTCGTCACCCAAGGCGCGGACATGCCGCCGCTCGGCGTTGTGGCCTTGCCCTACGCCGATGAAGATTCGCAGCGCTACACCTTAGCCACCGGCGACATTCTGGTAGCCATCACTGACGGCTTCTATGAGGCCGCCGATCCAGCGCGCGTCTTGTTTGACGAAGATCGCATTCGCAAGATCGTCCGCGGGGCACGGGACCGTACCGCTCGTGAAATCCTGGATGCAATCAAGTGCGAAGTACACGCCTTCACGCAGCACGCGCCTCTTGAAGACGACCAGACGGGGCTGATCATCAAGCGGCTGTAAGACCTGCGCTCGCGGCTCATGTTCATGTTCAGGCGCACCCGTGCCGGTAGCAACGCCCGTACTCGTGCCGACGCCCTCGCCCGCGCCACTTTCATTTCGAACGCAGCCGCAACACCCCATCGCGCTTATCCGCGGGGTCTGTAAGCGCATCACGGAATGGCACCGTCAATTTGCTCACCCCGAATGCTTGCTCGTGCGCGTCCCATGCTGCTGCGCACGCGGGGAAATCCGCGCGTGCGAAAGCTTGCACCGCGCGATCCACGCTCTCAATCCAACCCACTTGCGGATCCTCCACCAGCATGGTGAACAGATCGATCGGAATACTCTGCCCCACCACCACCACGCGCCCGAGCGACACAATGGCCAGGCCGCCGGAATCACGAATCAGGGCACGCGTGTTTCCACAGAACAGGATGGCTGTACCGAACTGCTTGTTGGCACTCTCCAATCGCGCAGCAAGGTTGGCACTGTCACCAATCACCGTGTAATCGTTGAGGTCGGGCGGAGCTCCGCAGTCACCAATGGTCACCGGACCGGTGGCAACGCCCAGTCGCAGTGAAACTTTGGGAAGCGACTGCCGATCGGGGCGCTCGCCGATCGCCTTCACTACGCGCTGACATGCGCGACATGCCTCTGCTGCCAGTTGCCCCTGCTCAGGCTCGGGTTCGAACGCGCTCCAAAAAGCCAACAACCCGTCACCCAAGAACTTGTTGACGTACGCGCGGCGTTCGGTCAGTTCATGGGCCATCGCGGACATGTACAGATTGAGCGTGGCAACCACGGCTTCCGAACCTAACGTTTCGCTGATAGTGGTAAATCCGGCAAGGTCGCCAAACAGAATGGTGGCGGTCCGCTGCTCCCCGCGCATGGACAAGGCATCCGGATTGGCAGCCAAACGTTCAACCAGCTGCGGACTGACTCGCGCACGAAACTGGCGAGTGATACGCGCCTTTTCACGCTGGTTAACGACCGCAGCCGTGGAAACACTTGCCGCCTGAGACGCAATGGCCGCGAGCACCGGCACCGCCACTGGAATCATCAGGTCATGAAATTCAAAGGCCCAGAATCCAGAGAGAAGTACCCATGCGCCAGCGATAGAAAATGTCACAGCCGTACTGATACCCGCGCCCGACTTCCACGCAATCACCGCACAAATCAGACCAAACACTGCGCCGATGAGCCACCCGCTCCATGGCGGCCACAGATATACAGATTGACTCGAAATCACCATGTCCGCCACTGCGGCATGAAAGTACACACCCGGAGTCCGTGGACCATTGACGGTATTGATCATGTCCGCCATGACCCCTGTGGCTATGAACCCGACAAATACCAATCGACCCTCCAGGCCATCGCGGGCTTCCTCCGCAGCATCAGCAATCTTCTCACGCGATGCCGGAATCTCTTGATCAAGTCGCCACCATTCACGGTACGTGCCAACCTGCTTTCGCTCATCGTCAGTGGCGTCCTTGATGTCGCCGGTGCCGCGCACCGAAAGATCACCGGCAATGAACTCACCCTGCTCCTTTATGGCAGCGCGCACCGCCGCGTCCACCGGCACGAGTGTCATTGCCTCAGCCGGAAGCGCCTGCGCGGCAGCAATGTCTGCGCCAAGATCTCGATAGCGCTGCTCCTGCTCAGCCAGCAATTTGCGCTGATTAGCAAGATCAATCAGTGCTCCAATGGCAATCACCCCGGTCTCGTCGCGCTCATCGGCTGACTCAACAGTACCGCCGATCGCCTCAAACATTTCAGTGGGCCAATCAACATAGATGTGGCCATTCTCAAGCGGTAATCGACGCCCATCAGGAAATACCAATGCTTCGGGCTCCTCACGGATTGAAGCCGGCGCGATACCCATTTGCAGCAACCCCGCCGCTAAACCAAACTGCGGCAATGATCCGTACGGAGTGCGCCAAAATGGTCGAACGCGCCGGTACTGGCCATCGTTGTCAGGCGCACAATTGACAAAGCCAACGCCTGCGGCGCGCTCTGCGAACTGCGCCATCGGAGGCGCGTCCATCGCCGAGCCTTCGCCTTTACTTGCTGACATAAATCGCGCGAGCAACGCAAATGACTGATCGCGTTCAAACGCCTCATTCACCGAATTTCGCTCAGCGAAGCGTTCCAGGGTTGCGTCCTGCTTGGTAAGTAACAATCGATACGCCTGCGCATCAGCTGGCGGAGTACCGACGTTACGAAGCCGCAACAATTCCTTCCATGCTGCCAGTTTCTTGAAGTTGGTGGAGCGCTCCAAGAATCGTTCACGCCGGACACCTTCGAGTCCAGCCTGATCAGCAATAGCCTCCGGCTCGGCAGTGATGTCTTCGGCGATCGCCGCCACTAACGAATTCAACGCCTGCTTCCCCTCCACGGACAGCCAGAGTGCCGCATCCAATCGGCCTTCGTCCATATTGACGGCCAACACGGTGGGGTTGCGGCCAATACCAGCAGCCAACGCAGTATCCGCGGCTCCCGACTGAACGTCGGTGAACAGAATGTCACTCGCGACCGTGCGCGCGCCAGCAATGGCAATCTCATCAAACGCTAGTGCCAGCACATCGCGAGGCCACGGCCATCGACCGATGGTGTCCAGAGCGCGGTCATCAATCGCTACCAGCACTACCGATTTACTGAGCGGCTCCGGTATGCGTCGGGCCCGTAGAAATCGCTGATCTTGGCTCCACCACTCAAATCCGTCCAACAGTCCGGCCATGCCAATCGCGATCACCGCCAGGGTGGCGGCAAGGCCAGCAAACAACACGATTCGGGTAGGAGCCTTCAAGCGCGCGAGTGTAGCGATCGGTCAGTTACCGTTGCTGACGATTCGTTGCGCACTTGCAGCACTTCCGGCAGCACGCGCAGCGGCTGCATTGGCCATGATTGCCTGCGCCTCGGCCCCAGCGGCGGCCGCTTGAGCACGACCAACATAGTTGCCCATACTGCGTCCAAACAGGCGACCAGCATTGGTTGACGCCGTCTGTTCCATCTGCCGAGCCTGCTGTACCGAACTAGTCAATTGCGCGGCGATGGCAAGCGCCTGCGAGCGCGCATCAGCGCTGGAGATCGCTGCATTTGCCGCCGTATCGGTCTTCGCCCGCGAAGAGAGCGCCTGGGCAACTTCATCAAAGAACTGCGCCTGAGTGGCCAGTGCGGCGGTGGTGCCATCGGCCGTCTCCACCGCCTGCCGACGCGTTGCCGCCGCAGCCTCAAACTGCTGACGGCTAGTGCCAAACTTGTCAACGTCTGCTTGCAGGCGCGAAGCATCTACTTGGAAGTTAACCGCGCGAACGGATTCAGTCTTGGCTGTTCCTGCTGATCGAACTGCACTGGCCGCTGCTGCACCTGCAGCGTTCGCTGATGCCGTCGTCGCGTTACTCTGGTTCACCGCACCCGCCGAATCTCCGCTCTGCGCCGCCACGCCGGTGCGCAGCAGTCCCGCGCCCGCTGCGGCCTCGTGCGCTTCGGCCAAGATGCGCGAATCCGTGGCGCCAACGAAGGCTCGTTCGGCATTTCCGGCCGCTCCTTCGGCGCCATCAAAGGCTGCCACCATCTGCGTGCTGACCGTCGCCATTTCGTTCAACGAAATCTCTGCCGACTGCGCGCCCAGCTGCGCGGCACCCGCCTCAGATGCAGCGCCAGCAGTGAAGCGCCCAAACGCCACCGCACCCGCTTCATTGGCCGTGGTGTACCGGGTTTGACCGGAGGCCAAGTCAGCCTGGGCCTGCGCGCCAATGCTGATATTTGCTGCGAGCAGTGCATTGATATTGCCGGCAATCGCTTCCACACGGTTCTGCTGGGCAACCAATACCAGTGACGCCACCAATCGCTGCGCAGCCACGGCGCGCGAGCTCGCATCAGTTGCGTCGGCTGCACTCAGGGCCGATGCCCGAGCGGCGATGCCAACGAACTCTGCCGAAATTCCAAAGCGAACGCTGAGTTCTTGCGTGAGATCTGCGAGTTGCTGCGCTGCAAAGGCCGACTGTGTCGCCAAGTCCGCGCGACCCGCCGCGTCGAAAGCACTCATATCGATATCAACGCTCGCTGCCAGAATTGCATCAATAGCCATGGATGCTTGCTCAGTGAGTCCCGCCAAGTCACCCGGCGCCACAGCGCCCGCGAGAAGCTGCTCCAACGCGGCAGCGCCACCGGACACGCCAAGCGACGATCCGTCCTTCGCACCTTGGAACGCTGTGTCCATGGCATTCAATGAATCAATGATCGCGTCACTTCCGATGTATCGCTCATTCGAAGTGGATCGCTCCAAACCAGCAATCCCCGAGTCCATTTGGTCGGCTGCTGCGTTGAGCGCCTGTAAATCGGCGTTGATTTGCTGCCCGGTGCCCGTGGCTTGTTCATTCTCATCGAGCGCACGCGCGTACAACTCGCTGGCTGCATCAAAGGCGGATGCCTCTTCAGCTGCGGCATTGACTGCATCGCTCGTTCGTGAGTCAACCACGATGGCGGCGGCAAGTGCGGCATCGGTTTCTGCCAGTGTGCGCATCAGGAAGGCGGATCCCACTCCCGCGAGCACATCTTCGGCCTCGTAGACCGTTGCCGCAAGTTGATCACCGCGGAGTGTCACTCCACTATCTACAGCTGCCCACTGACCGACCAATCGAACGCGCTCTGAGAGCAGGCGCTGATACAACTGTTCAACCAATCCGAATGACTCGGCTCGTAGATCGTCAGCAGCAGCAGCCCGCGCCGCCTGCACTGCGCCCAATGCCGAGTACGTTTGGTTCAACGACCCCGTTGCAGCAACAAGTCGTGCCAGTGATTCGTTTGCCAGTGCCGTCATCCGTGCGGTCGGTGATGCTGCTCGCAATTGTTCAATCAGGTCATTGAGTCGCAGCACGGCTTGCTGAGCACTTGCCGCCACGTCAGCAATGCCGCCACCCGACTGCACTATGGCGCTGAGCGACGCGACCGCCTGTTGATACTCAGCCATGGCTGCCTCCGCACCCGGTCGAGTGGTTTGGTCCATCGATGCAATCGCTGCTGCCAAGTCGCCCCGGTCAGCATCCATGGATGCGCGCTCGCTCAACGCTGAATCGTGCGCCTCGCCCATCGCCATGATGGCGCGCCGAGCTTCTTCCACCAGCTGCAGCAATGGGTCACTCGAGCCACCTTCTCCGTCAAGCGTCAACCGAAGTTGCGAAGTTCCCTCTTGCCCGCCAATGCCTCCCAGAATCGAGCGGATCGCTGCCAGTGCATCGGATGCCTGCGTGCGTTCATCGTCAAAGACACGAAAGTGCGTATCCGCTGCGGGCTTCACGGAATCACCAACACGCGCGGCGCGCTCGTCGAACGAGGCGATTGCATCGTTAGCAATCGCGCCCTGCTCGCCTGCAGTACTCAACGCGTATTCGTGTGCCTCAAGCGCTGAATTCGCTTCATCGCGGCGCAGCGAAGCCAAGTTCTGCAACGCAATCAGCGCATCACGTTGCGCATCCATTGCTTCCAGTTGACCGTCCGCCTGCAATAGGTATTCAATCGCCTGATCAATGTTGTCGTTGGCAACCGCTATTTGTCCCTGCACGCGACTAACCACATTGTTGTCGCCGCCCGCGCGACCAGCAGCCTTCTCCGCGCGCGCGGAAGTTCGGTTGGCGGTCGTTGCCTGTGCCGGACTGCCTGGCTGCGAGGGCGCCGCACCGTTCGTAGCGTGCTGGACTGCCTCGCCCTGCGTAGTCACTGGCAATCCAGTTCCCGTAGCAGGCGCGCTGGCCGCTACCACCGCTGAGTGCGCTGGATTCTGCAAGTTGGTAGAACTTGCCGCGTCCCGTGACATTTGCACCGTGGTGTTATTGAGCGTCCACTTCAACTCGATCGCATTGATCGCATTGCGTCGCGCACCGAGGACCTCCACTTGCTTGAGCGGCCCCGTGGCAACGGCAAATTCCGTACCACGCACGGCCAAGGTGGTGCTTGGAGTGACCACTTTGAAATCGTTGGACAGTCCGACCTTGTCAACTTTGAAATCGGCGCGACCATGTTTCACCGCCGCAGCGGTCCGCAGTGTGTCGCCATCTTGCACAATCGTTGGTAGTTGGAACAATGTTCCTGCGTCAATCAACGCCGTGGCGTTTCGGCCAACGCGCATCGCTGCATGCGAACGCAGACCGGTGCGAACTTCAACGCCCGCCGCAACAACATCATTTACTTTGGCGTCCTGCCAGGGACTGGTTTCGTTGGCGCGCCATTGCACCTTGCCGGCAACGTCAATGAAGACCGCACGCAAAGGATCGCCCGCGGGCACTTCCGAAGCGGCAGGGTCAGCTGCTGCGGTTGTCGCAGCGGGCGCGGGAGCCACTGCTGCATCCTGAGCCAACGCCGCCGACCACACCGCACCGGAACTCACCGCGGCAAGAAGCAGCGAAGTGATGCGTACGGCACCCACGCTGGCGAATTGCGGCGAGAGCACCCTGGTCGAACGGATTCGGTCATTGTGCGCTGAATAAGGCACGGTCATCTTTCGGTTGATTTCATTACGTCCCACAGTACCCCTACGCGCGTCACCTTGGGCAAGTGCGACCGTCCTTGCAAGCAGACCAAGCGGCGCCTCCATCCTCCAATTCCAAGAACCCATAAGCAAGTAAATCGATGCCCAAGAAGCACAATTTCACTGGGTCCGAAACTGACTATACGACCGATCTAAGTGCCTTTCTAGCAGAATCTTCCGCCATTATTGCGCTTACGGAACCTCACTTGGCTCTGGAGCAGGCGCCGTTGGGGTGGTGAATGCCGAGTTCGGCAGCCCAAACTCCACGGAACTCTGGTCAAGGAGCTGATTGGGGGCTCCGGCAGGGATCACGCCCTCGCCCGCTGAACCGCTCGTGGGTGATTCCGCAAGCGCCAGTGCCTTGCCCGATTTCTGGACCCGCGCGAGGCGATTGATGAAATCAACGAATTCGCGACCGGAAAGCGATTGGTTCTCGGTCCGAAGCGGAATCACATCCATGAACACCAGTTCCTTGGTTGCGTAGCGCGGAATCGGCCCCAGGAGTCGCATGGTCAGTCCGCCCTTGATCCCCACAATGCGACAGGCCGCCACCGACATCCACCCGATCTGCGCGCTTTCGTCAGCGGGTGGATTCCATCCGCTTCCCACCCACTGCTTCTGGCGCGCCACGGCTATGCGGCCTTCATAGGTACTGGAGAGGTCCGTTCCGTCGGCAAAGACGATCAGTCCGTGCAGCGCGTCATCGTTGGTCACCACCATCTGCTTCTCCAGCGCGTCCAGGAAGTCAAGCTCCTGCGCCGAACGCGGGAACTGATCCACCGCACTGTCCTTGATACGCGCGCGTTCACACCCAATGCAACAGAACATCAGTAGCACACTGGCAACGCACATGGTGATGACACGATCAGAACGCATACGTCGCTCCAACATAGATGAATTGACGGGGCTGGCTTTCAGTATCGGTGAATAGCGGAGTGTTCGGTACAAAGACACCATATCGAAAGCTTGTGTTGAGATCGCCAAAGATTCGCACGTCAATATTGAAGTCATACTCGCTGCCAACCAAGTTTGAGCCACCGAAATTAGTAGGCACCGAGATGGGCGCGTCAGCATCAAACCGTGTGTACAGAAATGCCGTGCCGCTAAAGCGCGTTTCACTGAGGCCGTCGATCCCCTTGAATGGATTGAAGGACAGAGTGAACGATGGAATGATCATGTTGGACGCTTCCGGAGCAAGCACCAACCCGGTGTTTATATAGCCAAGCGAATTGAATGCCGTGTCCGTCTTCCCGGGCTCGATACCGCCGTAGGTGTTTCCGGAGTCCAGTCGATACACCGAGCCCGAACCTGCAAGCATCTGAAAGTCAACACGTGCATCGCTTGAATCACGCGCCAACCACGACAGTCCCACCAGCCCTGCCTGGGCAAGAATCGGCACCGTCTTCTGCGGTCGCCCCAGTTCATCGGGCGGGAGGTTTGAATCGTGCTTGATGGGGTCGGAAAGCGTGGTACCGGTCTCCACCGCGAACTCAATGCGATAAAGAAAATCACCGCCAAGCGCACCGTTGATTCCAGTGCCCCAATACTGACTTTCGTAATTGAACTTGGTCTCCACCTGAAAGTCAGCCGGCACGCCGCCCGGCAGCAATTCCGTCTGCCCCGCGTTCTGGTCCCACTGCGCAAGCGCATACGCAAACGGAACATGCGCACCGAGCTTGCAATCCACTTTCCCGCCTAAATAGAAGCGATTGGTGTCGGTGTCGTACCCGGTACGTGAGGTGTCCCAGTCAATCGTGTCATGACCGGCGGTGATTCCAGCCAGGCCACGCAGCGCTACCACTCCGAAACTGGCATCGGCAGTAGCGGCATACATGTAGTCCGCCAGCGTAAGACCATTCGCCCACATGACATACTGGCGGCCAATGCGCGCCTTGGCGGTCCACTCACGCGTCGCGCCATCCTGTGCAGCCATCCAATTACTCAGGTCGATTTCCGCCCAATAAATCTCCCCGATCGGCACCTGCCAACCATCGCCCGAAGACGAGAAGTCCCCAATGGTGTTCCAGTCGTTGTACTCAATGCGCAGCCGACCAAAGAAGCGGGCGTAACTATCAATTTCCACGCGACCATACAGGCGCGCGTCATAGGTATTCAAGTACTGCGCTTGGCTTGACGAATCATCAACCTCACTAAACCCGTAGCGAAAGTATCCGCCGTAGTCCATCAGGATGCGTTCAGCGATGGGGGTATTGGCGAAGAACTCGCGCCGATACTCGGCGTCTTGAAAGTTGAGAAGGGTCTGCAACTGCGCGGCCGGATCCGTGGCCGGACGAAGCGCGTTGGCCAGGTTTGCAGGAGTCTGCGCGTGTACAACCGTGGTGAGCGCGGCGGTGGCGAGCGCCACGCCGCCACCGACACTCTTCCATCGGTCGCTCCCACGATCCATCATGGATGAATACGGTACCGAACTGATCGCAGTGCCGTGCGGCGGGCGGTACGCTTGACCTTCATGGACATGGTCATTCTTGGAACCGGCGACGCGTTCTCTGCCAAACATTTCGGCAGTTCTGCGGTTGTACTTGGAAGTGGAGGTCATGTACTCATTGACGCTCCCGATGCCTTGATGCGCGCCTTTGCAAACGCATCAGAAAAGACGGGGGTGAACATCGGACCCGGCACCATCAATGACATCCTGTTGACGCACTTGCACGGCGACCATGCCAACGGACTGGAGGCGTTTGGATTCTGGCGGTGGCTCGAATGGCGCCGCACTGGGCATCCCCTTCCGCGGCTGCACACCACGTCACAAGTCGCCGAGCGGCTTTGGCAACGCTTGGCACCGTCCATGGATCAGGACGGCACGGCAACCTTGGCTGACTACTTTGAGTTGCGAGTCCTACCGAAGACTGCCACCGCGCACATCGCGGGTTTAGCCGTGCAACACCGCATGGGGCGCCACACCGTGCCGACCTGCGGCTTCCGGATTTCCGACGGAAAGCGCACCCTTGTTTGGAGCGGCGACACCACTTGGGACGCTGGTAACGTGGAATGGCTGACCACCGCTGACTTCATTGTTCATGAGACCAGTCCAGCGCCGGCGCACACTCCCGTGGAGTACTTGAACGCCCTGCCTCCGGAACTGCGAGCCAAGATGGCCCTCGTACACATGCCCGATGACTTCGATGTTTCATCGACAACCATTCGCCTCTTGAAGGATGGCGAATTCATCACTATCTAAACGCGCGGCGCCCGGCTTGTCACCGAGCTGACATGACCACGTAGCTCAACCCGTGCGGTCCGGTGTATTCGGCCATCGGGCGAATCAAACGATTGGCCGCCAGTTGTTCCATGCAGTGTGCCGTCCAACCGCTGATGCGGCTGATGGCAAACATGCAGGTAAAGATGTCCAGGTCAATGCCGATCGAGTGATACGTGGTGGCACTGAAGAAATCCACATTTGGATAAATTCCCTTGGCAGCCACTTCAGTCTTCATGATGTCCTCAATCTTGGTGGACATTTCGTAAAGGCCTTGATTCCCCGTGTCAGTTGCAATTTGCTTGGCAAACGTCCTCAAGTAACCAGCGCGCGGGTCGTACGCCTTGTAGACGCGGTGGCCGAAGCCCATGATCCGGTCCTTGCGGGCAAGGCGCTCCTTGATGTACGGCTCCACGTTGTCCATGGTGCCAATTTCATTGAGCATGTGCATCACTTCTTCATTTGCGCCGCCGTGCAGCGGACCCTTCAGTGTGCCAATGGCCGTGGTGATGGCGCTGTACATATCGCTGAGCGTGCTGATGGTGACGCGTGCTGCAAAGGTGCTGGCGTTCAGGCCGTGGTCGGCGTGCAGAATCAGGCACACATCAAGCGCCTTTGCAACGGCAACGGTTGGGCGCGCACCATTCAACATGTTGAGGAAGTTGGTGGCCATGTCCATCGTCGCATCCGGACGGACCAGCGGCTTACCCTTGCGATGACGATCAAAGTTTGCAACGATGGTTGGCGTCTTTGCCAAGAGTCGCACCGACTTGCGCCAGTTTGCCTCGGGTGAATTGTCGTCCGCTTCGCGGTCAAACATTCCCAGTGACGAGACCAAGGTGCGCAGCATGTGCATCGGATGCGCGGTCCGCGGGGTCGCGCGGATCATCTGCCAGACTTCTTCGGGAAGGTCGTACTCGGCGCGCAACTCAGCGGCCAGGGTGGCAAGCTCCGCGACGTTCGGCAAGCGGCGGTTCCATAGGAGGAACACGGTTTCCTCAAAGGTGGAATTGCGAGCCAGGGAGTCGATGTCGTATCCGACATACTCCAGGACGCCCTTGGCGCCATCAATAAAGGACGCCTGCGTCTCTGCGGCGATCGTGTTGGCAAGTCCCTTGTCAAATACGGGGGCGGCGGTCATCTTTACGGCTCCTGTGGCGAGTGCGGTCATGGTGGATTGCATACTCTACTCCACTCGTGATTCCAATTGCCACCGACCAAGCCCCACGCCGTACCCCGGTGGTCACGATCGCCCTGATCCTGACCAACGCATTGGCCTACCTCGTCATGCTGGGGGCCATCCGAGGATCCGATGACGGCATGGCTTCATTTGTTTTTCGTTGGGGTCTGAGTAAATCCGCCTTCGAATGGTGGCAACCGGTCACCTACCTCTTTGTGCATGACGGCGGCAGCCTGTGGCACTTGGCAGGCAACATGATCTTCTTGTGGGCCTTTGGAAGCGCCGTGGAGGGCCGGATGCGCCACGGCGGGTTCTTGGCCTTCTACCTAGTGGGCGGGATAGCGGCTGGGTTGGCGCAGATTTATCAAAGTGGCGCACCCGTCATCGGCGCAAGTGGCGCCGTGTCGGCGGTGACGGGCGCGTTCATCGTGCTGTTCCCGCGCGCGCGCGTATCGGTCCTGTTCTTGATCTCAGTGATTCCAGTGCCAGCCATGCTGTTGGTGGCGCTGTACTTCATGATGGACTTGTTTGGTGCGATGGGTGCCGGACGCGGCGGCGTCGGCTACCTGGCCCACATCACCGGGACGGTGTACGGAATGACATGCACGCTGCTGTTGATCGGCGTGGGCGTCATCAAGCGCACGGACATGGATCTCCTCTATCTGTTGCGGCAATGGAAGCGCCGACGCGATATGCGCGCCGCGCTCACCGGCACTCAAGCCGCCGTTGGACCATGGGCCTCTGCTGGCAAAGATGGTGCCGAGCGCATTGCGAAGAGTGCCGTTGGTACTGAAACTCCAGCTGCCCCGCCAAGCGCCGCCGCACTGGAACGAGCCGCAAAGCGAGCGCGCGACGATGCCAGTGCAGCGTTTGGACGCGGTGACTTTACAGAGGCATGCAGCGCCTACGAACGTGCGCTTGAACTCGCCCCCGGCGCACCCGAAGCTGACGAAACACGTCTCATGCTTGCGTTGATCCATGTGCGAAAGTCACCCGACCAATCCCGTGCCAAGCGTGCATTGGAGTCCATCGGCGGTGCGCTTCCCGAACGACTCCGTCCACTCGCCGATGCTCTGCGAACGGAATTGATCGCGTGAACGGCTGCAGCGCCGTGAAGATCTGCGGGCTACGCACGGCCGCCAATGCACGCGCCGCTGCCGACGCGGGTGCTTCGATGGTGGGACTCGTCTTTATCACCGGGTCACCACGATGCATCAACCGCGACGAAGCCGATGACATCTTGCGTGCGTTGCCAAAGGATGTGGAGCCCGTGGCACTTCTGGCAGATCCAAACGATGACGATCAGGTGCTGGCGTGGTGGCGCGGTCGAGTGCAACTTCATGGCAATGAATCCGAGGAAACCTGCCAACGCATCGCTGCGCGCGGCTTTGCCGTGATGAAGGGGTTCGCTTACACGCCCGAAGATCTGCAGCGTTGGAATGCATGCAACGCCATCGACACACTGGTGGTCGATGGACCACGTGGCGGCGGTGGCGTTCCGTTTGATCACGCCGCGTTGGCGGCGCAGATGCCTGGACTCTCCAAGCGCGTGTTGCTGGCAGGCGGACTCACGCCAGCAAACGTGCACGCGGCCATCTCCGCAGTACATCCATGGGGTGTTGATGTTTCCAGTGGCGTTGAACTGCAACGCGGCGTCAAAGACGCGCAACTGATTGCTAACTTCTGCCGCGCAGCCGGCGTCACACCGCGACGCGTGCCGCCGATCGGGTGACGATCCACTCAGAGATCTGTTGCCGGCGCGATGGCCAGCCCTTACCGAAGCGCTCGCTCAGGAAGTGCTCGTAGAGACCCATCAATACTGCGTCGAACGTCCCGATCTGGTCCAGTCGCTCTTCGGTTTCCAGACGCGGCGTCTTGGCTGCTTCGCTCACGCCTTGCAGTTTCAAGCCGGAAACAGCGAACCGATCGCCCTGCAACACGCACTCAAACTCTTGACCGTGCGCTGCCAAGAGGAGACCGAGTTTCCGTGGCCACTTGCCGGCTTGCAACGCCTTGGTTGCCTCCGGTGATTGCGTTGGCAGCGGACCGCGCAACGATGCCTTGCCGCCCACGCCCCACGGGCATTCCACGTCGACCACCTTGTCGATGACCACTGCCACGGGAACTTTGGCTGTTTCGATCACGCCTTCGCGGGCCTCAGCGTTCCACCACAACCACAGCAGAAAGACATTGCCAAGAAAGTCTCGTGGCTCGCCACCGGCCAATGCCCACGGTACTTCCGGTCGCTTGGCTGCGCGGCCAGACTGACTCTCTTGTGCACGGGTGAACACCTCTGCTGGTGGTGCAGTGAATGCATCCGGAGCAGCGTCATCAAGATCCGAAGTCATGCCGCGAGCTTCCATGATGTCTGCAGCAACACCGCCCGCGGAGCGGCGCGACAACTTGCATCCATAGGTGCTTTCCACCAATCCGCGCAACTCCTTAAAGGATGTGTCGCTGGTGACTGGTGCCAACACCGCGCCATGCACCAAGTCAAACAGCACCGGCACCATGGTGATGCGCCGGTACTTACCTTCAGAGATCTCTTCCTTGCAACGCCGCTCCGCGTCACCGCGAGCGTCGCGCCGTGCAATGCGGCTCAGTCCTCCGCCCGCTGCTTCATCTTCTTTGGTGCGTCGATCGTCTTCTGCCATGGACACGTACGCGCGGCGAATCTCCGAAGGAACCTTGGCAACATCTACGCGCATGGCGCACAGAATGGCTCCACTGAACCCGCAGTGTTTCCACGCGAAGTCCGAGTCGAACACGTGTCGGCCGGTGCACCAACCGCTCGCCACCCCTTCGTCGGAAAGACCGCGCGGCTTCACCACGTGTTTGCTCAGGAGCGCCAAGGCGCCCTCGTTGGCGTCATCGGGCAAATCGCCAGAGACACCAAATCGCGAGTAAGAAACGGTTCCGTTACGGAAAGGCATTCGCACAGTGTCCCCGGAAACTAAGGCTCGGGATGCACAATCGACAGGTCATCCACGACAAAGTGCGTGGAGTGACTACCATTCCGGAACTCCCGTGACTTTCGACCTGCGCCGACTTCTTGACGAGCACCGCCCCGATAGCCATCGGCTATTTGCAGAGCATGTCAATCCACGCTTCGCGTCGGTACTGCGAACCATCGGCTTCGATCGATTCTTTGTGCGCGCCGAAGGGCAATACCTGTGGGATGCACAAGGACATCGCTATTTGGATTTCTTGGGCGGATACGCGGTCTGCAATGTTGGCCGCAACCACCCCACCGTCAAGCAGGCGCTCAGTGACTGCTTAGACATGGACCTTCCATCGATGGTGCAGTTTGACGCGCCGCCGCTCGCGGGAATGCTGGCGCGCGAACTCACCCGACGCATCGGTCGCGGGCTTGATCGCGTGTACTTCACCAATAGCGGTACCGAAGGCGTTGAAGCTGCCATCAAGTTTGCCCGCGCTGCCACTGGACGCCCAGGAATTCTGTTTGCTGAACGCGGCTTCCATGGACTCACCACGGGCGCGCTCTCGCTGAACGGATGCCAGAGCTTCCGCCAAGGGTTCGGACCGTTTCTGCCGGAAACTCGCATGGTGCGCTTTGGCGACTTGGCTGACCTAGAGGGCGCACTGCGGGCGGGCGACGTAGCGGCGTTCTTGGTGGAACCGGTGCAAGGTAAAGGCGTGCACATTGCACCGAATGGCTACCTTGCTAGCGCTAGCCGCCTCTGTCACAAGTACGGCGCGCTCTTTGTTGCCGACGAAGTGCAGACTGGGATCTGCCGAACCGGTGAATTCCTAGCCATTGACCACGACCAAGGATGCGAACCAGACATGGTGGTGCTCTCCAAAGCACTGTCAGGCGGGCTGGTTCCGGTGGGGGCAGTGATGGTGCGCCAGCGTGTGTGGGACAAGACATTCTCCAGCCTCGACCGCGCCATCATCCACTCCAGCACGTTCCATATGGGCGCCCTGGCCATGGCGGCGGGACTTGCCGTTCTGCATGTCTGTGATGCCGAACAACTTGCCGCGCGCGCCAAGCGCATGGGCGCACTGCTCCGCGACGGACTTGATGAATTGCGGCAACGCTACGACTTTGTCAAAGCGGTTCGTCAGCAAGGGCTGATGGTGGCAGTTGAATTTGGTGCACCAAAGTCGCTCGGCCTGCGCGCCGCATGGACCGCCATGAACGCCATTGAGCCAGACCTCTTTGCGCAGGCCGCGGTCATGCCGCTCTTTGAAGATCACCGCATCATGTGCCAAGTGGCTGGCCACGGACAACCCACGGTGAAATTTGTTCCCCCGTTGGTCATTGACGAAAGTGACGTCGCGTGGGCGGTCGCTGCATTCGATGATGTGTTGCGTGAGATGCATGGCCTGGGGGGACCCGCACCCAAGCTGTTTGCCCGGCTCGGTCGCAATGCACTCACGCGCCGAAGTTATGAAGTGGCGGCGACGGAGAGCGGGATGGGCGACGAGTGACTGAAGAGCAGTCCTTCCGACACCGCTCCGCTGATCGCTTGGCGCGCTGGATCGTTGCCGCGCCGGTAGCAGTGGTGGTGACCTGTCTGCTCCTGGCAACCGTTGCCGTTGCCTGGAGTTGGAACCGGGTTCGACTGGACGCCAACACCGATTCCCTAATGGGTAACGACCGCCCGTATGTGGCGGAATACCTGCGATTTATCAAGGAATTTGGTGA
>CAMDUB010000041.1 GCA_945878575.1 Phycisphaera mikurensis NBRC 102666 | reverse complement strand
TGCGCTCCACAAGGTTCCGCTTAGCCTCGGGCGAAACTGTTCGTCCGGTTGGCACCCACGGGGCGTACGTCCAACTGCCGGACTTCTCAGTTTCACACGCCGCTTACCGAGGATCCCGTGCTCACTGCGGGGGCTCGCACACGGAAGGCACTTGGAGCCTGGGGCTGGAACCTGTCCCTGTGGCCGCAGGCGGCCAAGGACAATTTTCGGTCTCAGCGCAGTCAGAACGGCGCTTTTTCACTCACGATGAAAATCTCAAAAAATGCATGATGGATGGGGGGGGTAAATCTCGTTCTCGTATGTGGAGCGTGACATCAGCCGCAGGTGAAGCCTGCAAGTGATGAACGCAATTCAAGAAGCGCTTGCTTCGGTGGGGCAAACGCATGGAACAACCGCGCCGACGGTCTCGGCTTTGTCACGTCTACACGGGAGTGTGGACCAAATGGGCGAAAGCCCCTTAAGGAAATTCACATGAGCAATCAGATCTTCATCGCTTTGATCGGAGTCGCCGTATCAGTTTCGGCTGCTTCTGCTGACGTCACCACTACCCTCAACCTTGCGAATGCCCGGGCTAGTGTCGGCACTGGTGCTACTGTGGCCACTAACCAAACCGTTGGCGGGCGAAGCGGCGTATGGACGCTCGATCGCGGTTCCGATCCGTTGAGTTATGCAAATGTATGGGGATACGCAGGATCCGACTATGCGTCCTACTCGAATTTCGGCATGCAGTCTTCGGCGTATCAAGGCTCCTACCCGGATGGATGGGCAAACGGCGGCGGTGCCTTGCTTGCGGATGTGGTCGGCGCGGGCTTTGACTACTACATCAACAGCGGGTCCTTCAGTGGCGGAATTCGACTGTCGATGTACGTCTACAGTCCTGCGTCAGCTCCTGGCGACGAGGGCTATCTCCAGTTTGATCTTGGCTCATTGTTGCCTGGTCAGTCCACGGGGCAGTGGTACTCCACAGGTAACTACCTCGCGGCAGGATCGGCAATCAACGGCGCGTTCTATGGAACCGCATACGGCACTTCAGCGTTCTCGGGTCAGAAGACGTTCCAGGAGATCTTGGGCCTTTTGGGTGGTTGGCACGTCTATGGGATCGGCATCATTAACGACACCGGCAACGTGATCTCGATCGACAATTTCGCCGTCACTAGCGTCCCCGCCCCAGGCGCACTCGCGCTGCTCGGCGTTGCTGGTCTCGCCGGTGGCCGTCGCCGTCGCGCCTGACCTCACACTGCACTCCACGTTGGCTCCGGCCAGCGTCCACACTCCACGCCCCCTGGCGCTCACGCGTCTGGGGGCGTGTGTGCGTTGACGCGCTCCAACAACCGCAGTCATTTGATCTCGGCCCACGCATCCTGGCCGCAGGCGCCGGAGAGGATAGGGCCGCGCTCAGCGGCCATCCTCGTAAGGCGGATGCGGGCCAGTATGAAATCGTGATGCAACAACGCACCCAAGCAAGAAGTCGTGATGCAACAACGCACCCAAGCAAGAAGTCGTGATGCCTCAACGCGATCTCTGGCCGCAAGCGCCGGAGAAGACAGGGCCGCGCTCAGCGGCCGTCTTCGTAAGGCGAATGCGAGCCAGTACGAAGGCGTAACACCTCAACGCGATTTCACTCAGCGCCGACCGCGGCTACCGCCACGCGGTGCTGGTCGTGCCGATGGAAATGCATGCGCCCGCGGATGCGGCTTCGCACCATCATCCCCGCGCGTTTGAGGCGCAGCTTTCGCAGGTGCCGCGCCGAACTCGCTGTTTGATGATCGCGCAACCTTCGTCTTCGCGCCGCCACGTCCTTGCGCCGGTCCGCCGCGGCCCCTGCCTTCGGGCTTACCTTCAGACGCGCCATCGGACTGCCCCTTCGACCAACCCTCAGACTTCGGCGCAGTCTTGCCGCCGCCACTGCCGCCACTACTAGCGCGCCCGCCACTGCCGCCGCGTCCGGATGATCGCCCGCCGCCGCCCGCTGCCGGACGTCGCGGTGAATGCGGATGCTCGCGCCGTGGGGCGTGCGCCTCTGCGGCGTCATTGATTGCACTGAGAACCGTCAGTCCCTCAGGAAGCGGCGCCACCGGCACAGCCTTGCCGAGCAACTTCTCGATGGCTTTCAACGCGCCACGCTCCGCAGGTTCGCAGAATGCAATCGCAATACCAGTTGCGCCCGCGCGACCGGTGCGGCCGATGCGATGCACGTAGCTCTCAGCTTCTACTGGGATATCGAAGTTAATCACGTGACTGATGCTGTCCACGTCAATGCCGCGCGCGGCAACATCGGTGGCCACTAAGACGCGCGTCTTGCCAGCCTTGAAAGCATCGAGCGCGCGTTGGCGCTGGCTCTGGTTCTTGTTTCCGTGAATGGCGGCGGCATTAATCCGCGCGCGAATCAAGCGCTTCATGACGCGGTCGGCGCCGTGCTTGGTGCGCGTGAAGACCACCACACTGGTCATGTCGTTTGATTCAAGCAAACGCTCAAGCAATGACTGCTTGAGGTCACGCGACACGTGATGGACGCGCTGTTCGATCTTTGGAGCAGCACTGGCAACCGCGGCAACTTCCACGCGGACTGGATCAACCAACAGCGAATCCGCCAGGTGGCGAATTTCTTTCGGCATGGTCGCGGAGAAGAGCATCGTCTGACGCTTCTTGGCAACCATCGCAGCGATCGAACGGATCGGCTTGATGAATCCCATGTCAAGCATGCGATCGGCTTCGTCAAGGACCAAGATGTGTACTTCGCTGAGATTGCAGTGACGCTGTTGGACCAAATCAAGCAATCGTCCGGGGGTTGCCACCACAATGTCAACGCCATTTTGCAACGCGCGTACCTGTCCAGCTTGTCCAACTCCTCCGTAAATCACGGCAGTCCGGCACGCCGCGTGGCGACCGTATACAGCTAGGCTCTCAGCGATTTGCACCGCCAACTCGCGCGTTGGCGCAAGAATCAGCGCATGCGGGCGGCCAGAAGTGCGTGCACGCTTCGGAGCGTGTGCGGCGTCTGCACCGAGTTCGCCAGCCACTTCCAAGCGCTGGATGAGGGGCAGGCAGAAGGCAGCCGTCTTCCCGGTGCCGGTCTGGGCGGAGCCCAAAATATCGCGACCCTCGAGAGCGGGTGGGATGGCCTTTGCTTGGATTGGGGTGGGAGTTTCGTACCCCTCCTCGGCGAGTGCGCGGAGAAGTGGGGCTGCCAGACGAAGTGATTTGAATGCCATGAAGGGTCAGAAGATACGCGGAAATGCACCTTGACGCATCAAGATTGTCCGGAATCAGCCGCACACGCTCGGCGATGCGCATTCTGGGTGCGCCAGTGTCATTTACGGAACATTTCGAAACGATCGGTAACGGGAACTTTCACGAATTGGCGCTTCTTCTGTTGGCTTGTCGGTACGTCCGCGCTACGCTTTCGCTCCATGACTGTCA
Source organism: Phycisphaera mikurensis NBRC 102666 (assembly GCA_945878575.1). Lineage (GTDB taxonomy): Bacteria > Planctomycetota > Phycisphaerae > Phycisphaerales > SM1A02 > UBA966. The sequence goes on along the minus strand of CAMDUB010000041.1, from coordinate 13,347 downwards.
CCGACCTACCCAAGGCACCGAGCAATCTTCCGCACGCGCATCACGATATCGATGAACATGATGATGTTCACGTTCTCTACAGCCACGACCATGAGCCCGTGGGCGAAGTCGGCAACAACGTCAAGCTCCTCACACTGATCGCGGTAGTGGTTCCACCGGTGGTCCTTGCCGTAGCAATTTGGTACGCATGGGGTGGCTACTTCTCATGGACAGACCTGACGATGATGATCGTCGGTTACTTCATGACCTCGATGGGCATCACCATCGGTTACCACCGTCTCTACACACACAAGTCATTCGAAGCGTCGGCTCCAGTCGCATGGGCCGCGGGCATCTGTGGTTCCATGGCAGTGCAGGGTCCGCTCCTGTGGTGGGTCACCACGCATCGTCGTCACCATCTGCACTCGGATGACATCGAAGATCCGCATTCACCGCACGCTGGTCGCCAGAAGGGGATCAGCGGATGGATCCGCAGTTTCGCTCATTCGCATGTTGGCTGGCTCTTCAGTAATGACGACATTGCATCAAGCGTCAAGAAGTATGCCCCCGATGTCGCTGCGGATCCGCGCGCCCGGGCGATCAGCAAGTTATTCCCCCTCTGGGTTCTGATGGGCTTCATCGTTCCTGCAGTGATCGGCGGACTGGTTGATGGCGGCTGGAAGGGCGCGTTCCTCGGATTTATCTGGGGCGGCGTCATTCGTATGTTCTTGGTCCATCATGCCACGTGGAGCATTAACTCCGTGTGCCACATTTGGGGCTCACGTACGTACCGCTCCGGCGACCACAGTCGTAACAATCCGATCATGGGCATTCTTGCCATGGGCGAAGGCTGGCACAACAATCATCACGCGTTCCCAGCGAGCGCGCGTCACGGCCTGCAGTGGTGGCAGTTTGATCTCAGTTGGATCACCATCCGCTCGCTCGCTGCAGTCGGTCTCGTCAAGCGCATTCGTCTCCCTGGCGCTGAGCGCATGGCTGCGAAGCGTATTGGCCGCGCAGTAGCTTAAATTCACTGAATTTCGACCGACTCTTCTTCCATGCAGAGTGAAGCATCCGCCTCCGCTATCGGTGTGCCCGCCATGGGTCCGGTCCGCGAGGTGTGGTCGCTTGCATGGCCCACCGTAGTCACCATGCTCTCCTACACGGTGATGCAGTTTGTGGACGCGGTGATGGTGTCACAGGTTGGTCCGATTGAAGTTGGCGCGCAGGGCAACGGCGGCGTGTGGAGTTGGGCTGCCATCATTGCGGTGGTTGGTGTGCTGTCGGTAGTCAACACCTTTGTAAGTCAATCGATCGGTGCGGGGCGGCCGCATGAGGTGGCGCGATACGGATGGGCAGGGCTATGGCTCGGCGTGTTGGCGTGGGCGGTGCTGCTGGTTCCGTTTGGACTCTGCTTGCCTGCATTGTTCTCCATGATGGGTCACTCCGCACGCACCACCGAACTCGAAACTGCCTACGCGGAGATTCTGATCTTTGGCGGCGTGGCGGTGGTGATCGGCAAGGCGATGAGCAATTTCTTCTTTGGCATTCAGCGCCCTGGTGTGATCACCGTGGCAGCGATCGCCGGGAATCTGGTCAACCTAGTGTTGAATTACGCGTTTATCTTTGGTCACGTGGGCCTTCCATCACTGGGGTTGCCGGGCGTCCCTGGCCTGGCGCCGATGGGCGTTGCAGGTGCCGCACTTGCCACCGTGCTTGGCACGGCTATTGAGGCCGCGCTTCCGTTAGCAATCTTTCTCGGCCGCCGGATGGACCAAGAATTTGGCATTCGGCGCTCATGGCGATTCGATGGCGCCGCCGTCCGTGATTTGCTGCGCCTTGGAATTCCATCTGCCGTGCAGCAAGGCAGCGAGATCATCACGTGGGCCATCTTCATGAGCGTCCTGGTCGGTCGATTTGGTGACATTGCGTTGAGCGCTGGTTGGGCCACGCTTCGCTACATGCATCTTTCGTTCATGCCCGCGATCGGCCTGGGCATTGCGGTCACCAGCATCGTGGGTCGATACATGGGCGCCGGAAAGCCGGACATCGCTGCAAAGCGCGCACGGATCGCACTGGTGATGACCGTCATCTATATGAGCGCGTGCGGCGTCCTGATGTTGGTGTTCCGTGGTCCCATGATTGCCCTCTTTGCAAGTGGTGAACACACTGCGCCGCAAGTCACCGAGCAGGTGATTGCAACCGGCTCCGCGTTCATGATTGCGGCGGCGTTCTTTCAGGCCTTTGACGGGATTGGAATTGTCTTCATTGGTGCGCTGCGCGGAGCAGGCGACACGTTCTGGCCGGGGCTGTTGACGGTGGTACTGAGTTGGGTATTGATTGTCGGCGGTGGATGGGGGCTAGTGACGTTCGCGCCTGGTCTTGGTCCGTTGGGACCGTGGATCGCGTCAACCGTCTACATCGTTGTCATGGCAGGCGCCATGGCATTGCGTTGGCGACAGGGGGCATGGCGAACCATCACCGTCTTGGAAACACCCGAGGAAGAGGCGGCGCGCGAGGCGGCGGCAGCGGCAGCCGGGTAATCCACGAACGGCCTGCGATGCACTTCTGAGGCAGGGACGCGGGTCTGGCTGGCTCGATAACCCCCAACGGGCGCAATGTCACGCAGGCTGCGCTACACTTCGGGACTTGCGCCCAACTTTCGGGTGCATCTCAACTTACAGGAGCTACTCGAGCAATGGCTACTTCTGCTCTGGACACGGTCATCGGCGGTACCACCACGGCAAGCGATCCACAGGGCGCAGCGAGCCACTTCAAGAAGGGCCTCGAGTGCGAGAAGACCGGTGACCGCGTTGCGGCCATCGAACACTTCCGCGCTGCAGTTGAGCGCGATGCGCAGGCGGAGCATCTGTTCCGCTTGGCCTACATGCTCGACATGGTGGGCGAAGAGAACGAGGCGATCAAGTACTACACGCTGATCAGCAAGCGCACCGAGCCGCATATCAATGCGCTGGTGAACTTGGCGGTTCTGCATGAGGATCGTGGCGAAATGCACGACGCCGAGCGTTGCCTTCGCAAGGTGCTTGAGTCACAACCGAACCATGCACGCGCGCGACTCTTCATGAAGGACGTCGGCGCCAGCAAGGAAGCCCTCTACGACGAAGGCGACCAGCGCGACGAAGCCAAGCGCAAGGCTGAGCTTGACACTCCGGTCACTGACTTTGAGTTGAGTGTCCGCAGTCGCAACTGCCTGAAGAAGATGAACATCCGGACGCTGCGCGATCTGTTGATGATCACCAAGCCAGAACTGCTCTCCTACAAGAACTTTGGCGAGACCAGCCTTGTTGAGATTGAGGCCATGCTTACCCAGCGCGGACTCCGCCTCGGCGAAGGTCTTGATCAAGGGTTTGTTGCACGCGCCGCCAAGGAGTACATCGATAGCCTGACGGACCGCGTTGACGCCGGGACCCTTGCCAAGCCAGTCGGCAGCATGGACCTGTCCGTGCGCGCCCGCCGCGCCTTGCAGCTCTTGGGTGTTCAGTCGATCGGCGAACTCGCCGCTCGCACCGAGGCAGAACTCATGGGCGTCAAGAACTTCGGCCAGAACTCGCTTGACGAGATCAAGCGCAAGCTGGTTGAGATGGGTCTTTCGCTCCGTGAACTGGACTGATTTGTGGGGCACGCGCGGCCGATGGCGCAATAGCGCCCGGCCGCGCGCAAACTCTCCCGCAGGATGCAGGAAAGTGCCGATCCAAGGAAGGTATGGCAAACTTCCCCACTCGAATTCGACAGCGCCTTCCGCTTGCTGACCTTGCGTCGGCAGCGGTGTGGGCCTCCCTCGGCGCCGCGCTGGTGATTCATGGCTGCGCGCCCGATTCGGTAGCAAAGGATCCGACCGCCACGCGCCGTGCGCTGCCATCGGCACCCGTGGCCGTGACGCCTGCCGCTCCGGCCGCTCCGGTTGCCCCGGTGGTCGTTGTTGCGCCGGTTGTTCCAGTCTTTGAACAACGCCCCTCCGTACCGAGCACTGAGCCCGACCTGCGTATCCGCGTGGCCGCGCTGCGTAGCGCAAGTCCAGTGGTTCGCCTCACCAACCCGTCCGGCAAGTTGATGATGCAGGGCGCGGGGCTCGCTCCGCGTGCAGTGCGTACGCCGGTTGATGTTCGTCAAACAGCCAACGGTTGGCGCGTGGTAGAGCTTGCCGGATCGAAGCGAGCGGCGACTCTTAACATGGTGCTGGCCGGCCCGATTGAATTTCATCCGCCCGCCGGTGTTCACGGAGTGGTGACGTTCGATAGCACCGACTGGCCGGGACCGCTGCGTCTGGTGCCAGTGACCGATGAGGCGGGCGCGATTGATGTGGTGATTGATGTTCCACTTGAGCGCTACTTGCCAGGTGTGTTGGCCAAAGAACTGTACCGTTCGTGGGACTTGGAAGTGTTCAAAGCGCAAGCGATCGCCGCACGCAGTTTTTCAATTTGCGAACACGCGCATTGGAGTTCGGTGCGTCACTACGACATGATTGCCGGCGAAGCGAGCCAAGCATGGGTGGGAGTCGCCAAAGATCCCAAGCCGCGCGAGGCGGTGCAGGCAACCCGTGGCATGGTGCTCAGCTTTGAAGGGCGCGTGGTTCCTTGCTATTACTCAAGTACGTGTGGCGGTACGCCAGCGAACGCTGCGGAGTCACTGACGCGGAATCCCAATCATGGAATTGCGCCGCTCGCTGCTGGAGCCGCCAAAGAGTCAGCTGACCGCGATTGTTGTGCTGACGCGCCGCTATTCCGTTGGCAGCAGTCATTCGCTAACACCGTCATCTGTGAACGTATTCGCCGCTGGGCAACCGATCAACGCGAGGCGCAGGTAGAACGCGAAGGTCGCATGCAAAGTGCACGCGCGGCGGCTACGGGAACAAGCGGAACTGCCGGCACCAGTGCATCGCCGCTGAACCGCATGCGGACGGCAAGCAAGGCATCCACGTCCGTTGCAAGCGCCGCAGTCAGCACGCTCAAGTCCGAAAGCGTTACTTCTGAGCCAGCCGTTGGAGCGCGAGCAAGTAGTTCGGTGGGCGCGCCCGCAGTGCCAGCGCCATCTGCTCGTGTAGCCCAAGTTCCTGCCGCCGGCAACGCCGTGAGCGCCGCGATGCAATCCGCCACGCAAGCACCGACACGCAATGGGATCGTGGACATCGCCGACGATGCGCCTCTTTCGGAACTTGCCGCACTGCAATCGATTCGCTCCATCGACATCATGTCGGTCAATGCCGCAAACCGTCCCACGCGACTTGCCATTCATGATTCCACCGGTCGCGTCTTACAGTTGCGCGCCGAAGACTTTCGACGAGCGGTGAATTACGCCCGCGAGGGAGAGCCAACCCCAAAGGACCGTCTGAACAGCAGCCACCTTTCAAAGGTCACGATGAAAGGCACGGAAATCCAGTTCGTCGGGCAGGGTTTCGGCCACGGCGTGGGCATGTGCCAATTCGGCGCACAGTCCATGGCCCGGACCGGCGCGAATTCGCTCCTGATCCTGCGAACCTACTATCCCGGTGCAGCGGTCGTACGCGCGTACTGACCGAAGCCAACTATGTTCACTGGAATCATCGAGCATCAAGGCCGCGTTGTCAGCCTGCGCCCGCAAGCCTCGGGTGCGCGCTTGGAAATCGACCCCTGCGGATGGGCGCATGTGCCTGCCGGTGGTGATTCAATCGCCATCAATGGATGCTGCCTGACGGTTGTTGCAGCGCCCGGTACGGGGGGCGTGCTCGCCTTTGATGTCATTCCGCAGACGCTTTCACGCACCACGATCGGAGCGCTGGCCGCTGGTGAAGAAGTGAACTTGGAACACGCTGCGACCGCCGCAACGCTGCTCGGCGGGCACATTGTTCAGGGCCATGTCGATGCTGTCGGCGAGGTGCTTGCTGTTTCAACCGCCGGCGGCGAGTGGCGCACACGGATAGCCGCGCCCGCGGACGTCATGGATCTGGCGGTTGATCGCGGCAGCATTGCCGTTGATGGCGTGAGTCTCACCATCGCCGCCACGGGCAGCGGATGGTTTGAAATAGCGCTGATTCCTACCACGCTTGCCAAGACGGGACTCCGCGATCGTCAGGCGGGTAGCCGCGTCAACCTGGAGAGCGATCCGATGGCGAAGATGATCGCTGTGCAGGTGCAGCGAATGCTGGCGGCGGGCGCGAAACGCCCATGACCCGCGCGATCAATCCTTCGGGGAATGATTGCAATCGCTCCAGTAACCGTTCGCGACTCTGAATCTCAAAGATCCGTGCCTGAGCAATCCGTGATTCGGTGTCCGCCAATTGCTGCTGCAGCATCAGGAACGCGGCATCGGCAGTGAGGGTGGGATACCGCTCGATCAAGATGCGAAACACTCCCGGAGATGCCGCGCCGGCCCGCAATTCGGCAACCGCTCGTTGCACAAATGCCTCATGCGCAGCGCTGGCGCGAGTCACCGCCACCAAGTTGGGAACCAAGTCTGCGCGACGCCGCAATTCGACGTCGACAAGCGATGCGGCACGCTCCCAGCGGGTTCGCACGCGTACGGCACCGTTGCGCACAATGAAACTCCACATGACGGTGATCAACATGATCCATACGGCGCCGTTTGCCACCACCGTCAGCACGGTTGCTTGTTCCTCGGTAAATCGAGGTAGCAATTGCCGCGCCAATCCCGCCAGCACCACGCCGGCCGCCAACGCGCATCCCGTACCCAGTACCAATCCAGTGATAGCTAAGCCACGCGCAATCATGCTGTGTCGTGCTTCGCCGGACAAGGAAATCATGAACACGCCTTCTTCGCCACCGCTGCCAATTTCCAGCGCTTGACCATCATTTCGAATGCGCGCATTGCCCATGACCCACGCGGTCGATCCGATTGGTACGGAACTTTCACTGAAGGTTCGACGGCCGGTGCTTCCCGCCACTACGCGGTCCGGTGCTTGCGTGTGATAGAGCGAATCACCACGCGTGGCGGTGCGGCTGAAGGTGGTCTTACTTGTCCACGAAGCGCCATTCACGCGCACGATGATCGCACCAGTTTCGTCGCGCAGGCGCAGATCGACCTCGGCTGCACCGGATGCAACAATGTCGCTCCCGGTGATGATTCGAGTCTGGGTCTTGCCTTTGGAATCTTTATAGGTTTGCGTGCGCCGCCACTGTTCGCTGACCGACCATGCGTACTGCACGCAGGGCGTTTGGCTCAGCGGGGCGGTCAGTGGATCGTCATGCTCAACTTGACCGCTGGTTTCAACAAGTCCAACAAAGACCCCGCGAATCGGCGTGGTTGGAACATCGCGCAAGAGCCGCGCAAAGCGCAGTCGACTCCACCATAGCCAGAAGAACAACAGAGCCACACACCACGCGCCGATGGCAATCGGTGCGGCGTCCGGTTCAACTGCCCCCAGCAGTTGCAAATTCACGCAGGAGTCATCCCTTCACGCAGTCGTTCGATCACCAGCAGGGTGAGATCATCCGCTTGGTGCACGCTTCCAAATTGCATGTCCACGCGGCGGGCAATCTGCTGCACGAGCGCCGCGGCCGTGGGCGCAGCACGGACGGCTACAAATTCATCCAAGTACCGCTTGGAAGGCAAACGCGCTTGGCGTGAGCCGGAAGGATCACCAGGGAATGCTTGTTCGAAACCGTCCGAGTAAATCAGTAATCGATCACCCGGAAGCAATTGAAACTGCACATCCTCGTAACTTTCGCCCTCAAACACGCCAAGCAGTCCCCCAGGTGTTTGTATGAGTTCCGTTTCGCCGCTCGCGCGCAGGATGACCGGTGGCGGATGGCCAGCGCCGGCCATGACGGCGTGTCCGGTACTGGTATTGATGATGCAGTACACCGCGGTTGCAAAGCGCGTGGTTCGGCCCTGGTGCGTGACCATGTCCGTGTTGATGCGTGCCAGCGCCTCGCCCGGCGGAATGATTCGATAGGTTCCGTTGCCAACTTCTTTCGATGGCAATCCACGGCAAATCACCATCGTCAGCAGGGCGGCCGGAACGCCGTGGCCGACTGCATCGGCGATGAAGACGCCAACGTGTCGTTCGTCAAGGCGCACGACGTCGTAGATATCCCCAGAGACGTAGCTGGCGGGTCGCCAGAATGCGTCGGCGCGTACGTCGCCCACTTCGGGGAACGAGCGAGGTAGAAACTCCCGCTGCACTTGCGCTGCGAGTTGCAGCTCTTCTTGCATGCGGGAAATCTCACTGCGCAGCCCGCCGGTAAAGCGTGTGGCAATTGTCAATTCACGGCCAAGGCGCTCAATTTCTGGTTGTCGTCCAATCATCCCGCGCAGTACGGCGGCCACGGTGGAGTCATCCGCGTCGATCGACTCAACCGCTGCTGTTTCGGTGCTGGCGCGGCGTCGTCCGCCATCGTCGATGAGTAGCAGCACTGCGAGGCGTGCTTCTTCGGCAGCATCAAGAAGTGCTGACAGTCCCGTGGGCACGTCGCGGGCATCCAATAGAACAACCAACGCAGTAGTTCCCGCGCTACAACACGTGCGGGCGTCTAGCAGTGCATGCCACTCAGCAACCGTCCCACTTCCGATCAGCGCAGGGAGTTCACGGGCGAGTGCTTGCCCACGTTCCTCACGGCGCGGGGTAGCGGTAATGGCAATGCGGACTGTGTGCGCACCGTTGCGCGCACGCATGGGGTCGGTCATCGAATGGCCGCCTTGAGTGCGGCGGCATCAATTGGTAATTTCTGTGAGGTCTTGATCTTCAGTTCGTTGGCACGACCAGCACGCAGCTCGATGGCATATTGCGCGGGGGTGACGCTGGAGTAGCGCTTCAGGCGCCCCTCATAGGTGGTCTGTGATTCGTCCGCGCCGCGTAGGGGCTGCTTGGTCATGGTGTATATCGCAGTCACGTACCCCATGGGGTCGAGGTAGATGATGTCCATGTCAGTGACGCAGTCCTTCATCCAGAACCCGCGCATGGCAGAGTCGGGGAAGACAAACACCATGCCGCCATCCATTGGGATGTCGGTGACCGCCCCCAGTCCACGCTGCCGAGTGGGGTCGCTTGAACTCACCGTGAGGCGAAAGGGCGATCCGGCAATGGTGGTATTCCAGGTTCCGCCATCTTTGAGCGCCGAAGAATCGCAGGCAGTGCACGTAACGGTGGTAGCGAGGGCGAGGATCGTAAATGGAGGGTGCATGGGCGATTCCTTGGTCAGGGATAAGGGCGCGGCGTACGCGACCTGCGCAGGATAGAGCGGGTGATGCGTTCTGCTGTCGGCTTCGCGGTATATTTGTCACCCTATGTCCCGCCTAACGGCTAAGCAGATTCAGACGAAACTCGCCACTCTCGCGGAGTGGACGCGGAGCGGGGCGGTCATTCAGCGCACGTTTACCTTTGAAGACTTTCTACACGCCATGCGCTTCGTGGATAAGGTGGCCGCGGAAGCTGAACGCGTGCAGCATCACCCTGACATCATGGTGCGGTATTCAAAGGTCACGCTTGCGTTGAGTACCCACGACGCCGGCGGCATCTCTGACAAGGACTTCGACTTCGCAGCCAGCGCTGACCGAATCTTTGTTGGGGCCTGACGGGACCTATCCGCACACAATCACTGATCGCCAAGGATCGTGCGCGCAACGCGTGCGCGCGCGGCACGCTCATCGTCATCGGACTCAATGCCGGATTCTCCAGCGCGGAGGTGTGCGGACTGCAGTTGAATCGTCAGTCGATTCAGCGTGTCGAGCCCCACGTCCGGAATCAACCCCAGGCACACACCAAGGCGCACGCTGGAAAGTTGTTTCATCGCCTCGTCCAGCCCCAGCAGTCGGGCTGACCGCAACAGCGATATGCCACGAAAGACACGGTCCTCAAGCAGCGTGCGTTGCCGTTCAAGCAACACGCGCCGTGCTTCACGTTCGTAGGCCACCACGGCAGGAACAATGCGCCCGGCAAACTCTTCAAGCAAACCAGTTTCGGTCACTCCCAGCGTTCGTTGATTGGAAATCTGGAACCAATCGCCAGTGGCTTCGCTGCCTTCGCCGTGGAACCCGCGCACAGCGAGGTGCAGTTCCTTGGCGGCGCGCTTGACCTTTTCAATTTCATTGGTGACGCGCAGTGCGCGCAAGTGCACCATGACGCCAATGCGGATTCCGCATCCCACATTGGTTGGGCACGCAGTCAAATAGCCCCACTTGGGGTGGAATGCAAAATCAAGACGAGAGCCAAGTGTGGCGTCCACACGCACCGCGGCGTCGAATGCCTCGCGGAGCAAGTTGCCGGTACGCAACACTTGAATGCGCACGTGGTCTTCCTCATTCACCATGAGGGAGAATCGTTCATCAGGAGTCACTGCCACGGCGCGCGGGGAATCACCCTCCGCAAACTGTCGCGAGATCAGGTGTCGTTCCCACAGAAGTTGTCGATCGCGCTTCGGCAGCGCGGCAAGGTCGACCCACGCAAGCGATTCCGCGGTGCTTGCACCGACGCGTCCGCCGCCCACCAGTCCAACGCTTGCTTCGTCCGGACCAGCAGCAGCGCGCACCGTTTCAAGCACTTCGCGTCGTTGCGGATGGGTGGCTCTTCCAACGAATGGAAATCCAGAAACATTGCGGGCCAGACGAACGCGGCAACTCATCACCACATCGCGGTCGCCGGCCATCATGGCGGTGAGGTCAGTCATGGTGCGGCATCGATTCGGGCGGCAGTGGTCGGCCGCAGATCCTTGATTCGATCGCGCAACTGTGCCGCGCGTTCGTATTGCTCTGCAGAGACGGCGGTTTCCAGTTCCCGCAGCAGTTGTTGCAAGAGCGCGGCGCGTTGGTTGGCATCATCGGCACGCGCGGGCACGTTGCCAATGTGTTCGGATGCACCGCCGTGGGATCGTTCAATCACCGGCCCAACCGTGGTGGCAAACGCGTCGTAACAGGCAGGGCAGCCCAGTAGTCCGGTGGTCTTAAAGTCATGGAAGGTGTGCCCACACTCAGGACATACGGGTCCACGGGGGCGCGTCCCAGCAACTTGCGCCAGCTGACCAAGCAACTGATGAATCGGCGCCTGGCCTGGCATTTGGATTCCCGCTGCGCCGGCGTGATCTTCGCACAGGTGCACCTCGTTCATCTTTCCATCGACGATGACGGTGTTGTGCACCACTGCGGGTTTCGCGCAATGATCACAGGGTCTGAACGGTGCGGCCATGACTCCGAGTCTAAGCGGTTAGTGCAGTCCGGATGGCCTTCAATCTCTTGAGTAGCGCAGGGATTTCTGCAAGTGGTTGGATGGTGCCCGCATCGCTCTTGGACTTGGTTGGTTCCGGGTGGCATTCCAGGAAGATGGCTTGGACCCCAGCCGAAACCGCCGCATTTGCCAGGATGCCGGCGCGCTCAGGTCGGCCGCTGGTTGCAGTACCGGCGCCGCCCGGCAGCTGCGTGCTGTGGGTAATGTCAAAACACACCGGAGCACCCAGCGCCATCATGTCGCCGAGTCCAATGAAGTCAGTAACCAGACGGTGGTAACCAAAGAACGTGCCGCGCTCCGTGAGCATGGGCTGCGTGCAGCCACCTTCCGCAAGTTTGGTGAGGACGTTGCGCATCTCTTCGGGAGCCATGAATTGCCCCTTCTTGACATTGACGGGCTTGCCAGTCGCCGCCGCGGCTGCCAGCAGATCCGTCTGTCGGCACAGGAATGCAGGTACCTGCAAGAGGTCGACCACGCGCGCCACCGGCTCGGCTTGCGCCGGGTCATGGATATCAGTGGTCACTGGAACGCCAAGTTTCTCGCGCAGGCGCGCCATCTCTTCCATGCCACGCTCCAGCCCAGGCCCGCGATGACCGTGAATACTGCTGCGGTTCGCCTTATCGAAGCTCGCCTTGAACACATAGGGCAGGTCCAAGGCGTGGCAAGCATCTCGGACCACCGTACCGATTCGCTCATTGGTCGCCGAGTCCTCCAAAATGCACGGACCAGCGATAACTAAGAGACGACGGGCGGGCGCGGCAAAGAACTCAGGAAGGACGTTTTTCATGGCAATTGAGGCTCGGAGGGAGATGAGCGGAGGGTGGGCAAGCGTTACAGACGGTGCAGCCCACCGTTCAGAACTTGAAATTACTTGATTCTTCCTTCACTTGCCGGGTCCTGTATCTGACATTCCAAGTGACGGCGCCTCACATTCGGGGCGTCGGCGAGTTTTCAGGAGTCACATCATGAGCCAGTTCCCCGATACCCCCGAGCAATTCAGTACCGCCGTCTATGACTTGGTGCGTCGCCGCCACGGTTCACGAACCGTGGAATTGGTGACCACCTTGGTACTGACGATCGATGGTCGGCACTTGGGTCTGGAGAACCTGTGGCGCACCGTGCAACGCGCCCCGGAAACATGGCTGGAGACGGTGCAGCATCACATCGATCGCGTTCTTGAAGGCGACCAGATGAGCACCCTGGACATTCCGTTTGCTGTGGCGAAGAGCCGCATCATGCCGCGCATCCAACCCGGAAACATCTTCCAGACGCTCGAACGTGAACACGTCGCTCACGTTCAGTGGGTGAATGACACCGTGATCGTCTTCGTCATGGACATGCCGCACTACACGGTTTCCATCAGCACCGAGCAGATGATCCGCTGGGGCGTGACGGCTGACGAGCTAGAAGAAATTGCCCGCGCCAACCTGGACCGCTACGCGCCGAACTTGGACGTCCAAGTGGTTCGCTCCAACGAAGGCGGTCGCGCTGCCATCATCAGCATGCACGACGGCTACGACGCAGCACGCCTGCTCCTTGGCGATCTGCACTCGCGCCTCTCGGCGCAGCTCGGAAAGACGTTCTACGTCGCCGCACCAGCGCGCGACATGTTCTTAGCGATGACTGGCGATCCAGAACCGTTCGTCGAACGCCTCCGTGCGCGCGCCGAGCAGGAGTACCAGCGCCTGCCGTATCCAATTTGCGCTGACCTGTTCTTGGTCACCACGGATGGCGTGGCAGGAACGAAGCTCGAAGCGGCTTGAGCATGTGACATCACGTTTTGGCACTGGCTCGCGTTGAGGCATCACGCCTGCGTACTGGTCCGCATTCGCCTTACGAGGATGGCCGCTGAGCGCGGCCCTATCCTCTCCGGCGAGCGTGGCCAGGTTGCGCGTTTTTGCATCACGCTTTCGTAGTGGCCCTGATGCAAAACGATTGCATACTGGTCCGCATTCGCCTTAAGAGGATGGCCGCTGAGCGCGGCCCTATCCTCTCCGGCGCCTGCGGCCAGGTGAACGGGTTCCAAACCCTGGTGACCAAAGTGCCTTCCGTGTTCGAGCCCCCGCAGTGAGCACGGGATCCTCGGTAAGCGGCGTGTGAAACTGAGAAGTCCGGCAGTTGGACGTACGCCCCGTGGGTGCCAACCGGACGAACAGTTTCGCCCGAGGCTAAGCGGAACCTTGTGGAGCGCAGCC